>NZ_CAFI01000189.1 GCF_000239775.1 Bradyrhizobium sp. ORS 375
GCGGGAGCGGGGGCAGGGGCCGCCGCAGCGGGGGCCTGCGGTTGCGGGGCCGCGGCTTCGGCTGGCGCGGTGACCGGCTTGTCCGCAGCTACCGGCGGCTTGGCCGCCGTGTCCTGGTCGCGCTTGGTCCGCTTGGCCTTCTTCTGCTCGGTGTTGTCGTAGACGCCGGGGATCTGCACCGTGCCACGGTCGGGGTCGATCCGGATGGTCTTGCCGCCATACTCGATTACGTACTGCGCCTGGGCGGCACCGCTGGCCAGAACCACGGCAGCAACGGCCAACAGCCTCTTCATCAGGATCTCCGCGATGTCGGTTGCTGATGTGAGCGAGCTCACGCGCAATTAAGTCGCTGATGCGGCAAGCTCGGTTCAAAGCCTGCTCCGGTCAGAAATCCAGCGGCGCATTGTCGACGACCTCCTTCATCACGAAGAAAGTGCGCGTCTGGCGCACGCCCGGCAGCGAGATCAGCTGGTCACCGTGCATGCGGTTGAAGTCGTTCATGTCGCGAACGCGGATCTTCAGGAAGTAGTCGAAATCGCCGGCGACGAGGTGGCAGTCGAGCACGAATTTCAGCTTGCGGATCGCGGCCTCGAAGGTGCGAAAGCTCTCCGGCGTCGAGCGGTCGAGCACCACGCCGACCAGCACCAGCGCGCTGCGCTCGACCTTCTCGGGGGCGACCTGCGCGCGCACGGTCCTGATATAGCCGTCCTCGAACAGGCGCTGGGTGCGGCGGTGGCAGGTCGCGGGGCTGACATGGACGGCGGCGGCAAGCTCGGCGTTGCTGGTCCGCCCGTCCTTCTGCAACAGCTGCAGGATGCGGCGATCGACGCGGTCGAGATCGGTGTTGGAAGGTTCTTTCATCAATTGGCTACCTGGTGAGAGAAGCAGTCGGCAATTCGGCTTTGAGCCGACGTAAGCATGTAAATGCTGGCCAATAAAGAGAGCACCTTTCGCAGGCTTTTTCGTATGTTTCCACCCGACACAATCACCATCCACGGAGAGACCCCGTGCTTCGGCTCGACAAGTTCAAGAAGTATCCGCTCACCTTCGGCACCACCCCGATCGAGCATCTGCCGCGCCTGACGGCCGCCCTCGGCGGCAAAGTGCAGATCTACGCCAAGCGCGACGACTGCAACTCCGGCCTCGCCATGGGCGGCAACAAGCTGCGCAAGCTCGAATACATCGTGCCCGACGCGATCGAGTCGAACGCCGACACGCTGGTGTCGATCGGCGGCGTGCAGTCGAACCACACCCGCATGGTGGCGGCGACCGCCGCCAAGATCGGCATGAAATGCGTGGTGGTGCAGGAGAGCTGGGTGCCGCACGAGGACGCCGTCTATGACCGCGTCGGCAACATCCTGATGACCCGCCTGATGGGCGCCGACAGCCGCATCGTCGAGGACGGCTTCGACATCGGCATCCGTAAGAGCTGGGAGAATGCGATTCAGTCGGTGAAGGACGCCGGCGGCAAGCCCTACGGCATTCCGGCCGGCGCGTCGGTGCACAAGTTCGGCGGCCTCGGCTATGTCGGCTTCGCCGAGGAGGTGAGGGCGCAGGAAGCCGAGATGGGCATCAAGTTCGACTACATCATCGTCTGCGTCGTGACCGGCTCGACTCAGGCCGGCATGATCGTCGGCTTCGCCGCCGACGGCCGCGCCGACCGCGTCATCGGCATCGACGCCTCCGGCACGCCGGAGCAGACCCGTGCCCAGGTGCGCCAGATCGTCGACAACACCGCGGAGCTCGTCGAGCTCGGCCGCAAGGTGCGCGACGACGAGATCGTCATCCTCAACGACTACGCCTATCCGGCCTATGGCGTGCCGAGCGCCGAGACCAACGAGGCCATTCGCCTCGCCGCCCGCACCGAGGCGATGATCACCGACCCCGTCTACGAGGGCAAGTCGATGCAGGGCATGATCGACCTGGTCAAGAAGGGCTACTTCCCGGAGGGCTCCAAGGTGCTCTACGCCCATCTCGGCGGCGCTCCGGCGATCAACGGCTACAGCTACACGTACCGCAACGGCTGAGGGCGTTTCTGACGGCGCCGTGTCGCGGTGAGCCATGCTCCCGCGGCACACTCCGCCGTCGTCCCGGCCACCGAGCCGGGACCATAGCCACCGAACGTGGTGTCGGAGCCGACTACCTCTCCGCGCCTGCCACAAACAACGGCCTGTGAGTATGGGCTCAAGGCCGGGACGACACCGAATGTGTGGCACGAGCAATCCATACATGACGTTGCTGTCTCGCGACGCATCCACGTCCGAGTGATCCATCAGCCGAACCCTCTTCAAAAGTGAGAGGGCGCAGGGAATGCCGGGCCGAAGCGCGACGCGCGCTATCGAAGCTTCGGGCTCAAGCTGCCTTTGCCACGCCTTTCGATCCATCCGCAGGCAAGCCGCGCGCTGTTATGCTGTCGGGCGACAGCCCGCGTCCCTTCACCAGGCCGAAGATGGCGGGGATCACGATCAAGGTCAGCAACGTCGACGAGATCATGCCGCCGATCATCGGCACGGCAATGCGCTGCATGATCTCCGACCCCGTGCCGGTGCTCCACATGATCGGCAGCAGGCCGCCCATGATCGCGACTACGGTCATCATCTTCGGGCGGACGCGTTCGACGGCGCCCTCCATGATCGCCTCCTGGAGATCCTGGCGGGTCAGCGGCGCGCCGTCGGCCTCTCGCCTGGCCTTCATTGCGGTCAACGCGTGGTCGAGATAGATCAGCATCACGACGCCCGTTTCGGCGGCTACACCGGCGAGCGCAATGAAGCCCACGGCGACGGCGACCGACAGATTGAAGCCGAGCCACCACATCATCCAGATGCCGCCGACCAGCGCGAACGGCAGCGACAGCATGACGATCAAGGTCTCCGTCATGGCCCTGAAGTTCAGATAGAGCAGCAGGAAGATGATAGTAAGTGTCACCGGAATGACGATCTTCAGGCGGGCGGCGGCGCGCTGCAGATACTCATACTGCCCGCTCCAGACCACGTAGGTGCCGGCCGGAAACTGAATGCTCTCGGTGACGGCGCGCTGCGCGTCGGCGACGTAGCTGCCGATATCGCGGTCGCGGATATCGACATAGATGTAGGTCGCGAGCTGCCCGTTCTCGGTCCGGATCGAGGTTGGTCCGCGGGCCGGCTCCACCTTGGCGACCTCGCCGAGCGGCACGGCGCCTCCGGAGGGCATGGGCACCAGGACATCGCTGGCGATGGCCTTGGGATTGTCGCGGAGATCGCGCGGGTAGCGCATGTTGACCGTGAAGCGCTGGCGGCCTTCAACCGTCGCCGTGACGGTCTGGCCACCGAGCGCCGCCGCGATGGTGTCCTGGACGTCCTGGATCAGCAGACCATAGCGGGCAAGGGCCTCGCGGTCCGGCGTGATCTCGAGGTAATAGCCGCCGATCCCACGCTCGGCGTAGGCCGACGACGTTCCGGGCACGGTCTTGATCACCCGCTCGACCTGCTTGGCCAGACGGTCGATCTCGCCGAGATCCGTGCCCATCACCTTGACGCCGATGGGTGTGCGGATGCCGGTCGAGAGCATGTCGATGCGCGCCTTGATCGGCATGGTCCAGGCATTGGAAACTCCGGGGAATTGCAGCGCCTTGTCCATCTCGGCAATCAGGCCGTCGATCGTGACGCCGGGACGCCACTGATCCCCAGGCTTGAGGTTCACCACCGTCTCGAACATTTCGGTTGGCGCAGGATCAGTCGCGGTCGCGGCCCGTCCAGCCTTGCCATAGACCGAGGCGACCTCCGGGAACGACTTGATGATGCGGTCCTGCATCTGCATCAGCTCGGCTGCCTTGGTCACGGAGATGCCGGGCAGGGTGGTCGGCATATAGAGCAGCGTGCCCTCGTTCAGGCTGGGCATGAACTCAGTGCCGAGCTGGCGCGCTGGCCAGACAGTCACGGCGAGCACGGCGACTGCCGCGAGGATGACGAGCGCCTTGACCCGCAGCACACCCTTGATCACCGGACGGTAGATCCAGATCAGGACACGGTTGATGACATTGCGGTGCTCGGGAATGATCCTGCCGCGGACAAAGATGACCATCAAGGCCGGCACCAGCGTCACCGACAACAGCGCCGCCGCCGCCATCGCGAACGTCTTGGTGAAGGCAAGTGGGCTGAACAGCCGGCCCTCCTGCGATTCCAGCGTGAAGATCGGCATGAACGACACCGTGATGATCAGCAGGCTGAAGAACAGGGCAGGGCCGACCTCTGCGGCCGCGTCGATCAGGACCTGCACGCGCGACTGGTCGGGCTTGGCGCGCTCGAGGTGCTTGTGGGCGTTCTCGATCATGACGATCGCGGCATCCACCATTGCGCCGATTGCGATCGCGATGCCGCCCAGGCTCATGATGTTGGAGCCGAGGCCCAGCAGCTTCATCGCGCCGAACGCCATCAGCACGCCCACGGGAAGCATCAGGATCGCGACCAGGGCGCTGCGGACGTGCAGCAGGAACACGATACAGACGAAGCCGACGACGAGGCTCTCCTCGAGCAGCGTGTGCTTGAGCGTGTCGATGGCGGCATAGATCAGGTTCGAGCGGTCATAGACCGGAACGATCTCGACCGATTTGGGCAGGCTGCTCGCGATGTCCTTGAAGCGCTTCTTCACGTTCTCGATCACGTCGAGGGCGTTGACGCCGAAGCGTTGCAGCACGATGCCGCTGGCGACCTCGCCCTCGCCGTTGAGCTCGGCAATGCCGCGCCGCTCGTCGGGCCCGAGCTCGACATTGGCGACATCGCGTAACAAGACGGGCGTGCCGCCGGAGGTCTTGAGCACGATGTTGCCGAGATCGTTGATGCTTTTCAGATAGCCCTTGCCGCGGATGACATATTCGAACTCGGAGAGCTCGACGGTGCGACCGCCGACGTCGGCGTTGCTGGCTCGGATCGCGTCGCGGATCTTCTGCAGGGAGATGCCGCGGTCGCGCATGCGCTGCGGATCGAGCACCACGTTGTACTGCTTGACGAAGCCACCGATGCTCGCGACCTCGGCGACACCCTCGGCCTTGGCGAGCGCGAATTTCAGGTTCCAATCCTGCAGCGTGCGGGTATCGGCGAGGTTCAGCTCCTTCGACATGACGGCGTATTGGTAGACCCAGCCGACGCCGGTGGCGTCAGGCCCGATGGTCGGTGTGACTCCCGCCGGCAGCCGCGAGGCCGCGCTGTTCAGGAATTCCATCACCCGCGAGCGCGCCCAGTAGATGTCGGTGCCGTCCTCGAAGATGACGTAGACGAACGACACGCCGAAGAACGAGAAGCCGCGCACGACCTTCGATTTCGGCACGGTCAGCATCGCCGTGGTCAGGGGATAGGTGACCTGGTCCTCGATCACCTGCGGCGCCTGGCCGGGATATTCGGTGTAGACGATGACCTGGGTGTCGGACAGATCGGGGATGGCATCGAGCGGCAGATGGATGAGCGCGTAGAAGCCGGCCGCCGCCGCGAAACCGGTGCCGAACAGGACCAGCAGCAGGTTGCGCGCCGACCACGCGATGATGCGGGCGATCATTTGTGCTCTCCCATGGAGCCGTGATCGTGACCGGCGAGCTGCGCTTCGCCCGCATCCGAGAAACTCTTGAGAGCGGCCTTGAGGTTGCTTTCGGCATCGATCAGGAAGTTGGCGGAGGTGACCACCGCCTCGCCCTCCGAGACGCCGTCGCGCACTTCGATGTAGCCGGCTCCGCGACGGCCGAGCTTGACTGCGCGCGGTTCGTAGCGGCCGTCACCCTTGTCGATCAGGACCACCTGGCGGCTGCCGGTATCGAGCACGGCATCGGCCGGCACGGCGAGCACCGGCGCCGCGGCGGCCGTGTCGATCTCGGCGTCGACATACATGTCGGGGAGCAGCGCGAGGTCGGGATTGGCAAGCTCGATCCGCACCCGAGCCGTGCGCGTCTCCTTGTTTACCTGCGGATAGATCACTGCAATCGATCCTGTGAAGGTGCGGCCCGGAAAGCTGCGCGCGCGGATCGTCACAGGCAGCCCCACGGCGACGCTGCCAAGGTCGTGTTCGGCAACGTCGACCAGCGCCCAGACCAGCGAGATGTCGGCGATCCGGAACAGCGCGTCCCCCGGGTTGGCGCGCATGCCATCGATCGCGTTGCGCTCGAGCACGATGCCGTCCCGCGGCGCGGACCATTGCACCGTGACCGGGGCGATGCGCGACTTCTCCATCGCCATGATGACCGGCTCCGGCACATCCAGATTGATCAGCCGCTGCCGAGAGCCGCGGCCGTAGGTGGCGTTACCGCCAACGATGTTGGAATTGATCGTGGACAGATACTCGGCAGCGGCCGCGGCGATCGCCGAGCTGTAGATCTCCATCAGCGGTTGCCCCGCCTTCACGCGCGCACCGGTGGTGACGTCGGCGACCTTCTGTACGAAGCTTTCGGCCCGCATTGCGATCACGGAGACTCGGCGCTCGTCGAGCTGGATCGTGCCCGGCGCCTTGACCCCGACATGGAGCGTGCGCCGATCGACCGGCGTCGACTTCACGCCCGTGCGCTGGATCTTGCCGGGCGACAGCTTGACCACTCCATCATCCGTGTCGTCGCCTTCGTAGACAGGAACGTAGTCCATCCCCATCGGGTCCTTCTTGGGGCTGGGCGATGTGTCCGGCAGGCCCATCGGATTGCGGTAGTACAGAATCTTGCGCGGGGACTCCGCCTGCTGCTTCCGTTTGACCGGCTCCGGCGCCGCTTGATCGTCGTCATAGACCGGCAGGTAGTCGTGCCCGCGATCGTCCTTCTTTGGGTGTGCCGACCAGACGGGGGCGCCGCCCGGGTCGCGATAATATAGCGGCACGCGATCCGCGGCCGCGGCGGCGAGATGGGCGGGGAGCGACGGAGGCGAGGTCTGGATCGACCACAGACCGCCCAGACCCAGGCTGGCGCCGATCAAAACGGTCGCGAGCAGACGCGGAATGTTCATGGCATCACCGTGGTGCGCGACGGGCGCGCTCTGCCTTTGGGGGAACAGGGGCGCTCGGCGGGAGCGCCCCGCGCGCTCACTTCGTTGCCTTGACGATGACCTTGGCGGTGACCGTCTCCGGCTCGCCCTGCACCTTGGCGGACAGTGTGACCTGGTAGCGCCCGGCCATCGGCAGGTCGGTCTTGAAGGCGTAGGTGCCCGGCTCCTTGGAGGGCAGCGGCGCCACCGGGGATTCCATGTCGGCCATGCCGTCCGGCGCCATGTCGATGCGGGTCTTGAAGATCACCGCGTCGGCGACCGGCTTGCCGGTCTGCTTGTTGGTGAGACGAACGGTGAGGATGACGTCGTCGCCCTTCTTCATTTCCGGCGTGACGGGCTCGAACGTGTAATCGGCGGCTCCGGCGATAGCAGCGGTCGTGGCAAGCGAAAGGGTGGCGGCGAGAGCCGCGATGCGGGTGCTGGAAAGCATGGTCCTGTCCTCATGATTGGATCTCGGCCGTGGCGCCGAAGGCGCGCACGTCAGTCATGGCGCGACAAAGAGAGTGCGCGCGTCGGCTTGTGCGAGATCAGAGTCGAGGAGGTCTGAAAGGAGGAGGGCCGCTAGGGAGGGATGCCACCTGATCAGCGGGAATGGCGATCGCGGTCGCCGCCATTGCGACAGGGGCGAGCACGACGGGCCTGATACAGCCGAGCGCAACCGTTCCGCCGGCGCAGCAGTAGCCCATGCCGCATTTGTAGCCGTGCGAAGCGGAACTCGGCCCCTTCATGTCGTCGGGACAGCACTCGTCCATCGACATGTCGCTGCCAACGGCCATGTGCATGCTCGGCTGCATGTCGCCCGACGACATCGTAACCGCCGACGTCGAGGTGCCATTCGGCAGTATCGCCAGCGAGACGGCGATCGCGAACGCCAGGATGGTACGAACAAGCCGCATCGAGATCTGAGTTGCCTTATGGCCGCAGGCTAATCTATTGCGCGTCCAGAAGCAGTCGTTGAGGCCGGTCAACTTGCGTCATCGCGGCTGCCTCATCCATAGCACCAGCTCTCGTATACCCCTATGGGGTAGTTTACGCAAGCGGTGCGCTGGACGTGAAGGCCTGTTGGAGCCCAGCCAGGGCAATGGGGCTCGGAACTCCCGCCCACCGGAGGCGCGCCGGGTTCAGGGCCACGCCCTAACCGGCAGCCGCTTTGCGGGGCAACGAAGGCCCTCGGTCAATCGAACCAAGACTTGTAAATCGCCTGATAGCTGCCGTTCTCGGTCGAGATATGCAGCCACTGGTCGACGAAGGCCTTGAGCGCGACCTGGTGGGATCTGACACTTCCCACTGCCAGTCCTGCATACCCGGCTCGTTAGGAAAGCCAAACCGGCGGCATAGCGCATGCACGGCTTCCCGCGTTGGATACCGCCAGAGATGCTCTGGTATGTTGCTCATGGAGCGCCTACTTCCGAACGACCTGCACTTGCCGCAACACCTTCAGCAGATCGGCGCGCGACTTAGCGGCCTTGCTCGGGTCGGCGACCCTCGTGGAGAGGTGCAGATCGATCCAGGTATTGGCCTCGACGCGCTCGGCGCGCAAATGCGACTGGACGAGCCCTGGGAGGGAGACGTCATAGGCCACAACCTCCCAGGTGCCCTCACGCAGCGTCTCGACACGCATCGGCGCTGCAGCTCCCGTCAGTGCCGGAGACTGCAACTCGGCTGCCCAGAACGCGTCCAAGCCTTTGTATTGCTGCGCCGGCTCGAGCCAGCCGCTGACGATCAGGAGAGGTTGGGCACGGCTCAGCTTGAAATAGCCGGGCCTTGCACCCTCCACGGGATCGGACCGCAGCGCCGGCTCAGATATCTTCAGCATGATCTGGCTCTGCGGCACGGTGAACGTGATGGGGACCTCTGATTGCGCAGGGCCGCTGACGACGGCCAGAACACAGGTCGTCATAACGCCGCACAACAGTGCGACCATTGACCCACGGCGAGATAGCATGGTGCCCCCGAACAACCTGAAGCGTGCAGCATAGCGAACGCAGGCGCTTTCGCCCAGGCGGCTGCCCAGATGTGCCCGGCAATCGAGAAGAGGCCTGGCGGTGAGAGCGGCAACAGCTCGAAGGCTCGACCGTTGACATCCCATCCACTGCGTCGCCCAATGCCATGGACCGCCGGAGTTCAAAGGATCCCAATCCATGGCATGGGAAAAAATCGTCGTACGACTCGGCTCCGTCCAGCCCTGCTGTCCGACGTGTCGCAATCGGAACGTCGAGTACCAGGAAGTGTCCGGGTATGATGAGGTCGCAGCCGTCGTGTGCCCGCGGTGTGGCTGGACAAGCATCTGCCGGGAGCTGGGCGGCAAGCCGCGCAACCGGCGCTCACGCTGCCGACATCCGCCGTTCACCGCGAGGCTTCATCGTCAGGCGTCCCAGTCAACTTAGCTTCGTCCGCCACGAACGCCATTGAGATCACGTTTTCGTAGCAACCGTCGATCCGGACCGCGTTGCGGTGCAATCCCTCCGTCGCGAAGCCGACGGATTTGTACAGGGCGATCGCATTGAGATTGGCCTCGCGCACCGTCAGATCGATGCGCGTGAGTCCGCTGCCGAGCGCAGCGTCCACGGTCCGGCGGATGAGCGCGCGACCGATGCCGCGGCCGCGCCAGGACGGCAGCAGGCCCATGCCCAGGGTGCCGCAATGGGCGTAGATCGTCTTGCGGGTGTTGGTGAGGATGTCGCACCAGCCGACGATCCGGCCATCGTCGACGACGACGAATTGCGACTGGCCGTTCTCGATGTTGTTCAGGACGTAGCTACGGATCTGATCGAGCGGCGGCGCTTCGAGGAAGGAGAGAAATTGCCGCTCGCGCGCGACGCTGTCCAGCACGGCGTGGAATGCTGCGATGTCGCGCTCTGCTATGGCCCTGATCTCGAAGGACATGATCTGTTGTCTTTGCCCGGGAGGCACCTCGGTCTCGTGCGGTCGGCCGCTCAGCCGCTGGATTCGTCACTAGGAGCTACGATGCGGCCGGACAACCAGAATGAACCGGATATCACGCCTCCGACACGGGGGACATCGGGCAACAGGTCTTCGTCGATGACGACGTCATATGTGCCGCCATAGGTCTCAACCAGAGCCCAATAGAAGGCGCCTCCCGTCAGTGCGTTGACCTTCTTGTCCGCCGCAATCACGTGACCCGCGAATATTGAGCGGGATTGCGGCGGAACGGCAGACTCCCCTGACGGAGTAAACAGACCAGAAGGGATGAACGATCGCGACGCAAACTTCACATCGTCGGTCTGGCTTGCGTCGTATGCAGCAACCGTCTCGAAGAAGCGGACGTCGTGGGCGAAAGCCGCGACCTGCACCGTCAGGCAAACGGGTAACGCCAGACCATCGTGACAGCGAAAGTCAGGCGCATCGAACATGAACGGATAGCAGCCCATATCCGCCTCGCCGCCCGAGGGGTCGGCCCATCCTTGGAAAGCGCCGTCGAGGCTGCTTGGCGCCGCGGCAGGAAACCGGGCGGTGAGCCCGACGTTGATGTTCGAGAGGCCTGCGCAATGGGGCCTAATCCCGGTCAGTTCGTTGCCTCCGTCGACCTGAATCCAGAGCTCCGCGCCGCTGGGGTCTGACCAGCGAAGATAATATGCACCGGCCGGGGCAGGCAGTCGCTCTGCGAGGGGAATGACCCGTTTCACGAGCGCTTCCATGTCCTTCATGGAGTCGATGGCCAAGCCGATCGTCGAGAAGTTCGAGGCCATGGCGGACTCCTTAAGACGTCCGATCCGTTACACTGGGTTTCAGACCGACGGTGTCCCGCGCACGATTGCCAGGAGAGTTCTTTCCGATCTTAATCACGACGCGTGTCGCCTCGAAGGCAGCGGCATCGCCGGCGCAATCGGAACTGTCGGGATGTGTCTTTCCTTGATCTGTTCCATACGAGGGGCCAGCCCACGGGGCTGGCCCAGGGGGCGCTCCGGATCAGGTCATCCTTCAATCGAACCAGGACTTGTAAATCGCCTGATAGCTGCCGTTCTCGGTCGAGATGTGCAGCCACTGGTCGACGAAGGCCTTGAGCGCGACGTCGCGCTGCAGCCAATAGGCCTTCTCGGAGAAGTCGAACGGCTTGTCGGGGTGGACGGCGCAGAGCACGCCCGGGTGCAGCTTCTGCTGGTAGCGGGTCTCCGAAGCGTCGGTCATCATCAGGTCGGCGTCGCCCTTGGCGATCTCGTCGAAGATGGTGACGTTGTCGGTGTGGACGCGGATGTCGGCGGCCTTGATGTGGGCGCGGGCGAAGCGCTCATTGGTGCCGCCGGGGTTGACCACGACGCGGGTGCCCGGTTTGTCGATGTCGGCGAGGGTCTGGTACTTCGAGGTGTCGCTGCAGCGCGCGATCGGAGTCTTGCCCTCGCGCATGATCGCCGTTGAGAAATAGCCCTTCTTCTGGCGGTCGAGCGTGATCGACACGCCGCCCATCGCGACGTCGAACTTGTCGGCCTCGAAATCCTTCATCAGCTGCGGCCAGCTGGTCGGGACGAACTCCACCTTCACGCCGAGCGCCTTGCCGAGCGACTCGGCCATGTCGACGTCGAAGCCGGAGAACTTGCCGGTGGCCTTGTCGAGATAGGTAAAGGGCTTGTAGTCGCCGGTCATGCCGACCCGAAGGCTGCCGCGCTGCATGATCTCGTCGAGGCGCGACGCCTGATCGGCAGCGGCAGGCGCCGCAAGACTGAACACGACAACAAGTCCGGCCAGGACAGACAACGCGCGATCGAGAAATCCCATCAGGCAACACCTCAGCTCGAGTTCAACGAGGTCCTTCTTATACGAGGCGGTGTCGTCGGACGAGGGGGGAGACGGCATGGACGCCGCAGCCGTCATGGCGCAATCGCCATCGCCCCCGTCGGGCATGGCGATCGCATATCAAGATCGCAGGATGTGCCCGTCTTTCTCTACTTCGTCATGGCCGGGCTTGTCCCGGCCATCCACGTGGGCCGGCACCCCTCAGAACGACGTGGATGCCCGGGACAGCTCCGCGTCGTCATATGCGACAGCCCTGCGTCGGGGTTCTGGCTCGACCGGTTGTTTCTCCCGCACCGCGAGACAAACGCGGTGCCCGGATTGCGCCGCCACTGGCGACCGACACAGACAGGAGTCAGCGCAGGACGCGCAAGCACGGATGGGGAGCTCTCAGCTACGTCTCGCCAGGCCCCAGCGCCGCGAACGGGCCCTTGCCGGTCATCTCATTCTTGAGCGCCTCGAACCGTTCGATCGCCTCGCGCGCCCTGGTATCCACCGTCTTGACCGCGGCCTCGGCCGACATCGGCCCGCTGCTGACGGCAATCGAGGTCGGTCCAACGGTCTCATCGACGTAATAGCCGTCGTCGCCGCGGCGGGCGGTCCAGCGGAAGCGAATCGCGGAGATGGGGCCGGGGCCGACCTTGGTGTAGCCGTCGGCCTGATCGGAGGTCACGACGGTCGCAGCAGCCTTCTTGGCAGACGGCACCTTGTCCGCCGGCTTGACCGTTTCCGGCTGATCCAAAATGCTCGCTATCGTTGCGAGCGCATGCTCCGTCGCAACACTCATCGCCGCCTCTGTTCCTAATGGCGCGCGTGAACGCCGGCGCCAATAGTCACAGTTGTAGCGAGATTTAGGCGAGATGCAACAATGCGTTCAAATTTGGGCAACAAAGCGGTGAGCATCGCCCCGAGTTCCGCCTACCGTGGCGCGACTACCGCCTCCCGAAACGGAAGAGAGACGGCCGTCGCGTGTCGAGCCCCCGGGGACGAAGACCGTTACAGCACGTCCTGATTGATCACGTTCTGCCGGATTGGCTCGCCGTCCAGCACGCTGAGGATGTTGCGCGCCGTCTGCTCGCTCATGCGGTCGACGGCCTCGCGGGTGACGCCGGCGACGTGCGGCGCCATGATCACGTTGGGCAGCGCATGCAGCGCGTGGCCGACCGGCGGCGGCTCCTGCTCGAACACGTCGAGACCGGCACCGGCGAGCCGGCCGGACGACAGCGCATCGTAGAGCGCGGCTTCGTCGACCAGGCCGCCGCGGGCGGTGTTGATCAGGTACGCCGTCGGCTTCATCAGCCTGAGACGCGCGGCATTGAACAGGCCGATCGTCTCCGGCGTCTTCGGACAGTGGATGCTGACGAAGTCGGCGCGCGGCAGCGCGGCGTCGAGGTCGGCAACCGGCTCGCAGCCGGCGGCGGTGATGTCGGCGGCAGGCTTGTAGGGGTCGTAGACCAGCACCTGCATCTCCATCGCGAGGCAGCGCTTGGCGGTGCGGGTGCCGATGCGGCCGAAACCGATGATCAGCACGGCCTTACCGTAGAGGTCGAACGGCAGCACGCCGAGGCGGGAGCCCCAGGTGCCGTCCTTGACCATCGCATGCATCTCGGTGGCGCGCTTGGCGAGCGTCAGCATCATGAACAGCGCCTGTTCGGCGACCGAGGGCGAGTTCGCGGTGCCAGCGACCATCAGCGGCACCTTGTGCCTGGAGAGCGCCGGCACGTCGACCGCGTCGAAGCCGACGCCGATCCGGGTCACGACCTTCATGTCGCCGGCCGCGATCAGCTCCGGCTCGCCGAAACGGGTGGCGCCGAGCGCGACGCCATGCACGGGTGCGTGCGAGGTGAGCAGCGCGGAGAAGTCCGCCGCCGAGATCATGTTGGGGAATTCGATCATCTCGACGTCGTCGCGCGCCGCGAGCAGCGCGCGTCCCTTGGCCGAGAAGGATTCCGTGACGAGGATCTTGTTCTTGTTGGTCGCCGTCCTGGTGGTCATGTCCTGCCCTTGAAGCTTCTTGTGCTCGTCAGATCACGAGCCCGGTCGCTTCATTTAACAGGTGCATGTTGTTGAGGTCCATTGCCATGCGCAGAGGGCTGCCATCCCGCGCGCCGGCATTGGGATTGACGCGCCCGCAGACAGGCGTGTCGTTGAGGCTGAAGTAGACCAGCGTCTCCATGCCCATCGGCTCGGTGACGTCGAGCATGGCCTCGAACGTCTCGATCCCGGGCTCGGCATGCGGTCTCGTTTCGGTAATGTGCTCCGGCCTGATGCCGAGCAGCAACGGCTCATTCCGCGACACGGATTGATAGCGCGCGGCGCGCGCCGGCGGCAGCGGGAAGGCGATGCGATCGGTGAGCCGCATGTGAAGCCGGCCATCGGCCTCCTCGAGCCGGCAGGGCACGAAGTTCATCGCCGGCGAGCCGATGAAGCCCGCGACGAAGCGCGTTGCCGGATTGTGATAGAGTTCCGTCGGCGTGCCGATCTGCTCGATGCGGCCCTTGTTCATGACGACGACGCGGTCGGCCAAGGTCATCGCCTCGACCTGGTCATGGGTGACATAGACCGTCGTGGTGCGCACCTTCTGGTGCACCTTCTTGATCTCGATGCGCATCTGCACCCGCAGCTTGGCATCGAGATTGGACAGCGGCTCGTCGAACAGGAACACCTTGGGATTGCGCACGATGGCGCGGCCCATCGCAACGCGCTGGCGCTGGCCGCCGGACAGCTGCTTCGGCTTGCGGTCGATGAGGTCGGCGATATCGAGCATGCGCGCGGCCTCCGCGACGCGGCTCTTGATCTCGGCCTTGGGATAGTGCTTGAGGCGCAGCCCGAACGACATGTTTTCCGCCACGGTCATGTGCGGATAGAGTGCGTAGTTCTGGAACACCATCGCGATGTCGCGGTCCTTCGGCGGCACGTCGTTGACGACATCGCCGCCGATCGAGATGTCGCCGTCCGAGATGTCCTCGAGACCCGCGATCATCCGCAACGTCGTCGACTTGCCGCAGCCGGAGGGGCCGACCAGCACCACGAACTCGTGATCGGCGATGTCGAGATCGATGCCGCGGACGGCCTCGACGTCGTCGTAACGTTTCACGACCTTGCGCAAGCTCACTTCAGCCATCTCGGATCAACCCCCGTCATCAGCCTTTGGTCGCGCCAGCGGTCAGGCCGGCAATGTAGTAGTCCATCAGGAACGCGTAGATGATCAGCGGCGGCGCGGCGCCCAGCAGCGCACCTGTCATGATCTGACCCCAGTTGAAAACGTCGCCCTTGATCAGCGTGGTGACGATACCGACCGGCAGCACCAGCTGGTCGGCCGAGGTCGTGAACACCAGCGGATACAGGAACTGCGCCCAGGAGACAGTAAACGCGAAGATCGTCGCGGCGATCAGGCCGGGCAGGGCGACCGGAATGAAGATCCGCGTCAAGGTCTGCAGCCAGGAGGCGCCGTCGATGATCGCGGCCTCGTCGAGCTCCTTGGGAATCGAGGCGAAATAGCCGATCATGATCCAGGTGCAGAACGGCACCGTCAGCGTCGGATAGATGAACAGCAGCACGTACCAGCGGTTGATCAGCTGGATGCCGGTGACATCGCCGATCAGCGCGAACATCTTGAACAGCGGAATGAACAGCAGGCTGTCCGGGATGAGGTAAGTGAGAAAGACGCCGGTCGCGAGCGTCGCCGAGCCCCAGAACTTCATCCGCGACAGCGCGAAGGCGGCGGGAATGCTGATCAGCATGGTGATGATCACGACGATGATCGAGACCATGGCCGAGTTGAAGAAGAAGCGCAGGAACTGGTTCGAGCTCAGCAGGGCGACGTAGTTCTCGAGGGTGGGGTGGAAGACCCACCACGGATTGGTCGCGGCCGAGATCTCGGCGCTGCCCTTCAGCGAGGTGATCAGCATGTAGAAGGGCGGCACCAGCGAGAAGATCGCGAACAGCACCAGGAAGAAATACGACCAGCGCAGCGCCCAGGCACGATCGCGGCTCATCGAGCCGTATTTGACATTGCGGGTCGGGCCGGCCTTGTCGACGGTCATCGTGCTCATCAGGATTCGTTCCCCCGCTTGTTGACGTCGCGCAGGATGAAGATCGCGGCGACCGCCAGGATCGGCACCATGAACAGCGAGACGCTGGCGCCGAGCGGAATGTCGCTGCCCTCGATGCCGACACGGAACGCCCAGGTCGCGAAGATGTGCGTCTTGTCGAGCGGGCCGCCCGCAGTGAGGATCCGGACGATGTCGAAATTGGCGAAGGTGACGATCAGCGAGAACAGCGTGGTGATGGCGATGATGTTGCGCATCATCGGCAGGGTCACGTACCAGATCCGCTGCCACCAATTTGCGCCGTCGATCGCAGCCGCCTCGTAGAGCTGGTCCGGCACCGATTTCAATGCCGCCAGATACATGATCATGAAGAACGGCGCGCCGTACCAGACATTGACAAGGATCACCGAGAACCGCGCCCAGGCGGCATCGCCGGTCCACGGGATCGGGCCGATGCCGAAGAACGACAGCGTGTAGTTGAAGGCGCTGTAGGACGGGTCGAACAGCCACAGCCAGGCCAAGGTGCTCATCGCCGGCGGAATCACCCAGGGCACCAGCAGCATGCCGCGCCATTTGCGCTGGCCTTTGGCCGGGATGTTGTGGACGAAATGCGCGACGATGAAGCCGATCAGCGCTTTGAACAGCACCGCGGAGATCGCGAAGATGCAGGATTGCTTGACGACCAGCCAGAACGTGTCGCGCTTGAACAGGAACTCGAAATTGCCGAAGCCGACGAAGCGCTGCATCGACTTGTTCAGCGTCGCCAGATGCACGGAATAGAACGCAGGGTAGATGACGAGCAGCGCGATCAGCAGGATCAGCGGCAGCGTCATCAGGAAGGCCGATGTTGATTTTCGCTTCAGCGCCTTGCGCAGACCACTGCGGCCGGCAGCTTTGCGGGGGCGTGGAACGGACGTTTCGCCGATGGCGGCATCAACCATGAGTGTCGGCTCCTCGTGAGATCCCCGGCAATCGCCGCCGTTCACTGGTGGCGATGGACGAGGCGGGGCGGCCCGCAAGCAAGCTGCGGGCCGCAGACGTGGCGACGAACATCCGATCAGCTGCGCAGGAAGCCCTCGCACTCGCCTTCGGCCCAGGCGAGTGTCTTCTCCATGCTTTCGCCCTGGGCATAGCGCAGGGCCATCTTGGTCTGCGTGGCCTGGAAATAGATCTGCTGCGCGACCTTGGGCGGCGCGGGCGAGGCTGCGATGGACAGCACCTGCTGCTGATAGGGGTCGGGATAGTGGAAGATCGTCCCCTTGGGCGGTCCTTGCTCGGCCCAGACCTTGAGCTTGTTGAGCTTGCTGAAGGCCGGCAGATCGTAGCCGCCGCTGGCATCGACCATCTTCTCGATCGACGACGGCTTGGAGAGATGCACGAGCAGGCTCTTGGCGGCCGGCTTGTTCTTGGAGAAGCTCCAGATCGACCAGAAGAACGGGAGGAACGGGGCGAAACGGCCCTTCGGCCCGGTCGGGAAGCCGTGTGTCCAGCACTGCTCCGCCACCTGCGGGGCATCGCGCTTGGCCACGGCCCAGGCGCTCGGCGGGTTCATGATCAGCGCGCCCTTGCCGGCGATCAGCCATTTGTTGTTCGAAGCGTCGTCCCAGGCGCCGACGTCCGGCGGCAGGAAGGCGATCAGCTTCTTGTAGAACTCGAGCACCTGGCGCACTGCGTCGGTCTTGACGGTGAGATTGCCCTTGGCATCGACGAGTTCGGCGCCGAACGCCCTGAAGAACGCGCCGGCGGTATCGACGCTGTCCGAGGTCTCTCCCAGTCCGATTCCAAAGGGAACGCCAGCCTTATGACAGGCTTCCGCAGCCTTGAGGAAGGCGTCGGTGGTCCAACTCTCGGCCTTCGGCGCTGCGCCGGCCGGATACAGTTCCTGCACGTCGATGCCGGCGTGCTTCTTCATCAGGTCGATGCGCGAGCAGGGACCCTTGATCTGACTGCCGACACAGGCTGGCACGCCCATCCACTTGCCGTCGAGAACGCCGAGATACTTGACCGTATCGTTGACCGTGCCGTTCTCCTGGATGATCGGCTCCATGATGTCGTTCACGGGCTCGAGGAGATCGGAGTTCGAGTGGCACCACCAGGTCGGCATCTGGAAAATGTCATGGCCCGATTTGGCCTGCGCCTCTGCGGCGATGGTGACGAGGTTCTTATTGCCCTGGCTGGTGATGTAGTCGACCTGGAGGTCGACCTTCTCCTTATCAGCCCATTCCTTGCAGAGTTCCGTGGAGGCTTTGTTGGCGTCCGGCACCCAATGGTCCCAGAACCCGATCGAGAGCTTGCCGGCAGCATAGGCGCCGCGCACGTAAGGTGCGGCAATCATGACCGCCGAAGTGGCAGCGGTCGCAGCAACGAATTGGCGGCGGTTCAGCTTCCTCCGTGACATGGCGTTCCCTCCCTGGTGAGCCAAGCATTCGTTTGAGCGCGAATCCTGTTTGTTAGTTGTGCGTCGCGTCATGCGCGCTTGGATTTCGCTTGAGTGCAATCAGAGCAGAATTGCGCGCGGCTGTCGAGAAAGCAGGTGAGGCAAAACCTAGAACTAATGGCGTGCATAGTTGGTCGCAGGTTCCGCAACTGATTGCATCGCAACCACCCACGCTGCAGCGCAAAGAAGGCAGTGCCGCCATTGAAATCGTTGTGGTGATCATTGCGCCGCTCGCTGCGCCGTTCTCCGTCATGCGCGGTGCGGCAGATGGACTTCGGCATTGCGACAACGCTAGAATTTCAGGCGACTCGAAAGCCGCGGTCGGTTGTCGCCATGGTCGCCCGGCTCATTCGCGAGGGAGAAGCGGCCGATGAGAACAAGCCAATGGAGCACGGCGACGCGCGCTGGTCTCTGCACCGCAGCAGGTGTGCTGCTCCTGCTTGGAGCAACGATGGCGCTGCCGCGGCAGGTTGCCGCGCAGGGATTGTTCAAGGGTGTCGAGCAGGGCGCGCGTGAAGGCAACAAGGCCGCCGGCCCGGTCGGCGGCGTGCTGGGCGGCGCAATCGGGGGTGTCGTCGGCGTGGTCACCGGCGTGACCGGGGCGTTCACCGGCAACGCTGGTCAGCCAAGCGCGCAACCCCCGCCGCCTGCCGAGACCAAGACCGAGTCCAGAAAGAAGTCAAAAAGCACGAAGACCAGGCTGGCGAAGGCCGCGCCGATGCTGACGCAGCCGGGCGTGCCGGAGTTGACCGCCGAGCAGATCGTCGCCAACAGCGACGCCAATGTCGAGCGTTTGAAGACCGGGCTGAACCTCACCGAGGAGCAGGCCAAGAATTGGGGACCGTTCGCCAGCGCCATGCACGCGCTCGGCCGCAACGGCGCCGACCGTCTCAACCTGCGCATTGCCAGGGCCAAGCGCGACCCACCCGACGACATCGTCGAGCAGATGCGCAACGAGGCGCAGTTCCTGGTCGACCGCGCCGCCGACCAGCGCGCCGTCGCCGATGCCTCGGAGCCGCTGTTCACCAGCCTGGACGACAAGCAGAAGCAGATCTTCATCGACGAGATGGTGCGACTGAGCCGCGAGCGGGGGCTGGATTGATTGAAGGCCGGCGGCTTGCCGCGCACATCTTCCCGCCCGGTGCGGGGCGCTGATCGCTTATGTGGGTTTCTGCGGCGCAAGCCTACATGTTGGCGCTGGCCGTCGCCGCGCCGGAGTTGCGCAGCGGAGCCTGCATCTGCGTCGCCGCTGACCTGCCGAACCTGCGAAGCGGCCGGTCGATGATGTGATAGATCGCGATTGCGGCGACGAAGGCGCACAGGCCGTAAATCGCGCCGTCGAACTTCACGTGCTGATCGCGTAGCAGCGTGCTGGCCACGATGAACATCACCGGATAGTGCGACAGATACAGCGGGTAACCGAGATCCCCGAGATAGTTGAGCGTGGTTGCGACGGGCCGCCGCACGTCGAACCGGGGCTGCATGAACAGGATGGCGACCACCACGAACCAGGCGACGAGGGTGGCCATGATCGTGAACCACCCTTCGATGTTGAAGAAGGGCGGATAGGAGGCGACCGCGAGCGGCGCGGATGCCGCGAACACCAGCATCAGCCGGATGGAGTGTGCGTTCGCATAGGCGATCCATCCGCAGGCGAAAGCCCAGAAGATGGCGAGCGCGTGGAAGAAGACGGTCTTCTGGAAGACGAGCGTCTCCAGGAACGTGCCCTTGAGCAGATGCAATCCGCAGAACCCGAGCAGCGACAGAGCTGAAATCGTCAAGAGCAGGCGCAGGCTCGCCCGTCGAAGCAGCGGCGCCAGCGCATAATAAGCGACCTCGATCGATAGCGACCACGCCGGAAACAGCAGCGGAACCATGATGGGAAGGACCGTCTGCAACAGCAGATAGGATCCGATCCAGGTCAGGGGCGGGATGACCTCGCCGCCGGCGTGGCCGACGGCCGACTTCAGTTCGGGGCCGAGAATGAGATAGGCGGCAAGCGCCATGGAAACGGTGGCGAAGTTCGTCGGATAGACGCGCCAGAAACGCCGCCGAAGATAGCCGGCAGGCGCGGTCGCAATCGAATGATGGATGCTGAAGCCGGAGATCGCGAAGAAGCACAGAACGGGCATCGCACCGCTCACGCTCGGCACCGGCAACGGATGCTCCGCGAAGCTGTAGGTGTGCGCGCAGAGCACCCACAATGAGAACGCGAAACGGAAGCCGGCAAGCAGTGGCCAAAGGCCGGCGTTCTCGGTTCTCATCGGCGCACTCTGTTACTGGATGTTTCCATGGAAAAATCTAGCAGCAATGGCCGGCGCCTGCCTAGCTGCGACACGCCAAAATCCTGACGACGAAAAAATGGCCCGCTGATCAGATTGGACACGGTCCGGCGTACGCGGAGCATGTTCGCTGGCGTTGAACCGGCATCCATCCGCATGCCCGTCGTCATCGTGAACGATGGGCGAAGGCAGCGGCTGCCACGATGGGCCACGCAGCTCGATCGGAGCCAGTTGGAGCTGAAAAGGC
>NZ_CAFI01000188.1 GCF_000239775.1 Bradyrhizobium sp. ORS 375
AGGGGGAATGTGGTAGCGGGGGAGGGACTCGAACCCCCGACCCCAGGATTATGATTCCCGTGCTCTAACCAGCTGAGCTACCCCGCCACGGTGTCCGACCAGAGCCAGACCAGCGCGGAGCATGGTGGGCTTTGTGGACGGCCGGCATATAAGGAGGCGTTCCTACCGCTGTCAAGCCAAGCTCGCGGCCCGCAGCGGTTTTCCTGCCGCACGATTTCCGTGCGCCTCCTCAAGGTCTTGCGGGTAGATCGTCGGCGACGACGCGCCGGTCGCGGGCGCGTTGGCGCACGCCCGCGAATCTCTGTCCCGACCGGCTCACTTCGGCTGCACGTTCGGATTGCCGCCGGGGCTGCCAGGCGGCGGAATTACCGGCGTGGTGCCGCCTTCGGGTGTCGGCGCGTGCATCTCCGGGTCGACACCGCTCGGCGGGCACAGCACGCCGTTGGTCTTGGCGAGCTTCTCGCCCAGCGGCTCGCCGGCGCGGCCGGTGGTGATGCCGTCGGGTGTCGGCGTTGCTCGCGCATTCGGCGCACAAGCGGCATTCGCGTTGGGAGCCGGCGCCGTCGTCTGCGGCGGCGTGGCCGGTGTCGGCGGCGCCTGGGCATGGGCCACGGGAGAGGCCGATGCCAGCAGGAACGAAAGGAACAGTGATTGCCTGATGCTCATGGCGGAGCAACGCGGACCTTGCGTTCGCGTTCCCAGCCAAACGGCCGTGCGGCAAAGCGCGCGCCGATCAGCCCTTGCGGTAGCGGATCAGCGAGAAATGACCGAGCGGCGGCATCGGCCGGCGTTCAGCCAGCGTCACGCCGCCGTGCCTGGCGGCCCAGTCCACCAGCCGCGCCCATGGGAACTCCGGCCGCCAGCCGAGACGGCGGGCGATCGGCGCAAACGCAAGCTCGAAGATGCGCCGCGGCCCGCTCTCGGCGCCGATGTGGTTGACCAGGATCAGCTCGCCCCCCGGCTTCAGCACGCGGATGAAATCATCCAGCGTCGCTTCGGGATCCGGCACCGCGGTGATGACGTATTGCGCGACCACCGCGTCGAAAAAGTCATTGGGGAACGCGAGGTGCTTCGCGTCCATCACCGCGAGCGTCTCGACATTGAACAGCTTCAGCTCGCGGACGCGCGCCTGCGCCCGGCGCAGCATCGGCTCGGAGATGTCGACGCCGCAGATCTTCGTGGTGCGCGCATAGTCCGACAGCGACAGGCCGGTGCCGACGCCGACGTCGAGAATGCGGCCGCCGATGCGATCGGCTTCCGCGATGGTCGATTGGCGCCCCTGATCGAAGACCTTGCCGAACACCAGATCGTAGATCGGCGCCCAACGCTCGTAGGCCTTTTCGACCCCCGCGCGGTCGATGTCCCCCATGCCCCTGCCCTGAATGATGGATGCTGATCAGCCGCGAAGCGGCTCGGCCACGCGCTGCGGCCGGACGAGGCCGGACGCCTGACTGCTTTCGGCGACAGCGCTCTGGATGAAGCCGCCGCCGAGCACGCGCGCACGGCCTGAGGCTGCGTCGTAGAACACGCAGGCCTGGCCCGGCGAGACGCCCTCCTCGCCGCCGACGAGCTCGACTTCGTAACTGCCATCGGCGCCGCGCAGCCAGGCCGGCTGCGGCGGACGGGTCGAGCGCACCCGCACGAACAGCTCGAGGCCGTCGCGCACGGCCGCGTCGAGCGCGCCGTCGCCGATCCAGTTCACCTCGCGCAAGGTGATGCGATGCGTGCGCAGCGCCTCGCGCGGACCCACGACGACGCGGCGCGTCGCAACGTCGAGCTTGACGACGTAGAGCGGCGCGCCGGCGGCGATGCCGAGGCCCTTGCGCTGGCCGATCGTATAGTTAGCGATGCCCTGATGCGTTCCGAGCACGCGGCCGTTGAGATCGACGATCTCGCCCGGCTCCATCGCGTTCGGGCGCAGCTTGCCGATGATGTCGGTGTAGCGGCCGGTCGGCACGAAGCAGATGTCCTGGCTGTCATGCTTGTCGGCAACCTCGAGACCGAAGCGGCGGGCGAGCTCGCGCACCTCCGGCTTGGTCATGTCGCCGAGCGGAAAGCGCAGATAATCGAGCTGCTCGCGCGTCGTCGCGAACAGGAAGTAGCTCTGATCGCGATCGGCATCGGCGGCGCAGACGAGCGCGGGCGATCCATTCGCCAGCCGTCGCGAGGCGACATAATGGCCGGTCGCCAGCACCGAGGCGCCCAGCTCGCGCGCAGTCTTCAGGAGATCGCCGAACTTGATGGCGCGGTTGCACTCGATGCACGGCACCGGCGTCTCGCCAGAGGCGTAGCTCGCGGCAAAATTGTCGATCACCGACTCGCGGAAGCGATCCTCGTAGTCCAGCACGTAATGGGGGATGCCGAGCCGCTCGGCGACGTTGCGGGCGTCGTGAATGTCCTGGCCGGCGCAGCAGGCGCCCTTGCGATGCGTCGCCGCGCCGTGGTCGTAGAGCTGCAGGGTGATGCCGACCACGTCGTAACCCTGCGACTTCAACAGTGCAGCCGTGACCGACGAGTCCACGCCGCCGGACATGGCGACGACGACCCTGGTGTCCTCGGGACGGCCTTCGAGATCGAGACTGTTGAGCATGGTCAGGTCACTGCGATCGCGACGTCAGGCTGCGAGTTCCCGGCACGGGAACGCCGCACATGCGCCGTCTTTGCGGATGGCTTGCCTCCAGCGATGTCTGGACACGGTCTCCCGGTCGGAAACAACACGAGAAGCATCTATCTCTAATATAGGCGCACTTCCTGCGAAGCAATCGCGCCGGCCGCGGCGAGCGGCGGCAAATCTTGCCGGCCGGGCAGAAATGACGGGGGCGTTGCGCCCTTGCCCCACCCCAGCCACCCAATTAACTAGCTGAAACATCTAATATTTTCCGCATGATCGGGCTTGGCCCGCTCCTTGCTGAACTGGCACGTGGAGTTTCATCGCGAGAGGATCCAAGGTGTTCAGCGTCACGTCAGACATCCAGGCCGGCCCGGCTCTCAAGACCACGGCGCCGAAACCGTCCCGCCAGGACGCCTCGCAGCTGTCCGACAGCTTCTCGGCGCTGGTCGATGCCGCGACGCCGCCGGAGCCATCGACATCGCCGCAGCCGTCAGCCGCACCGGCGCCGCGCACAGGCAATGTCGCGCCGAGCCGCGACACCGCCCGCTCCGGCGACGCGGATCGCACCAGCCAAACCAAATCCTCGGACAAGCCGCAGGACAAGGCCGATAACGGCCCGTCACGCACGGACAAGGCCGGATCGGACGCGACGTCCGACACCACGACCGACAAGTCGGCCAAGACGACGACCGACTCGACAGACAGCACCGACGGAAAGACCACCGATAATAAGAAGGACGGCGACCAGGCCAGCGCCGACGCGACGACGGCTGCTCAGGCCGTCTCCGCCGATCAAGCCCCAGCGGCGACGCCGGTGGCTGTCGCGATTCCGGCCGAAATCACGCTCGCCACCCCTGTCACAGGTCCGGCTGCGACCGATGGCGACGGCGCCTCCGCCGCGCCGACCCCGACCGGAGCGGTCGGGACCGCGGCTCAAATCTTGAACGGTTCGGTCGATGCCAATGCCGGCCTGATGGCCGCGGCGGCCAAGACGGCCGGCGCCGTGAAGACGACAGGCGAGGCCGATCCCACCACCGCCGGCGCGGACGCGACGACGGAGGCCGCGACCGCGACCACGGCCACGTCCAATCAGACCTTCGCGGCGGCACTCGATTCCACCACGCCGGGCGGCGCCAAGCCGGCGGGCAAGGCCACGGCCCAGGCCAAGGGCGGACTTGCCACCGGTGAGGTCGGCAAGAGCACCGATCAGGGCGGTGCCCCGGCGCAGGGTGCGCATCCGCAGACGCAAGGCACCGGCCTGACCCAACCGCCGGCCGTTGCCGCCAAGCCGGATGGCACTGAGCTGGAGCCGGCGAAGGGCAACACCGTTCAGGCCCCGTCAGCGCATGAGCGCGGCGCTGCGCAGGCCAACGCCCAGACCAACGTGCCCGTCCCCGATCCCTCGGCGCAGGCCGCAGCCGCCCTGCAGCCGCAGCTCTCGACCCCGACCGCACAGACCAATCCGATCACCGCGGCCAACCTCACCGCGACCGCCGCGACGACGGCCAGCGTGCCGCTGCACGGCCTTGCGGTCGAGATCGCGGCCTCCGCGCTCAATGGCAAGAGCCGCTTCGAGATCCGGCTGGATCCAGCCGAGCTCGGTCGCATCGATGTCCGCATCGATGTCGACCGCAACGGCCAGGTGACCTCGCATCTGCGTGTCGAGAAGCCGGAGACGCTGGCGATGCTGCAGCAGACTGCGCCGCAACTGCAGCAGGCGCTGCAGGACGCCGGTCTCAAGAGCAACAACAGCGGGCTGCAATTCTCACTGCGCGACCAGAACTCGTCCGGCCAGAACGGCGGCGACCCCCAACAGAACGGCAATTCCCATCGCCTGATCGTGGCCGAGGACGAAAACGTCCCGGTCCAGCTCGCTGGACGGTCCTATGGACGGATGTTCGGTGCGCAGGGCGGTGTCGATATCAGGGTTTAACAGGAGGCTTCCATGGCTATCGGCGACGCACTCACGGCAAGCCCCGCCGTCTCGGGCACGACCAAGACCACCAACACCACATCCAACGGCAGCATGGGGACGTCCGCCGGCTCGACCATCGCGGGCAACTTCCAGACCTTCCTGACGCTGCTGACGACGCAGCTGCAGAACCAGAACCCGCTCGACCCGCTGGATACCAACCAGTTCACCCAGCAGCTCGTGCAGTTCGCCGGCGTCGAGCAGCAGCTCAAGACCAACGACCAGCTGATGTCGCTGATCTCGATGCAGCAGGCGACGCAGGCCACGCAGGCGCTCGCCTTCGTCGGCAAGACCGCGGTCGTCGCCGGCTCGACCGCCACTCTGAGCAATTCGACTGCGGGCTGGAACGTCAACATCCCGACCGACTGCGTCATGACCGCCACGATCACCAACAGCACCGGCCAGACCGTCTTCAGCGGCACCTACAACGCCACCGCCGGCGAAAACGTGCCTTACGTCTGGAACGGCGACGGTAATGACGGTACCCATTGGCCCGACGGCAAGTACACGCTGACGGTCACCGGCAAGGATGCCAGCGGCAAGACGGTGGCGCTCTCGACCCAGGTCCAGGGCACGGTGTCTTCGGTCGATCTGACCCAGCAGCCGCCGCTGCTCACGATCGGCGGCCAGACCTACACGGTCAACCAGATCCAGCGGATCGTTAGCTAGCCCTTAAGACCGTGCCCCGATCTTAAGACGGCGGATACGCTTGCAGCTGAGCTTGAGCATCAAGCTCAGCGGGGATGGCGAGACACCGGCGTAACCGCCGGAAACTCTTAACCAATCATTTACCACGATCTCGCTCTCGGGGCTTTCAGCCGCCGGGAGCGGCGGCGTTGGCGCGGAGCGCCCGATTCCCGCCCTTTGCTTAGGCAAATTTTAAGCGAGGCGGCGTAGGGTCTTACCGTGAGTTCAGTGGTTAAGAGTTTGTGAGTACGCCATGACAGAACCCCATCGCCCGAGGGTGAAATACGTCATCGGGCCTGACGGCAGCCCGCTCACCATCGCGGATTTGCCTGCGCCAGGCACCAAGAGGTGGGTCATACGCCGCAAGGCCGAAGTCGTCGCTGCCGTCCGCGGCGGATTGTTGTCCCTCGAAGAAGCGTGCAGCCGCTACACCCTGACCGTCGACGAATTCCTGTCGTGGCAGTTCTCGATCGACCAGCATGGTCTTGCCGGGCTGCGCACCACCCGAATTCAGCAATATCGCCAATAAAGCGTTAACGGCGCGACTGGATTTCTCCGAAAATCGGCTTGGCTCCGCCAAGCCGATTTTTCGCATGTGCGGAGTTTGTTAGGACCTCTTAACCATCGTTAACCATATCGAAACCTTCCCATAGGCAATAATTGCCCAGTGGTTCGATTCAACCTCCGCGACCTGTCCCCCATCGGGGGAGAGCGGAGGCCGCGATCGGATCGCCACCTGGAATGCGGGTGTCGGTGAAGGTTAAGGATTGAATTTCGCGATCTCTGCAACCGGCCGTAAAGGCCCGCGAAGCTCCAATCACCCTTCAGCAGCCACCCGTCGAATGCCGAACTATGGGGCAGTTGCTTGCAAGGTCTCTTGGACTTCCTGAAGGGTTTGGGCGCCGCGCGGCTCACCGCCATGGTGGCGGTCACGGCTGCATTGGTCGGCTTCTTCGGCTTCGTCATCATGCGCGTGACGGCGCCGCAGATGACCACCCTGTTCACCGACCTGAGCATGGATGACTCCTCCAGCATCATCAAGGATCTGGAGCGGCAGGGCATTCCATTCGAGATGCGCAATGAGGGCAGCGTCATCCTCGTCCCGAAGGATAAGGTGACCCGGCTGCGCATGAAGCTCGCCGAGGGCGGCCTGCCCAAGGGCGGCGGCGTCGGCTACGAGATCTTCGACAAGTCGGACGCGCTGGGCACCACGAGCTTCGTTCAGAACATCAACCATCTCCGCGCGCTGGAGGGCGAGCTCGCCCGCACCATCCGCGCCATTGACCGCGTTCAGGCCGCCCGCGTCCATCTGGTCCTTCCCGAGCGGCCGCTGTTCTCGCGCGAGACGCCGGAGCCGTCGGCCTCGATCGTCGTGCGCGTGCGCGGCTCGCTCGAGTCCAACCAGATCCGCGCCATCCGCCACCTCGTCGCCTCGGCCGTCAACGGCCTGAAGCCGCAGCGTGTGTCGATCGTCGACGAGGCCGGCCAGCTGCTCGCCGACGGCACCCAGACCGATATCGACCAGCAGGTCGGCGACGAGCGCCGCAACGCCTTCGAGAAGCGGATGCGCAAGCAGGTCGAGGACATCGTCTCCTCGGTAGTCGGGTCGGGCCGCGCCCGGGTCCAACTGTCAGCCGATTTCGACTTCAACCGCATCACCCAGACCTCCGACCGCTACGATCCGGAAGGCCGGGTGCTCCGGTCGAGCCAGACCCGCGAAGAGCAGTCGGCGACGTCGGAGAGCAACGGTCAGGTCACGGTCAACAACGAGCTGCCCGGCAATCAGCAGAACCAGCCGCCGCAGCAGCCGAAGGACCAGAGCAAGAAGACCGAAGAGACCAACAATTACGAGATCTCCCGGACCACCAAGACGGAAGTCACCGAGGCCGGACGGGTCAATCGCATCTCGGTCGCGGTGCTGGTCGACGGCGCCTACTCCAAGAACGAGAAGGGCGAGCTGGTCTACAAGGAGCGCAGCAAGGAGGAGCTCGATCGGATCGCCGCCCTCGTCCGTTCCGCCATCGGCTTCGACCAGAAGCGCGGCGATCAGGTCGAGGTGGTCAATCTGAAGTTCGCCGATGCTCCCACCGTCCCGCAGATCAACGAGCCCACCGGCTTCCTCGGCATGCTGCACTTCACCAAGGATGACGTGATGTACGTCATCGAGCTCGCCGTGATGATGCTGCTCGGCATCGTCGTGGTGATCATGGTGGTGCGGCCGCTGGTGAAGAAGATCATCTCGACCGAAGAGGTCGCTGCAGCGCTGAGCGGAGGCGTCCCGGCCATCACCGACGAGACCCAGGCGCAGGTCGCCCACGCCCAGCAGACCGCCACCATGATCGACGTCGCCCAGGTGCAGGGCCAGGTCCATGCCCAGTCGGTCCACCGGGTCGGCGAGTTGGCGGACCGCAACCCCGGCGAAGCCGCGTCCATCATCCGCCAGTGGCTCGCCGAGCCGCAGCAGCAATGATCCGCTCCCTCTGAACCGTCGCAACCGAACCGAACGTAAACCGCCATGTCGCTTCCGCAGACCCAGAACGCCAACACCGCCGATATCTCCACCGTCATCGCGACGCTTGCGAGCCGTCAGGCGCAGCGTGAGAAGACCGAGCCCTTGAGCGGCCCGAAGCGGGCGGCCGTGATGATGCTTGCGCTCGGCGAGCAGTATGGCGGCAAGATCTGGCAGCAGCTCGACGACGACGAGGTGCGCGAATTGTCGCTGGCGATGTCAACGCTCGGCACGGTCGAAGCCGACGTCGTCGAGGACCTGATGCTCGAATTCGTCTCGCGAATGTCGGCGTCGGGTGCGCTGATGGGCAATTTCGACGCGACCGAGCGGCTGCTGCAGCAATACCTGCCGTCGGAGCGCGTCTCCGGCATCATGGACGAGATCCGCGGCCCCGCCGGCCGCAACATGTGGGAGAAGCTCTCCAACGTCCAGGAAGAGGTTCTCGCCAACTACCTCAAGAACGAATACCCGCAGACCATCGCCGTCGTGCTGTCCAAGCTGAAGCCGGAGCACGCGGCGCGCGTGCTCGCGATCCTGCCCGAGGACATGGCCCTCGACGTCATCGGCCGCATGCTGCGCATGGAAGCCGTGCAGAAGGAGGTCATCGAGCGGGTCGAGCAGACCCTGCGTACCGAGTTCATGTCGAACCTGTCGCAGACCCGCCGCCGCGACGCCCATGAGGTCATGGCCGAGATCTTCAACAATTTCGACCGCCAGACCGAGACCCGCTTCATCACCTCGCTGGAGGAAGAGAACCGCGAATCCGCCGAGCGCATCAAGGCGCTGATGTTCACCTTCGACGACCTGATCAAGCTCGACTCCGCCTCGGCGCAGACGCTGCTGCGCAACGTCGACAAGGACAAGCTCGGCGTGGCGCTCAAGAGCGCCAACGAGGAGGTGCGCAACTTCTTCTTCGGCAACATGTCCTCCCGCGCCGCCAAGATGCTGCAGGACGACATGGCCGCGATGGGACCGGTGCGCCTGCGCGACGTCGACGAGGCGCAGGCCCTGCTCGTCAATCTCGCCAAGGACCTCGCCGCCAAGGGCGAGATCATGCTCAGCAAGAACCGCGCCGACGACGAACTGGTGTACTGATGGCCCAGCCCGCGAAGTTCCTGTTCGATACCGACTTCGCCGCGCCCGAGAAGACACGGGAACGCGGCGCCTCGGCCGCCGAGATCGCACAGAAAGTCGCGGCCGCAGAAGCCGCCGCCTATCGCAACGGCTACGAGGCGGCGCAGCGCGAAGCCAAGGTCGAGGCAGACCGCCGCGTCGCGGCGGCGCTGGAGCAGATCAACATCCAGCTGCAGGGCATCTCGGCCCGCTTCGCCGGCATCGAGCAGCGGATGGAGACCGAGGCGGTGGATGTCGCCGTCGCGGTCGCCCGCAAGCTGTGCGCCGCGCTGATCGAGGCCGAGCCGCTCGGCGAGATCACCGGCCTGGTGCATGACTGCTTCTCGCATCTGGTGGCCACGCCGCATCTCGTGCTGCGCATCAACGATACGCTGTACGAGCTCGCCCGCGAGAAGATCGAGAGGCTCGCCAAGCAGAGCGGCTTCGAGGGGCGTCTCGTCATCCTCGCCGAGCCGGAGATCGCGACCGGCGACTGTCGCATCGAATGGGCCGACGGCGGTGTCGTGCTGGAGCGCGCCGCGATCGACGCCAAGATCAACGAACTGGTCGGACGCTACATGGCGTCCAAGAAGAGCTAGGCCGCTCCGGTGGCCAAGGGAGTTAAGTCATGAGCGACAACGAGATCCCGCTTCCCGACCTCAATGCCGCGGATGCGCCGCCGATCTCCGGTGACACCGGCTACACCGAGGAGGAGAACGCGGCGCGCATCGCCGCCGATCTCGAAGCGGTGTTCGACGTGCCGGTGCAGGTCTCGGCCGTGCTCGGCCGTTCGAAGATGGACGTCGGCGAGTTGCTCAAGCTCGGGCCAGGCACAGTGCTCGAGCTGGACCGCAAGGTCGGCGAGGCCATCGACATCTACGTCAACAACCGCCTCGTCGCCCGCGGTGAGGTGGTGCTGGTGGAAGACAAGCTCGGCGTGACGATGACGGAAATCATCAAGTCCGACCGCAACTGACAGACATGATCCCCGCGCGCTGATCGAGAGCGGCGCGACCGTATAGGAGACGAACATGCGGCTTCTCATCGTCGGAACGCTGAAAGGGCAGCTGACCGCGGCCACCAAGATCGCCATGGAGAACGGCGCCACCGTCACCCATGCCGAAGACAACGAGCAGGCGATGCGCGTGCTGCGCGGCGGCAAGGGCGCCGACCTCCTGCTGGTCGACGTCGCGCTCGACATCCGCGACCTGGTGATGCGGCTCGACGCCGAGCATATCCATGTGCCGATCGTCGCCTGCGGCATCACCAGCGATGCCCGCGCCGCGGTCGCCGCCATCCACGCCGGCGCCAAGGAATACATCCCGCTGCCGCCGGACCCCGAGCTGATCGCGGCCGTGCTGGCCGCCGTCGCAAACGACTCGCGCGATCTCGTCTATCGCGACGAGGCGATGGCCAAGGTGATCAAGCTCGCCCAGCAGATCGCCGGCTCCGATGCCTCTGTGATGATCACCGGCGAGTCCGGCACCGGCAAAGAGGTGCTGGCGCGCTACGTCCACACCCGCTCGGCCCGCGCCAAGCGCCCGTTCATCTCGATCAACTGCGCCGCGATCCCCGAGCACCTGCTGGAATCCGAGCTGTTCGGCCATGAGAAGGGCGCCTTCACCGGCGCGGTCGCCCGTCGCATCGGCAAGTTCGAGGAGGCCAATGGCGGCACGCTCCTGCTCGACGAAATCTCCGAGATGGACGTGCGGCTGCAGTCGAAGCTGCTGCGCGCCATCCAGGAGCGCGTGATCGACCGAGTCGGCGGCACCCGCCCGGTGCCGGTCGACATCCGCATCATCGCGACCTCGAACCGCAACCTGGCGGATGCCGTACGCGAGGGCACGTTCCGCGAGGACCTGCTGTTCCGCCTCAACGTCGTGAACCTGAAGATTCCGCCGCTGCGGGAACGCCCGGCCGACATCCTCGAGCTCGCGCAGCACTTCGCCCGCAAATATTCCGAGGCCAACGCAGTGCCGCTGCGGCCGATCTCGGCGGAGGCCAAGCGCATCCTCACCACCAACCGCTGGCCTGGCAACGTCCGCGAGTTGGAGAACACGATGCATCGCGCGGTGCTGATGGCGCAGGGCGACGAGATTGGACCGGACGCGATATTGACCCCTGACGGCGCACGCCTCGACATCGGCAAGACGCAGCCGGCCGTCGCTCATGCTACGATGGCCGCCGAGCAGGTTACACGCGCCCTTGTCGGCCGCACCGTCGCCGATGTGGAACGCGACCTGATCCTGGAAACCTTGAAGCACTGCCTGGGCAACCGGACACATGCGGCCAACATCCTGGGAATCTCGATCCGCACGTTGCGCAACAAGCTCAACGAATATGCCGACGGCGGCGTCCCGATCCCGCCGCCGGGCGCCGGCGAGCGCATGCCGAGTGCCGTCTAGACTGGCCAGCATTCTTCGACTCGTTCTTGGCGGCGCGCTCGTGACGAGCGCGCCGCTTTTCGTTTCGACGGCCGCGGCGGGGACGCGCGGCGTGCTCGCCGGCTGCTGGGAGCAGACGTCTCACGCCCCGCTGGTGCAGCCATCCTCAGGCGAGGAATGGGGCGCGCGCAGCTGGTGCTTTGCCAGCAAAGGCAAGCTGATCTCGCGAACACTTGCGTGCGGAACGGGCGGCTGCGACGGCTGGGACAATGAACGCCGCTATCGCTGGCGGCCACCTTATCTCTCGCTGTCGGACATCGAGACCTCGCCAGACGGCAAGATACAGACGCGAGTCTGGCGCCGCTGCCGCGTCCAGTTTCTCACGGCCGACTGGATGCAGTTGCAGGATTGCGAGCAGTCGGCAGATCCGTGGGTGCGTGAGCCGCCGCAACGGAGGCGCCGCGCAGCCGGTGCCTAGACCGCGGTTCATTAGAACCTGCGGCTATTCTGTTGAGCTCTCACCATGTCCACTACTGTCATGCCCCGAGAGGCATCCAGTACTCCGCGGCAGATGTGATTGGATCGAGATGTCACGGCGTACCGGATCGTCCGCCTTCGCGCCTTCGCGGACGATGACAGCGGGGCCTGCTTCTCCCGGATGAATGTGACCGGGGCTCCGGAAAGGCTCGTCTAGGAATAGCTCGGCGCCTCGGGATTGCGGAAAATGTGGATCGGATCGCCAGGCGTGAACGTCCGCTGCGTGAACGCCGCATAGGCGTAGAGCGCGAGATACAGAACCGCGACCGTACCGATCGCGTAAAGAGCCCAGGTTCCGATCCGTTTCATGATTTCCGCTGCCGAGGGCGACAGCGGTTTGTACGGCGTCCGTCGCATCGGCGCCAGCGCGCCTGGTTGCCTCAGGGTGTAAGCCGCGGATCGGGCACGCTGAGCGCGGCGAGCCGGCCGAGATCGTCGTCGCGATCAACGGCGACATAGCTGCCATGCCAATACGCCAGAGCGGCCGACTGCGGCGCGACCGCGACGTGGACCACCTTGCCGATCACGATGGCATGCGAGTGACGCTCGAGGATCTCCTCGACCTCGCAATCCAGCGTCGCGAGCGCCCCGACCAGCAGCGGCACGCCGGTGACCTGCTTGCGCCATTCGGCGCCGACGAAACGCTCGGCCCCGCGCAAGCCTCCCTTACCCGCGAACCGTTCGGCCACGCCGATTTGGTCCGCGGCCAGCAGATTGGCCCCGAATACGCGCTCCCGCTGCAGAATCGGCCACGACGAGGCTGTTCGATTGAGACTGACGATAATGGAGGGAGGGTCGACCGCGAGCGAGGACAGCGAGCTCACGGTCATGCCGGTGATCTCGTCGCCACGTCCGACCGTGATGACGCTGACGCCGCCGACCAGCTGGCGCATCGCAGAGCGGAAATCCGGCTGGAGCGCCGTGGCATCAGGCATGTGACGGACGATGGAGTTCATTGCGTTGATCTTTCCTAACCCGTCGGGCCCGGTCCAAGCAACTGGCCCAGGATCGAGCCCTCGAGCGCCGCAAGCTCGGCGGAGCCACGCTGGCGCGGGCGCGGCAGATCGACCGTGATGTCCTCGGCGATCCGGCCGTTCTCGATGACCAGGACCCGGTCCGCCAAGGCCACGGCCTCAGCCACGTCATGGGTGACCAGGATTGCGGTGAAGGTTTGGTCGGCCCAGACCCGCTCCAGCAGCCGCTGCATCGCGATCCGGGTCAGCGCATCGAGCGCGCCGAGCGGTTCGTCGAAGGCGAGCAAGCGCGGCCCACTGACCAGCGCACGCGCCAGGGCCACGCGCTGCTTTTGGCCGCCCGACAGCACGGAAGGCCATTGGTCGCGCTTCTCGGCGAGGCCAACCTCCTCCAAGGCCTGTCGCGCGCGCTCATGCGCACCGGCGGCTTTGCGGTCGCGGCCGAGGCCCACCTCGACATTGGACAATACCCGCGCCCAAGGCAGCAGCCGCGGCTCCTGGAACATCACGCGGATGTCCTCCGCGCGGGCCTCCGCGTCGCCGAAGCTGATCGTGCCCGAGGTCGGCTTGTCCAGACCCGCGATCAGCCGCAGCAGCGTGCTTTTGCCGCAGCCGCTCTGGCCGACGATGGCGACGAACTGCCCGGCGGGAATCTCGAGATCAACACCGCGCAGCACCTCGTTGTCGCCGAACGCCTTGCGAAGATCGCGGATCACGAGGGGCAGGCCGCGCGTCTCAAATTTGGCCGGAGTCACACTGGGCTTCCGCTGCGACCGGAAGGCCTCGGCTTGCCGGATCACGTCGGGCGCGTCGATCACTTCGGTGCGAGACACGGGAAGGCGGAGCACTTGCTGCATGTGCAGACCTCAATGTTTGCTGAAGGCCGGGTGCCAGGACAGCGTCAGCCGCTCCAGCAGCCGCGAGGCGCTGTCGGCGACCTTGCCCAGCAGGGCGTAGATCAGGATGGAGAGGACGACGACGTCGATCTGCATGAACTCGCGCGCCTGCATCGCCATGTAGCCGAGCCCTGAGGAGGCCGCGATCGTCTCGGCGACAATCAGGGTGAGCCACATGATGCCGAGCGCGAAGCGCAGGCCGACGAAGATCGACGGCAACGCGCCGGGGAAGATCACGCGGCGAAACAGCTCGCCGTCCGTCATGCCGTAGACGCGGCCCATTTCAATGAGTTGCGGGTCGACGGTGCGAATCCCGTGCAGCGTGTTCAGGTACACCGGGAAGAACACACCGAGCGCGACGAGAAACAGCTTTGCGCTCTCGTCGATGCCAAACCACAGGATGACCAGCGGGATCAGCGCCAGATGCGGCACGTTGCGGATCATCTGCAAGGTGGTGTCGGTCAGCTTCGAGGAGAGCTGCGACAGGCCATTGGCGAGGCCGAAGGCGAAGCCGATGCTGCCGCCGATCAGAAAGCCGATCGAGGCGCGCCAGAAGCTGACCCAGATGTTGCGGCCGAGCTCGCCCGACCACAACAGCTTCCAGCCGGCGCGCGCGACGTCGCTCGGCGCCGGCAGCACGCGCGGCGAGACGAGGCCGGCGACCGAGGCTGCCTGCCAGATCAGGAGGATCGCAAGCGGGACGAGCCAGGGCAGCAATCCATCCGCCTTGGGGACGGTGAGCTTGCGGACTTTGGGAAGGCTTTCGATCAGACTCATGACTGCGACGCCCGCTGCAGGGGACGATGCTCATTGGCGATGGTCTCGCCGAACGGCCCCGTATTCGCGCGGAGCTTGGTGACGTTGCCGCCCTGCTCCACCGTGTTCAGGCCGAGCTTCGGGAACACCAGCTCGGCGAAGCGATAGGCTTCCTCGAGATGCGGATAGCCGGACAGAATGAACGTATCGATCCCGATGTCCTGATACTCGCGGATGCGCGCCGCCACCGTGTCGGGGTCGCCGACCAGCGCGGTGCCGGCGCCGCCGCGCACCAGGCCGACGCCGGCCCACAGGTTCGGGCTGATCTCGAGCTTGTCCCGGCGTCCGCCATGCAGCTGAGACATGCGCTGCTGGCCGACGGAATCCATCCG
>NZ_CAFI01000187.1 GCF_000239775.1 Bradyrhizobium sp. ORS 375
AATTGAGAACGCTGGTGCCGCAAGAGGGACTCGAACCCCCGACCCCGTCATTACGAATGACGTGCTCTACCAGCTGAGCTATTGCGGCGAACCAAAGCGCTGCGGCCGGCACGGGGCCGGATCACGCGAATGGGCTCCTGATATCGGGCGGGCGCGCGATTGGCAAGGCCGCGCGCGCCGCCGGGACGCGGAATCGAGCCGGTGTGATGCCGGCGAGCGCGGCGGGCCCGGTCGGCCCGCCAAGCCGGGCTCAGCCGCCGAACCGCGACCAGAACCCGCGCCAGCCGCCGGCCTGGGCCTTGGGCGCGATCTGCTCGGCGAACTCGTCGCGGGGCTGGTCGTCGTCCTCGACGCCGGGATCGTCCGGCGGGCGCATGATCGGGACGATCGCCTGGATCGGGGTCTCCGAGGGCTTGGCGAGATCGCTGCGGTTGCGGAACAGCGGCGTCGGGGCGGCGGCCGCGGTTTCCGCCGGCTTGGCCGGCTCGGCCGGGGTCTCCGGCTCCTCGGCCGTCTCAGCCTCGGCTTCGGCCTCGCTGGGCGCCGCGGCCTGCAGCGGGGGGGCCGGCTCGGCAGACGCCGGGCTGGAGGTCGCGACGGCCGGCTCCGTCACATCGCCATCGACGGGGCTCTGCACTCTGTCCTCAGCCTTTTCAACAGGGCTATCCACCGGCTTGTCGACAGGCTTATCCACGGCTTGTTCGACCGGTTGTTCGACCACGGGCTCCGGCGCTTCGGCCTCGACCGGCCGCGGCGGCTCGTTGTCCTGCAGGGTGTTCGGCGTGATCACGACGGGCGCGGCGGGGGCGGTCCGCGGCGGCTCGACCAGCCCCTCCGGGATGGTCGGACGGCTCGGCGGCGCCAGCACGGCCTCGGCGAATTCCGAGCTCTCGATGACGCTGTTGCGTTCCGACGGCAGGCTCGCCACCGGGGTCTGCCATTGGAAGGCGTCGAGCCGGCCGGTGACCGGCGAGATCGGCCGCCAGCGGTCGCTGACATAGCCGTCCGCGGTCCAGGCCGGGTCATGGCGGGCGCGGACCGCGCGCAGGGTCCATTCGCGCGCCTTGC
>NZ_CAFI01000186.1 GCF_000239775.1 Bradyrhizobium sp. ORS 375
CCATCCTTGCGCGACGACATCCGGCGGAACTCCTCTCGGATCGGCCACTTGGCCTTCTCGGCCGCCACCTGCACGCATTCGATCAACGCGGTGTTCTTGGCCTCTCGCCGATGCGCCTTCATGTCGCCGTCGCGATACGCATTCAGGATGCGGAACTCCATCGGGTCCATGCCGATGAGATGCGCAAGCTTGTCCATCTGGCATTCGAGCGCGAAATCCATGCCGGTGATGCCGAAGCCGCGCATCGCCGTCGCCGGCGTGCGGTTGGTGAAGACGCAGTAGATGTCGCCAGAGACGTTCGGGATCGTATAGGGCCCAGGGAGATGCGCGGCGCATTTCACCACCGCATAGCTCGACAGCCGCGTGTACGCCCCGGAGTCGAAATAGCCGCGGATCTGGCGGGCGACGATGCGGCCGTCGCGCATCACGCCGTCCTTGATGTAGATGCGCTCGGCACCGCGCGGCGGCCCGAACTGCATCTCTTCCTCACGTCCGAACACGTAGCGCACCGGCCGGCCCGTCAGCATCGCCGCGAGGATCGCGAGCGGCTCGGTCAAGGTGTCGACCTTGCCGCCGAAGCCGCCGCCCACGGTGCCGCCGATGAAGTGGAAGGTGTTCGACGGCAAATCGAGGATCTTGGCGCAGGTGTCGAGCGAGAAGAACAGCGCCTGGGTCGAGGTGTAGACGACATAGCGGCCGTTGGTGTCGGGCGCGGCAATCGAGCCGTTGGTCTCCACGGGCGCGTGCTCGATCGGCGACATCTGGTAGCGCTGCTCCAGCACGTGATCGGCGCCGGCGAAGCCGCGCTCGACGTCGCCGAAGCGCAGCTTCTGATGGTCGTAGCGCTCGTGATAGGTAAAGGTGTTCTTCGGATAGGTCTCGTTGACGGTGGGCGCGCCCGGCTTCAGCGCCTCCTCGACGTCGAACACGGCCGGCAAGGTCTCGTAGTCCACCCGCACCTTGGCCGCCGCCTCGGCCGCGGCGCGCGGGGTCTCGGCGACGACCGCGACAATCGGCTCGCCGCGATAGCGCACCTTGTCGACAGCCAGCGTCGGCTCGTCGTCCTTGCCGAAATTGATCAGGCTGAGCAGTGTGTTCAGATTGCGCGGCACATCGGCGCCGCGGATGACCCGCCGGACGCCTTCGCTGCGCTCGGCCTCGCTGGTGTCGATGCGGCGCAGCCGGGCATGCGGCTGTGTCGACCTGACGACCCGCAGATGCAGCATGCCCTGCAGCTTGTGATCGTTGAAATAGGTCGAGGTGCCCGTGACGTGGCCCAGCATGTCCTGGCGCTGGGTGCCCTTGCCGACCTCGTTGAGATTGTCGTCGCGCTCGTCGGCGAAGATGTCCTTGCGCAATTCCAGCATGACGATGTTCCCTTACGCGCTCGCGCGCGGCGACCCGGCCGCCGCCAGCACCGCATTGATGATCGGCTCGTAGCCGGTGCAGCGGCAGATATTGCCGGAGATCGCTTCGACCACCTGCTCGCGGCTCGGCTGCGGATTGCGGTCGAGCAGCGCCTTGGCCGCCATCAGCATGCCCGGCGTGCAATAGCCGCATTGCGCGGCGAAGCCTTCCGCGAACGCGCGTTGCAGCGGATGCAGGCTCGGGCCGGTCTTGATGCCATCGAGCGTTTCAACCGCGCGACCTTCGACGGTGTCAGCGAGCGTCAGGCAGGAGAGATGCGCTTCGCCATCGATCAGCACCGTGCAGGCGCCGCAGCCGCCCTGCCCGCAGCCGAATTTCGGCGTGACGTCGCCGAGCAATTCGCGCAGCACGACGAGGAGATTGGTGCCGCCGTCGACGAACAGCGCGACGTCGCGGCCGTTGTGGCGGAACTGCAGCGGGGTCTTCGCCATGGCCTAGCTCTCCTGTCCCGACAACAACCGTCGCAGATGCACGCCGGCCACTTCGCGGCGATACCACGCGCTCGCCAGCGAATTGTCCGCGGGCGCCGTTCCCTCTCCCGCCGCCGCCGCCGCGGCGCTGATCGCGCTGGCATCGAGCGGCCGGCCTTCGAGCGCACGCTCGGCCGCCTTGGCGCGGATCGCGGTCGGGGCCATCGAGCCCAGCGCGATGCGCGCGCCGGTGACGCGGCCGCCGCTCTGCGGAAGATGCGCTGCGAGCGTGATCACCGATCCGCCCTTAGGCTTGATGCGGGCGATCTTGCGATACCGGAACGCATCCGCCGACGCAGGACGTGCGCAAGACACCGCGACAACCAAGGCACCAGCCTGACGGTCGCGCGATTGCAGGAATTCCTCGAGCGGCAAGTCGCGCAGGCCGAAACCGCCCTGCAGCGAGACCATGCCGTCGAGCGCCAGCAGCGCCACGGTGAAATCGCCGAACGGCGCCGGCGCAAACAGGTTGCCGCCGACCGTGCCCATGTTGCGCACCGCCGGCCCGCCGATCGAACGCGCCGCCGGATGCAGAAAAGCGAGGTCACGCTCGGCCAGCACGCGCGCGAATGTCACACCAGCGCCGATCCGAACGCGGGCGCCGGCGGCATCAATGCTGTTCAGGGCCCGATCGGTCGCGCGGACCACGGTCGCAATCGAGACGTCGCCTTCGTTGAGATCGCGCATCACCAGCGTGCCACCGCCGAGATAGCGCGCAGTGCGGTCCGAGGACAGCGCGGAGGCCGCCTCGCTCAGCGCCTGGAATGTTTTCACCGTCACCGGCATCGCGTCACCTCGTCATTCATGCGGCCTGCTTCAGATGCGATCGGATCGCCTCGAAGCCGGCCTGATAGATGTCCTCCGCGACCATGCGCGTCAGCGCCTCGGCCTGTTCCGGCCGTGTCGTGAAGCGGCTTTCCCAGTGCCAGAACGTGCGGTCGCCGTCGGTGACCGGCAGCAGCCGGACATGGGCGACATAGTTGAACAGCTGCACTGGCGTATCGAGCAGGCAGTAGCTGAAGCTCTGTTCGAGATCGGACAGCGCCAGCAGCTGCTCGCGCAGCTCGGAGCCGTCCTTGAGGCGGAAGCGCCTGACGCAGCCGATCTTGTCGGACGATTGCGAACGCTCGATCGCCGAGGTCGCGACCGCCGGATGCCAGCGATCATGGCCGTTGAAGTCGCGCAGCACCTCCCACACCCGGTCGGTCGGGGCATCGATGATGGTGCTCTTGACGACGTGCGGCACGGCGCTAGCCCCCGAACGCACGCTTGAGCGCATCGAAGCCGCCCTGGAACACCCCGCCCCCGATCGAGCCGACGAGATCAGCCTCGCGCTCCGGCGCGCAGTCGAACTCGGCGGTCCATTCCAGAAATGTCTTGTCGCCATCGGTGACCGGTGTCAGCCGGAGAGTCGCCACGTAGTTCGACACGCCCATCGGCGATTCCAGGATCGAGTAGGTGCAGAACATGTCGTAGTCGGACAGGCCGAGCAGCTTCTCGCGGATGCGATCGCCGTTGCGCAGCCGGAAGTCCCTGACGCAGCCGATCTTGTCGGCGGGCTCGCCGCCTTCGATCCGGCTTTCGGCGATCGCCGGATGCCAGTTCGGCAGACCGTTGAAGTCGCGGACGCGCGCCCACACCCGGTCGTTCCGGGCGTTGACGACAGTGGACACGTAAACCCTTGCCATGACGCATCAGCCCTTCTTGCGCGGGCTGCGATCAGCCGGCGGCTCGGACGGGCCGGCATCACTGCCTCCACCTCCGCCGGTGTCCTTGCGCGCGGCCGCCGTATCCTTGCGAATGCCCTGCATGTCCCTCGCTTCGCGGATCAGGCCGGGCATCCTGGCAAGGCTGCCGCCCTCGACGCCGATGTCGGACAGGATGGAATCGATCAGCGGCGCCTGCACGCGATAGCGCAGCGCGGAGTCGATCACCTCGTCGGTCGCGCTGCGGCCGCCATTGCCGTTGCCGCCGTTTCCGTTGAGGCCGTCGACCTGGAGAATGCGGATGCCCTCGATCTTCTCCATCGGCTTGACGCTCTCGCGCACGATGCCCTCGATGCGGTCAAGCAGCTTGCGGCGGAACAACGAGTAGCGCGCCTGGTCGGTCAGGACGTTCTCGGCCTCGTTGAGCAGCCGCTGCGCCTCGGCCTCGACGGCTGCGCGAACGCGCTCAGCCTCTGCGGCGATCCGGGTCTCCTCCGCCTGCTTCTCCGCTAGCAGCACCTCGACGGTCTTGCGGCGGCGGGCGATCTCGCTCTCGCGTGCGGTTATGACCTTTTCCGCGGCCTCGGTGGCCCGCGTGCGTGCTTCCTCCGCCGTCACCTTCGCTGCGGACTCCTCCAGCGACTTCTGATACAGCGCGATCGCCTTCTCCATCAGCGCGGTCTCGACGTCCTTCTCGCGGTTGACCTCGAGCTTGCGCAGCTCGCGCTCACGGCCGATGCGGGCCTCGTCGAGGCCGCGATCGGAGGCAATGCGCGCGCGCTCGACCTCCTCGCGGGCCGCGATCTCGGCCTCCTGCAGCGACTGCACCCGCGCGACCTCGAGCTGCTCGATGGCCCGGCGGCGCTCCAGCCTGACGGCTTCCAGCGCCTGCTCGCGCGTCACATCGGCGGTCTCGACCTGCTTGCGCGCGACAATCTCGGCTTCCTTGACCTGACGGTCGGCATCGATGCGCTCGGCGCGCTTGGCGGCGAGCTCGATCACACGGGTTTCGTCCGCGAGCTCGATCGCCTTCTTCTGGTCGATGTTGAGCACCTCGCGCGTCCGCGACGAGGCGATGCGCTCGGCCTCCAGCGCCAGCTCGACCTCGATGCGCCGCCGCTCGACCGCCTCGCGCCGCTTGAGATCGGCGGCCTCGACAGCCTCCGTCCGCGCGATCTCCAGGCTGCGGGTTTCCTTCTCCGACAGGATGCGCTTGGCAGCGACCGTCTGCTCCTGCGCAATCCGCGCGGCTTCGATCGCCTCCCGCGAGGCGATGTCGGCCTCCTCGATGGTCCTGACCCGCGCGATCTCCAAGGCGCGCACCCGCTCCTCCTGCGCGATGCGGCTGGCTTCCGTCGCCTCGCGCGCGGCGATGCCGGCGATCTCGATGCCCTGGTTGCGCTCGATCTCCAGCTTGCGCGTGGCGTGCTCGGCGGCGATACGCTCCGCCGACAGCGCCTGCTCGCGCGCGATCCTGGCCGCCTCGACCGCCTTCTGCGCCTCGATCTCCGCCTCCTGGATCGCGCGCACCTGCGCGATCTCGGTGGCGCGGGTGCGCTCGTCGGAGCTGATGCGCTCCAGGTTGACGATCGTGGTCTGCGCGATGCGCGCCTTCTCGGTCGCCTCGCGTGCGGCGATCTCCGCCTGCTCGATCGCACGGGTGCGCTCGATCTCGCGCCGCCGCGTCTCCTCGTCATTGGCAATGCGGGCGTCGGAGACGACGCGGTCCTGTTGAATGCGCGCCTTCTCCACTGCCTCACGCGCGGCGATCTCCGCCTCCTCGACGGTCCGGGTCCGCTCGATCTCGCGCTGACGCACCTCGCGCTCGGACTCGATGCGGGCGGCATCGATGGCCCGCTGATTGGCGATGCGAGCCTTCTCGATGTCCTCGCGCGCCAAGAGCTCGCGTTCCTCGACCGCACGGGTACGCTCGATCTCGCGCTGCCTTGTGTCGCGCTCAGCCGCGATCCGCGCCTCCGCAATCGTCAGCTCGTTGGCGATGCGCGCCTTCTCGATCGCCTCGCGCGCCGAGATCTGCGCCTGCTCGGCCTCGGTCTCGCGCAGCGCCCGCTCGCGCGCCACCTCGGTCCGCTGCAGCGCGCGGCGCATCTCGATGTCGCGCTCCTGCTCCAGCCGCGCCGTCTCGCTCTCGCGCTCGATCTCCAGCGCCTCGCGCTCGGCTTCGAGATTGCGCGTGCGGATCTTGATCATCGAGTCCTGCTCGATGTCGTTGCGCAGCTTGCGCTTGCTCTCGATGTCTTCCATCAGCCGGGTCAGGCCCTCGGCGTCGAACCGGTTCGAGGGATTGAAGAACTCCAGATCGGTCTGGTCGAGATCGGTGATCGCGACCGACTCCAATTCGAGGCCGTTCTGCGCCAGCGCCTCGGCGGCCGCGGCCTTGACGCGCGCGACATAGTCGCCGCGCTGCTCGTGCATCTGCTCCATCGTCATCTCGGCGGCGACCGAGCGGACAGCGGAGACGAACTTGCCGGACAGCAGCGCGTGCAACTGCTCGGGCTCAAGCGTACGACGGCCGAGCGTGGCTGCGGCGATCGATACCGCTTCGCGGGTCGGCTGCACGCGGACATAGAAATCCGCCTCGATGTCGACGCGCATCCGGTCGCGGGTGATGACGGCATCCTGCCTGGAACGCGTGATGCCCATCGGCAGCACGTTCATGTTGACAGGTGTGTAGTCGTGGATGAACGGCAGCACGAAGGCGCCGCCATTGATCACGACGCGCTCCCCCATGAAGCCGGTGCGGACGAAGGACACCTCCTTCGAGGAGCGGTGGTACAGCCAGTTGACGATGTAGACGGCGACCACGATGACGATGATCGCAACGATCAGCCACAGGATCAGCTCACCAATCAATGCCCCGGACATCCCATTCCTCCTTCAGTCTCCTGTCCGACGCGCGCGGCGCCAGGCGCCATTGCTGCCGGATCTCGTGTTGTCGTCTCAGACGCGGCGCGGCCGCGAGCTGATCGCCTTGAAATGTCGCACCTGCTCGGTCAGCGCCCGTTCCACCGGCAGCCGTTCCATCGAGGAGGCGCCGTAGAAGCCGTGGCAGTTCTTGGTGTGCTTCATGATGAAGTCGGCATCGGCCGGCTCGGCAATCGGCCCGCCATGCGCCAGCACCAGGATCTCGGGATTGACGCTGAGCGCAGCCGACGCCCAGCTGTCGATCAGGCCGGGACAGTCCTCCAGCTTCGGCGCGGTCTGCGCGCCGATCGAGCCGCCGGTGGTGAGGCCGAGATGGCAGACGATGATGTCGGCGCCGGCGATCGCCATGCCCGTGGCCTGCGCCTCATTGAAGACGTAGGGCGTCGTCAGCAGGTCCTTGTCATGGGCGCGGCCGATCATGTCGATCTCCAGCGCGTAGGAGATGCCGGTCTCCTCGAGGTTGGCGCGGAAGGTGCCGTCGATCAGGCCGACGGTCGGAAAATTCTGGACGCCGGAGAAGCCGAGCGCCTTGAGCTGGTCAAGAAACACGTCCATGTCGCGGAACGGATCGGTGCCGTTGACGCCGGCCAGCACCGGCGTGCTCCTCACGACCGGCAACACCTCGGCGGCCATCTCCATGACGATCGCGTTGGCGTCGCCATAGGCCATCAGTCCGGCAAGCGAGCCGCGGCCGGCCATGCGGTAGCGTCCGGAGTTGTAGATCACGATCAGGTCGATGCCGCCGGCCTCCTCGCATTTCGCCGAGAGACCGGTGCCGGCGCCGCCGCCGATGATCGGAACGCCCCGGCGCACCATGTCGCGAAACTTTTTCAGCAACGGCACGCGCTCATGTCTTGCCATCACGTCACCTCGCCTGTCTGCGCCGCGCCGGCAACCGCCCGAGCATCGGCCTGATCGCACCGACGATGGCTGCTGCGAACTCATTGTCGTTGATGTGATGCGGGAGTCGGATCAGGCGCCGGTTCGAGGTTTGCCGCACGGTTTGCTCGAGACTGCGGAACAGCGCCTCATCCGCCTCGCGGTCGAAGAACGGCTGTCCCTGCGCATCGAGCGCGGAGACGCCCTTCTCCGGCAGGAAGAACCGAACAGGTCCATCCATGCGATTGAGCCGCTCACCGATCCAGCGCCCCATCTGCGCATTCTCCGCGGGCGTCGTCCGCATCAACGTGACCTGCGGATTGTGGACGTGGAATTTGCGGCCGCGATAGCGCTCCGGGATGGTGTCGGGCGCGCCGAAATTCACCATGTCCAATGCACCGACCGAGCCGACATAGGGCACGCGGCCACGGATGATGGCGCCGAAGCGATCCTCGGTGGCCGGGAAGACGCCGCCCATCAGGAGGTCGCACACCTCTGTGGTGGTGAGATCGACGACGCCGGCGAGCATGCCGGAGTCGACCAGCTTCTCCATCGACCGGCCACCGACGCCGGTGGCGTGAAACACGAGGCACTCGAAATCGTCGCGCAGCTCAGTCGTGATCTTCTGCACCGCCGGGGTCGTGACGCCGAACATCGTGATGCCGATCGCGGCGCGCTGCAATTTGGTGCGATCGACCGATGCCGGTTGGTGTTGCCGCGCCGTCACCATTCCAGCCAGCGCATGCGCGCCATTGCTCAGCACCATCCGCGAGATCGAATTGAGACCCTGAACGTCGGTCACCGAGTACATCATCGCGATGTCGGCCGGCCCGACATAGGCGCCGACATCGCCCGATGCGATCGAGGAGATGATCAGCTTCGGCACGCCCACGGCCAGCTCACGCATGCCGGGCGCAACCAGCGACGTTCCCCCCGAGCCTCCGGCCGAGATGATGCCGGCGACGTTGTCCTGCCGCCGCAGCCAGCGCGCGAACGCCTCGGCCATTGCCGTGACCGATGCGCCGCGATCGGGGCCGAATACGACGGAGCCGCCGCGCGGATGATTGAGCGCGATCTCCTGGGCCGACACGTCGCAGCTCGCCTGCTTGCCGCTGGTCGAGACATCGACAAGCCGCGTGCGCAGCCCGTGACCGGCAACGATGTCGCGGATAAAGCGCAGCTCGTCACCCTTGGTGTCGAGCGTGCCGACCACGATCACTGCCGGCGGCCCGGATGTGATCGGCCCTTTCAGCTCCCGGCTCGACCGCACCGCCTCGTCGAGCCTGGTGACGCTGGTCGAGATCGTCCGCGCCTTGGCTTCGATCTGGGCGATCGACACCGGCTGCGACCAGCGCGTCGGCAGCACGGGATTGGAGACGTAGACCTTGACCGGTGCAGCCTTGGGCGCCACTGGCGTCGCGGCACGGGCGACCGGCTCCTCTCTCACCTGCTCGGTGCCGAGATCGGTCTCGTCGCCGGCATGCTGGCCGACGCCGAGCAGACGCTGCTGCAGCTCGCGATCGGCGGCAAGCCGCGCGGAGTCGATGATGCGGTTGATGCGGCCGTTGACCATGATGGCCACGCGCGGCGAGATCGCCGTGGCCACGCCGATGTTCTGCTCGATCACGAGCACGGCGATGTCGCCGTCCTGGCCCAGCCGGATCAGCATCTCCTCGACTTGGGCGACGATGACGGGCGCAAGGCCCTCGGTCGGCTCGTCCATGATCAGGAGCTGCGGATTGGTCAGGAGCGCACGCGAGATCGCGAGCATCTGCTGCTCGCCGCCCGACAATTGGCCGCCGCCATTGTTGCGACGCTCGGCGAGCCGCGGAAATGTCTCGTAGACCCGATCGACGGTCCAGGCGCCCCTGCGCATTCCGGCCGCCAGCCGCAGATGCTCATCGACGCTCAGCGAGCGCCACAGACGCCGGCCCTGCGGCACATAGCCGACGCCGAGCCTTGCGATACGCGCCGGGTTGAGGCCGGTGATGTCCTCACCACGCAGCCGCACCGTGCCACCGGATGGCCGCAGCAGGCCCATGATGGCCTTGCACAGCGTGGTCTTGCCCATGCCGTTGCGGCCCACCAGCGAGAACACGCCGCCGTCGAGCCGGAGATCGACGCCTTGCAGCGCATGGGAATGGCCGTAGTAGACGTCGAGGCCGCGAACCTCGAGCGCAGGCACGGAGCGGCGGACCTCATTCATGGCCGCCTCCGAGATAAAGCTCCTGCACCTCGGGGTCGGATTCGATCTCGTGCGGCGCACCCTCCTTGAAGATGCGGCCGTTGTGCATCATCGTCACGCTCTCGACGACACGCAGCGCGACGTCCATGTCGTGCTCGATGATGATGTAGCCGATATGCGGCGGCAGCGCGGTCAGGATCTCGACCAGCTCGCGGCGCTCGGTCGGCGACAGGCCCGCGGCCGGCTCGTCGAACAGGATGAAGCGCGGCGCGCCGGCGAGCGCGAGCGCGATCTCGAGCTGGCGCTGCTGGCCATGAGCGAGCTCGGACACGAGTTGATCGCGCACCGACGTCAGATGCACCGCTTCGATCAGCCGCTCCGCCGCCTGCATCAGCGCGTCATTGACACTTGGACGCAGCATCGAGAAGCGCGCCCGCGAAACCCCGCGGCACGCCAGATAGACGTTGTCGCGAACGGTGAGGCCGAGGAACAGCGCCGAGATCTGGTACGTCCGCCGCAGCCCGCGCCTGATCCGCTCATAGGGCGGAAACGCGGTGACGTCCTCGCCGAAGAATCGGATCGTGCCCGAGGTCGGCAGGAAATCGCCGGTCACGCAGTTGAACAATGTCGTCTTGCCGGCGCCGTTCGAGCCAAGCACGGCGCGGCGCTCGCCCGGTCGCACCGTGATCGTAATGTCGGTCAGCGCGGCCAGCGCGCCGAACATCCGGGTGACGCCGCGCAGCTCGAGCGCGGCGGTCGAGCCCAATGCCGAGAGACGGTCCGCCACCCTATCCATGCCCGTGGCCTCCCGAACGCGGCGGCGCGTCCTTCTGCTGACCACGCCGGCGCCAGCGCTCATAGAGGCCGATGACGCCATCCGATGACCAGAACACGATGGCGAGAAAGCCGAGCCCGATCAGCAGGCGAAATCTGTTGCCGTCGAGCCCGACCTTGACCAGGAAGTCCAGCGCGAAAGTCCGCAGGATCACGAAGATGAAGGCTCCGATGTAGGGGCCCACCGGACGGGTGATGCCACCGACGACGGCGACGATGAGGATGTCGATGCAGCGCTCGACTGCCACCGAGCCGGGCGAGATCTGCCGGTAGTTCCAGACCTGGAGCACGCCGCCAAGGCCGGCGATGAGAGCCGCGAAGGCGTAGGCCGCAATGCGATGCGCATTGACGTTGAAGCCGAGCGCCGCCATGCGCCTGGGATTGTCGCGAACGCCCTGCAGCGCCAGGCCGAACGGCGCGCGCGACAGATAGAGCACGGCAAAATAACACAGCGCCGCGACCACCAGGATCAGATAGTAGAACGCAATATCCGTGCGCCAGTTGATGCCGAGGAAGTGTGGCGTCGCGATCGTGTTGATACCGGTGTGGCCGTTGAAGATCGCCCAGTTCTGGTTGGTGAAATAGTAGAACGCTGCGCCGATCGCGAGCGTGATCATGATGGTGTAGATGCCCTCGGTGCGCACCGCGAGGGCCCCCCCGAGCGTGCCGAACAGCACCGCCAGCACCAGCGCCATCGGCGTCGCCAGCCACCACGGCCAGCCCAGGCTGATATTGGCGTTGCCGCTGACCCCGAACACCGCGACCATGTAGCCGGCAAAGCCGGCGATGGTGAGCTGCATCAGGCTGACCATGCCGCCATAGCCGGCGAGGAACATCAGGCTCAGCGCGATGGTGCCGAGGATCAGGGTCGTCCCAAAAATCTCGATCAGGAAGAAGCCGTTGGCGATGAGAGGCATGATCAGCAGCAGCGCCGCCAAGGCCCAGCCCCAGGGCTGCTCGGTCACCGACCATGTGGCCGGCGGTGCCGTCGCGCCCCGCGCCAGCATGCTCTCTCTCGTGCGTGCCTCCTGGATCAGCGACATCTCACCGCCTCGCCAGCAGGCCCTGGGGCCGCAGCGCCAGCACCAGAACCATGATCAGGAACGTCACGACGATCGCGTAGGTCGGGATGTAGACCGACCCGAGCTGCTCGGCCAGACCGATGATGATAGCGCCGAGCGCGGCTCCCGGAATCGACCCCATGCCGCCGACGATGACAACGACCAGCGACGCAAGCAGGAAGCGCGTATCCTCGCCGGGCGAGATCGACTGGAACGTCCCGCCGACCACGCCGGCGATCCCGGCCAGTCCCGCGCCGAACGCGAACACCAGGACGAAGACGAGCTGGATCTGCACGCCGGTGGCCGCCAGGATCTCACGGTCGTCGACGCCCGCACGGACGATCATGCCAACCCGGGTGCGGTTCAAAGCGAGCCACATCAAAATCCCGATCACGACCGAGCCACAGAAGATCACCAGGCGCACCAGCGGATATTGCAGGAACACCGCCTCGCCGGACGACTTCATCGCGGTCATCAGCGGCAGCTGGACCGGCCCGATCAGCCACGCCGGAGTCTGGATCTGATAGAAGTCGCCGCCGAACGCCCACAGCATCAGATCGGCGAACACGATCGATAATCCGATCGTCACCATCGTCTGCCGCAGATCCTGCCCCTCCATGCGGCGGAACACCAAGAGCTGCAGCAGCACGCCGATGATGGCAACGACGATGAAAGCGGCAATGAAGGCGAGAATCCAGGAGCCGGTCGCAGCCGAAATCCCGTAGCCGACATAGCCGCCGAACAGATAGAGCGAGCCGTGCGCGAGGTTGACGTTGCGCATCAGGCCGAAGATCAGGGTGAAGCCACTGGCAACGAGGAAGTAGAGTCCGCCGAGCGTGATACCGTTGAAGACGGCGCTCAGAAACACCTTCTTGCGGCCGATCGCTTCCTCCAGGCCCGGCGGCCAGACAGCAAAGATCAACCAGGCAAGGAACGCCATGATCAGAAGAATGATCAGAGACCAGATCGGATGGCGCTCGACGAAGCCGGTCATCAGTCCTCCCTCACCACCGGGCGGACAGCTTCATCATCACAGCGGCCGGGCGCACCGGGCCGGAGATCGCCGGGTCTGCCGGCCATCGCTCGTCCTCCCTCGTCGGATCCTGTGCCGGATCACGTTGCCAGGAGTGTAGCTGCAGACGAGGACGCGGGTTTGATCGACAGTCTCTTTTCGCGCGATGCGCAGCAACAGGTCAGGCGCGCAGCACCTTCGCAGCGCGGCGATAATCGGTCGGGGCCATGCCGACATTGCCGGCAAAGAAGCGGGTGAAACCGCTTTGCGACGAGAAGCCGAGATCGAAGCTGATGTCGGCGATCGGCGTCTCTGTCGCGACCAGCGCATCCAGCGCCCGCTCCATCAGCAGCGTGTTCAGATAGAGGTTCGGCGTCACGCCGGTCTGGCTGCGAAACAAGCGATAGAAATGCGGCCGCGACAGTCCCGATTCCCTCGCGATATGGTCGAGCTCGATCTCGGCGCAGGGACTGTCCGACATCAGCTTGATGCATTTGCGAACGCGGAAATCCGTGACCTCGATGCTGGACCGCTCGGGCATCAGCTCGGACACTCGCCAGCTCTCCTCATAGCAGCTGTCGATCAGGTGGCGCAGCTCGCCATCGAGGCAGCCGAGCGATGGCGCGCCACAGACCAACGCTGCGGTGCGGCGAATGCAACGGTCGAGCGCCGGCGTCCGGCGGAAGCAGGTCCGCCCGAACCGCAGGCCCTCACGCGCAGCCGGCGGCGCGAACCATTCCGAATTGACGTAGAGCACGAAGAAGATCGCGCCATTGTCGATGTCGTTCGGCACGAAATTATGGGGTTCCCATGGATTGACCACGACGATGGAGTCCTCGCCAATGACGTGGCGCTGGTCGCAGACGTCGATATGCGCCGGAGTTCCGCCAACGTGAAAGATCAGGTGCCCTTCGCGATGGGCATGCACATTGAACGGCCGATTGAGCTGATAGACCGTCGCCCGACCGAAGCGGGCATGAAAGACGGCAAGCGCCCTACTCATCACTTCCCCACCGATATGACTTCTTGATTATGCATGAGCGTCGATCATCGCCCCGCCAAAAGCAAGAGACGCGACGACGCGGCCGGAGCAAGCTTCCGGCCGCGTGAGTTGCGGACCAAAATTGGTCAGTACTTCTTACATTCAGGCACCGTCCGGCTCGGCAGGCCGATCTTGGCGAAGGTGGCCGCATCGTAGCCCAGCGTCTGGTTGACGTCGGGGATCACCTTCACGACCTTGCTGAACAGCGCGCCCTTGCCGTCATCGACGACCTCGGTGACGAAGTTGGTACCGATCGCCTGGCGATTGGAGTCGAGCTTGATCTTGCCGTTGGGCGCATCGATCTCGATCTTGGCCAGCGCCGCCTTCAGCTTCGACTGGTTGTCCGACAGATCGCCATTGACCTCGCGCAGCGCCAGGATCAGCGCCATGGTCGAGCCATAATAGTTCGTGGCGAGCAGCGACGGGCTGGGGAAGCGCTTCTCCGGCGGGAACGAGTCCTGATAAGCCTTGACGAACTTCTGCCAGCGCGGATCCTCCCAGGTATCGGCCTGGCCGGACGCCGCAATCGTTCCGATCAGGGCGTTCTTGGCATTGCCCTTCGACGACAGGATGGTCTGGTCGATCATGATCGAGCCGCCCATCAGATGGGCCTTGCCGCCGGCCTGCTGATACTGGTTGAGGAAATTGACGGCGTCGGCGCCACCGAGGCCGAGATAGATCGCATCGACGTCGTCCGGCAGCGCCGCGATCACCGAGGCAAAATCCTTGGTGCCGAGCGGAACCCATTGCCGGCTGGAGATCTTGCCGCCGAGGCCGCAAAACTCCAATGCCAGTCCGAACACCTGGGTATAGATGAAGGAGTAGTCCTCGCCGACGGTCGCGATCTTGCGATAGCCCTTGGTCTCATAGGCGTATTTGCCGAGGCCGACCTGCCACTGCGCGCCATCCATGTTGAAGCGGAAGAAGTTCGGCGCCGGGTCGACATAGGTCGTCTCCTGCGCGCCGGAGGCGGCGTTGACGAATGTCAGCTCTGGATGCGTCTTGGCGAAATTCTTGACCGCGATGCCCTCGTCGCCGGACAACGGCGACAGCAGGATCTGCACCTTGTCCTGCTCGATCAGCTTGCGCACCGCGCGCACCGCCGAGTCGGGCGTGGCATCGGTCGAGGCCACCACGAACTCCAGCTCCTTGTCGCCGATCTTCTTGCCGAGCACGTTCAGCGCGGTGACATGGCCGCGCATGCCGTCCTCGCCAAGGACCGTATAGGTCCCCTCGAGCGTCGCGGTGACGCCGACCTTGATCTTCTCCTGAGCGTACGCCGTACTGGACAGCAACAGCGCCGTGACCACGGCGAACCCTACGCGTCGCATGTGCATCGAACTCCCTCCCTTGTTGCCCATTGCTGGAGCACACGAATGTGCCGGCCAGTCGTTGCTGACCGTGTTGGCAGCAGGCCTCACCAAGTTCTGGCAAGCAGCGGTGAGCCCCCATCACTTGCAGAGGCTAGCTGACGGCGCGCGGGCTCGGATGGGATGCCGAGCGTCGACCTTGACGAGCAGTCTCATTTTCCTTGATGCGACGCAAAAATTGCGGCGCGTCGGTGATAGCGCTGACATTCACGCTGCGCGTGATACGGGCGCGGTTCAGCGCTGCATATACATTATATTATAGGATCTTTTGTGCACTGCGCTTCGATTCCGCGGTCACGTCAAAGCCCCGGCGGCAGTAATTGACAGCGCTGTCATCGGCCGGTATCGCTGCGATCGTCGAGATGACGAGCGATGCTCGAAGAACCTCCGCGAACAAGCGAGGCGTCTCGCACATGCGTCGATCATTGGCGCAGCAACAATGGGGAGGTCACCAATGTCTTCCAAGTCGATAAAGGCGCGATGCCTTGCTACCTGCGCATCGCTGGTGCTGGTTTCGGCGTTTGCCAGCAAGGCGCTTGCAGAACCGGAGATGGTCAAGGGTCCGGCGGCCGAGCCCGAATGCATGGTGCCGTGGACCGGCGACACCAAGTTCTTCAAATATCCCGCCAAGAAGGGTCCCTACCGCATCGCGCTCGCCAATGGCTACATTGCCAACACCTGGCGCATCCAGATGATCCAGACCGCGAAGGCCTATGCGGCGCAGCCCGAGGTCAAGGCCAAGCTGAAGGAGTTCAAGGTGGTCTCGACCGGCGAGGACGTGCCGGCGCAGATCTCGGCGATCAACAACTTCATCGACTCCGGCTATGACGCCATCGTCGTCAATGCGCAGAACCCGACGGCGTTCGGCCCGGTGATCAAGCGCGCCAAGCAGGCCGGCGTCATCCTCGTCGCGTTCGACAACATTCTCGCGACGGAAGATGCGATCAACGTCAACGTCGACCAGAAGGGCCTCGGCGAGCTCTGGGCGCGCTGGCTGGTCAAGAACGTGCCGGGTGGCGGCAAGGTGCTGGAGGTGCGCGGCGTCGCCGGCACCTCGGTCGACACCGACCGGCACAACGGCTTCCACTCCGTGCTGAACGGCTCGGGCAAGAAATGGCAGGTCACCGAGGTCGTCGGCAAATGGGACGACGGCGTTGCCCAGAAGGCCACGGCCGATGCGATCGCGACCAACGGTCCGTTCGATGCGATCTCCGGCCAGGGCGGCGACACCGGCATCGTGCAGGCGATGCTCGACGCCAAGCACAAGATGGTGCCGTTCGGCGGCGAGACCGAGAACGGCTTCCGCAAGTTCTGCGCCGCCAAGGCGTCGGAAGGCCTGAAGTGTTCCTCGGCCGGCACCGGCCCTGCGCAGGTCGCCGTCGCGATCAAGGTCGCGCTCGCCGCACTGGAGGGCAAGGTGGTGCCGCAGTCGGTCAAGCTGCCGCTCGCCGTGGTCGAGGATCCCAACTTCAAGAAGGACGAGGACTACTTCCCGTCGCAGTCCGACAATTTCTTCGTCGGCAACTCCTTCCCGACCTGCGGCATCAACTTCACGGCGCAGGAGATCATGGGCCAGTCCAAGGAAAACCAGTAGGCTACCCTGCTCGACTCCCGCTGCGCCATCGGACGGATGGCGCGGCGGATCGGCTACGACTGTCGCTGAGGCGCCGAGGAAGCAAGCATCATGATCGCGGCCGAGCCGCTGTTTCGCGCAGCAGGATTGTCGAAGCGCTATGGCGGCGTGATCGCGCTCGACCGGGCGGACCTCGAAGTTCACCCCGGCCGCATCCATGCCATCCTCGGCGAGAACGGGGCCGGCAAGTCGACGCTGATCAAACTGATGGTCGGCGTGGTCGCGCCGGATGAGGGCCGCATGACGCTGGAGGGACGCGAGGTCGCCTTCGCGGGCCCCGCGGCTGCGAACGATGCCGGGATCGTCTGCATCTTCCAGGAGCTGTCGCTGATTCCCGATCTGTCGGTCGCCGACAACATCCTGATCAGTCATCCGCCGACGCGGCTCGGCATGATCGATCGGCGCACCCAGCGCCGAATCGCGGAGGAGGCGCTGCGCCGCGCCGGCGCCGGCGACATCCATCCGCGGGCGCTGGTGCGGGACCTGCCGCTGTCACGCCGGCAGATGGTCGAGATCGCCAAGGCGCTGGCGCGGCAGCCGAAGATCCTGATCCTCGACGAGGCGACATCGGCGCTGACGGCCGCCGACGTCACCAAGGTGTTCGAGGTGCTGAAGCGCCTGCGCAGCGAAGGCCTCGCGCTGCTCTACATTTCCCATCGCATGCATGAGATCGCGGAGCTCGCCGACGACTGCAGCGTGTTCCGCAACGGCCGGAGGATCTCGACCTTCGCCGCAGGCACCAAGACGGACGCCGAGGTGATCGAGTTGATGATCGGCCGCGAATACAAGCACGCATTTCCAGACAAGCCGGTGCGCAAGCCCGACGGCCGGCCGCCGGCCTTGCAGTGCAAGGCCCTCGGCTGGGGCGACCGGCTCAGGGACATCTCCTTCTCGCTGCATGCCGGCGAGATCATCGGTCTCGGCGGCCTCGACGGCCAGGGCCAGCGCGAGCTGCTGCTGGCACTGTTCGGCGTGCTGCGCGACACCAGCGGCGACATTCTCATCGATGGCGACAAGGTCGCGATCGACAGCCCCGTCACCGCCAAATCCGACCGCATCGGGCTTGCGCTGATTCCGGAGGACCGCAAGACCGAGGGGCTGATGCTGCCGATGTCGGTACGCGACAATCTCTCCGCGGCCGCCTTCGACCGCTTTTCTCGACTCGGACTCATCGACCGGCAGCGGCAGTCGGCGCTGATCGACGAGATGATCCGGCTGATCGAGATCAAGACCGCCTCCCCCGACCTGCCCGTCAGCGCGCTGTCCGGCGGCAACCAGCAGAAGGTCGTGATCGCGAAATGGCTGATGAACAGGCCGCGCATCATCCTGCTCAACGACCCGACGCGCGGCATCGACGTCGGCACCAAGCAGGAGATCTACCGGCTGCTGCGCCGGCTCGCCGACGAGGGCGCCGCGATCCTGCTCTACTCCACCGACTATGACGAGCTGATCGGCTGCTGCGACCGCGTGCTGGTGATGTATGATGGCGCGGTGAGGCGCGAGCTTACGGGCGCCGAGATCACCGAGCGCGCGCTGGTCAGCAGCGCCCTCAACGTCGACGACGGCGAACCGGCGAAGGCGAGCGCACCATGACCGAGTGGCGGTACTGGCTTGCCGAGCAGCGCGGCACCCTGCTCGCGATCGGCATCTTCGTCGCGATGTTCCTGATCTATGCGACCAACCATCCGGCCGGCTTCAGCGCCAACATGGTGCAGACCGCGTCCAACAAGGCGACCCTGCTCGCCTTTGTCGCGATGGCGCAGGCGATCGTGGTGATCACCGCCGGCATCGACCTTTCGGTCGGCATGATCCTGACACTGACCAACTGCCTCGCCTCCTGGATCGTCGTCGGCACCGCCACCGAGACCGCGCTCGGCGTCATCGGCGTGCTCGGCACCGGAGTGCTGTGCGGCATGATCAACGGCGCGATCGTGATCTTCGGCCGCCTGCAGCCGATCGTGACGACCATCGCCACCGGCGCGATGTATTACGGCGTCGCGCTGATGCTCAGGCCCAATCCCGGCGGCTCCGTCAACGAGACGCTGGCCGATGCGCTGACGGGACGCCTGTTCGGCGTCGTGCCGACCAGCCTGGTGGCGCTGGCTGCCGCGGCCCTGCTGATCTGGGTGCCCTACAGCCGCTCGGTGATCGGGCGCGCCGCCTTCGCCACCGGATCGTCCGAGGTCGCAGCCTATATGTCGGGCGCGCCGATCCGCGCCGCCAAGTTCGCGGCCTACACGCTCGCCGGCCTGCTGTCGGCGATCGGCGGCCTGTTCCTCACCTTCTTCTCCTACACCGGCGAGGCCGCCTATGCGAGCGGCAATGCCTACACGCTGTTCTCGATTGCGGCTGTCGTGCTCGGCGGCGTATCGCTGATGGGCGGGCGCGGCAGCGCGATCGGCGCGATCTTCGGCGCGCTGGCGTTCCGCACCATCGGCGATCTCCTGTTCGTGTTCGACTTCGATCCGCTGTGGCAGCCGCTGTTCCAGGGGATCGTGTTGATGTTGGCGGTTTCGATCGGCGCATTCGGCCTGGTGCGCGTGCGCAACCGCCTGGAGTGGTTCGGATGAGCGAGGCAACAGCCCCCCAGTCGCCCCCTGGCAGAGCAGCTCTGCTGCGCCGGATCGATCCGGCGGTCGCGGCGTCGTTCGGCTGCATCGTGCTGCTGCTGCTGGTCGGCAGCCTGTATTCGCGCAGCTTCCTGTCGCCGGACTATCTGCTGCAGCAGCTGAAGGTCGCAAGCTTTCTCGGCGTGATCGCCACCGGCATGATGCTGGTCATCCTGCTCGGCCAGATCGATCTCTCCGTGCCCTGGGTGGTCACATCGGGCGCAATGATGGCCTGCGCCGCCGCCGCGCACGGCACCACCGGCGCCATCCTCGCGATCCCCTTCGGCATTCTCTGTGGCGCCGCCATCGGCCTGCTGAACGGCATCGGCGTCGCCTATTTGCGCATTCCTTCGATGATCATCACGCTGGCCACCAACGCCGTCGCGCAGGGGCTGATGGTCGCCTACACCGGCGGCTTCTCACCGCAGGACTCCGCCTCCAAGGCGATGCGCTATCTCGCCACCGGCCATGCCGTGCCCGGCCTTCCCAATGCCGTGCTGGCCTGGGCGATCATCGGCGGCGCGGCGATCTGGCTGCTGTCGCGCACCACCTTCGGCCGCGCCATCTACGCCATCGGCAATCGCGAGCGCGCCGCCTATCTCTCCGGCATCGACACGCGGCGCGTCACGATGCTGGCCTTCGCGCTGTCGGGCGCCCTCTCCGCCTTCGGCGGCGTGCTGCTCGCGGGCTATGCCTCGAAGGCGGCGCAGTCGATGGGCGATGCCTATCTGCTGCCCTCGATCGCCGCCGTCGTGCTCGGCGGCACCCACATTCTCGGCGGCCGCGGCAGCTATCTCGGCACGGTCGCCGGGGTCATCCTGATCACGCTGCTGCAATCGATCCTGTCGGTGATGCAGATCAGCGAGGCCGGCCGCCAGCTGATCTATGGCGCGGTCATCATCCTGATGCTGCTGATCTACGGCCGCCAGAAGGCGTGACCGGAAGACGACGCTCCGCGGAGCTTCCGCTGAAACTCAGAGCAGCGCCTCGAAAGCCTCGCGCTCGGCGCGGCTCAGATGCAGGCCGTGCTTGGTTCGCCGATCGAGCACATCGGCCGCCGTCACGGCCCATTCGTGCTCGCGCAAGTAAGCAAGCTCGCGCTCGTAGAAGCTCCCGCCGAAATGGCGGCCGAGATCGTCGCGCTTTCGCGCGGGCCCGAGCAGGTCGCGCGCACAGCTGCCGTAGAGTCGCGCGTAATGCGCCACGACCTCGCGCGGCAGATCCTGGTACTCGACCGCGAGATCGTCGAGGAACTGATCGAACGACGCGCCGAGATCGCCGCCAGGCAAGCAGGCGCCCGACGTCCAGGCCGGCCCGAGGTGCGGAAACCACGGCGCGAGCCGTTCCATCGCGTGTTCAGCCAGCTTTCGAAAGGTCGTGATCTTGCCCCCGAAAATCGAGAGCAGCGGCGGCTGCTCGGCCGTGCCGTGGACCTCGAACACGTAGTCCCGCGTCACGGCGGAGGGATTGTCGGCGTTGTCGTCGTAGAGCGGGCGCACGCCGGAAAAGGCGTGGATGATATCCGCCTTGCCCGGCGCCGCGCGAAAATAGCGATCGAGCACCGCCAGCAGATAGTCGATCTCGCCGCCATCGATCGCGACGTCCTCGGCACGGCCGTCATGCACGATGTCGGTGGTGCCGATCAGCGCCAGATCCGTCTCATAGGGGTTGACGAAGATGACGCGGCGATCGGTGTTCTGCAGCAGATAGGCCTGCGAGCCGCTCCAGAATTTCGGCACCACGAGATGGCTGCCTTTGACGAGCCGCACATTGTGCGCCGAGTTGAGGCCGGCGACGCCCTGCACGACGTCCTGGACCCAGGGACCCGCGGCGTTCACCAGCGCCTTGGCGCGAACACTGCGCAGCTCGCCGCTCTCGGCGCGCATCTCCAGCCGCCAGCGATCGCCTTCGCGACGGGCGCTCACGGCGCGGGTGCGCGGCAGGATGACGGCGCCCTTGCGCGCGGCATCGACGAGGTTGAGGATCACGAGCCGGGCATCATCGACCCAGCAGTCCGAATATTCAAAGCCACGCCGGAACTCGGGCCGCAGCGGAGCCCCCTCCGGCTCGTGCGCAAGATCGACGTTGCGGCTCGCTGGCAGCTGCTTGCGGCCGCCGAGATGGTCGTAGAGAAACAGCCCGGTGCGCACCAGCCAGGCCGGCCGCTGCTCGGGCGAATGCGGCAGCACGAAGCGCATCGGCCAGATGATGTGCGGCGCCGAGGCCAGCAGCACCTCGCGCTCGATCAACGCCTCCCGCACCAGGCGAAACTCATAGTACTCGAGATAGCGCAGGCCGCCATGGATCAGCTTGCCCGATCGCGACGACGTGCCTTGGGCAAAGTCATCCTTCTCACACAGCAGCACGGTCAGGCCGCGGCCGGCGGCATCACGGGCGATACCAGCGCCATTGATGCCGCCGCCGATCACGGCGAGGTCCAACAAGCCGTCATCGGATCCGCTGCGTGAGACCGGTGCGTTCATCGCGTCGCGCTGCGCTTCGTCTCGGGCTTGCGGCCGGCCGCAGCCGCACGCGTTCTTGCGGTTGCCTTGCCAGGCATCTTCGCCGCCTTCTTGGCGGGCTTCGCAGCCTTGGCCTTCTCCTTCTTCGGGTCCTGCAGCCCGTAGGTCGAGAAGCCCTGCGCCGTCTCGGCGATCTCGGCATCGCCGAGGATGTGCGGCTGTCCCAGCGCGAGCGACAGATAATATTGCTTGGCGATGGTCTCGAGCTCCACCGCGAGCCACATCGCCTTGTCGAGATTGGCGCCGACGGCGATCATGCCGTGATTGGCGAGCAGGCAGCCATTGCGTCCCTCCAGCGCCTCGAGCGCCAGCTCGGACAGCTCCGCCGTGCCGAAGCGCGCATATCCGGCACAGCGGATGTCGGTGCCGCCGAACGCCGCCATCATGTAGTGGCAGGCCGGGATCGGCTTGCGCGCAATCGCAAGCACGGTGGCGTAGGTCGAATGCGTGTGCACGACCCCGCCGACGTCTGGACGCCCGCGCATGATGTCGAGATGAAACCGCCACTCCGTGGACGGCTTCAACGGGCCCTCCCAGGAGCCGTAGTCGCCGTCAAGTGGCATCGACGCGATCATCTCCGGCTTCATCGAATCGTAGGGCGTTGCCGACGGCGTGATCAGCATGCGGTCCTTGTAGCGGGCGGAGATGTTGCCCGATGTGCCTTGATTCAGGCCCGACGCGTTCATCCATCGGCACTTGGAGATGATGTTCTCGCGGAGTTGTCGTTCCTCGCGGTTCATGTCGAAAGCCTTTCGTCGTCAGCAGGGATTGAGCGGCGGCTCGCCGGCGAGATAGCGGCGAACCTCTTCGGCCGCCTGGTCGGCGGCAAAGGTGACGGTGCGCACCGAGGCGCCGGCGATGTGCGGCGTCAGCGTGACGTTCGGAAGCTGCAGCAGCGGCCAGTCCGGCGGCACCGGCTCGACCGCGAAGGTGTCGAGCATCGCGCCGGCCAGCCGTTGCGAGCTGAGCACCTCATAGAGCGCCTTGTAGTCGACCAGCGGGCCGCGCGCCGTATTGATCAGGATCGCACCCGGCTTGATCTTTTCCAGCGCCTCGCGATCGATGAAGCCGGTGGTCTCCGGGGTCACGCGCGCATGCAGGCTGATGACGTCCGCGCGCGACAAGAGCTCGGCCAGCGCGACGTGCTCGACGCCGTCATTGCGGTCCTGGGCGCTGAGCTGGACATAGGGGTCGGTGACCAGGATCTTGCAGCCGAACGCCTTCAGCAGCTTCACCACGCGGGTGCCGATCGCGCCATAGCCGACGATGCCGACGGTCATCTCGCCGAGCTCGCGCCCCGTCCGATCTGCACGATACAGATCGCCGCGCCACTCGCCACCTCGCATCGACTCGTGGCCGCTGCGGATCAGCCGGGTCTCCGCGAGCATCGCGCCGATGGTGAATTCCGCGACCGCGCTGGCGTTGCGCCCTGGCGTGTTGACCACGAGCACGCCGTGATCGCGCGCCGCCTGCATGTCGACGTTGACCGGGCCGCCGCGCGACACCGCGATGAATTTCAGGCGCGGCAGCCGCTGCAGCATCGCGCGCGAGATCGGCGCCAGATGCGTTACCAGCAGCGGCGCCTCGCCGATGAACTCCGCCAGCTCATCGGGATCGCCCATGAACTCCTTGAGTCCGTCGAGCTTGGAGCCGGCATAGCCATGCTCCATCGGCTCGTCCGGCCAGGGCTGCTCGAGCATGCGGATGTCGATGGCATCGCCGCAGATCGCGGTGATGCGTTCGGCGAACACCGAGGGCAGCATGAAGCGGTCGCCGATGATGGCGATGGAGCTAGACATGATTGGCACCTGCGCGCTGGGCCGCGAGCCGCTTCCACACCGGGCGCGCGGCGAGACGGGCATCGACATAGGCCGGAAACAGCTGCGCATAGCGTTCCGCCAGCGCCGCATCCGGCGCCTGCGGCTCATCCAAATACGGTCTCACCCACTCCTCCGCGCAACTCATCATGTTCGAATAGAGCCCGGTCGCGACAGCTGCAATCATCGCGGCACCCGAGGCGCCGGCTTCCTCGCGCCGGCAGACCCGGATGCTGCTGCCAACGGCGGCTCCCAGGATCGCACCGAGCGCGCGGCTGCGGGCCGCGCCGCCGGTCAGCCGGATTTCCGTCGGCAGCGGTCCCATCGCCGCGTAGCAGTCACGGGCGGCGAAGGCGAGCCCTTCCATCACCGCGCGCATCAGATCCCAATAGCCGTGCCGTGTGCGCAGCCCGATCAGCTGCGCCGACGCCTCGTGGGATACGAACGGGCCACGCTCTCCCGCATCGGAGATGAAGGGATGATAGAGCAACTCGCCAGCCTTCGCTGCGAGCACGCGCTCATCCAGCCGCCGGATCAGGTCGTTGCGCGACCGCGCGATGCCTTCCATCGCGAGCACGCCGCGCGCGACATCGAGCAGCCAGTCGATGTTCAGGGTCGCAGCCATCGTGGATTGCATCTGCGCGTAGTGGCCGGCCACCGGGAACGGCATCGTGTAGCCGGTCGCCTCGGCATTGAGCTTGACGTCATCAGCCGAGGTCGCCAGCCGCATGTGCATGCCTGTCGAGCCGATGATTGTGCAGCCGACATCCGGGCTGGGATCGTAGAGCCCGCCGCCGAGTGCGTTGCAGATCACATCGACATAGCCGAGCGAGACCGGAACGCCCTCGGGCAGCCCCGTCTCCGCCGCCGCCATCCCTGTCAAGCGATGCGTGGTGGCGACACCGTCGATCACATCGGGGAACAGACGCAGCGACTCGGAGATGCCGATCAGATCAGCCGCTTCGCCGTCGAAGCGGCGTTTGCGGAAATTGCCGCAAGAGAAGGTCGCCTCCGACGGATCGGTGGCGCGCACGCCGGTCAGCTTGAAGTACAGCCAGTCTTTGCAGTGAAACACCGTACTGGCGCGGCCGAGCATCTCCGCGCCATGCGCCTGCAGCCACGCGAGTTGCGGCCCCTGTTGACAGGCGTTGAGTCCCGATCCGGTCCGTTGATAGTGCGCGGCGTTACGCTCGCCGCCGCGGAAGGCTTCGACGAAGCGCGCCGCGCGCGAGTCGAGCCACAGCAAGGCCGGCGCGACGGGACGGCCGTCCGCGTCGATCAGCCAGGTGCCGTCGCCCTGCCCGGTCACGGCGATCGCAGCGACGCGGCGGGAGAGTTCCGGCAGTGCGGCACCGAGGCCGCGCAGGGCGGCCACGGTGTCGGTCCAGGTCCGCGCCATGTCCTGCTCGACGCGGCCGCCGGGCAAGGTCGCATAGCTGTTGGGTATCGCGAAGTCGCCGATCTGCCGGCCGTCCCGCGCGAACGCGACCGCCTTGATCACCGACGTCCCGGCGTCGATGCCGATGATCACATCGCGGGTCGCCGACGCCGCCATGCTCAGCGCGCCTCCGCATGGCGGACGCAGACGCCGTCCGCGCCGAAGATGTGCAGGTGACGCGCGTCCAGCGTACACGGCACGACGTCACCGGGCCGCGCCGCCACCTTGCCCTGGGTCACCGCGACCACGAGATGCCCGGCGCACTCGCCGGCGACATGCGACTGATCGCCGAGCCATTGGTTGGAGACGACACGCAGCCGCGACTCCCCAGTGCCGATCGCAATTCGCTGCGGCCGGATGCCGACCTTGATTTGCTGCGCTTGCGCCAACGTCTGTTGTGCCATCACGTCCAGCGTCTGGAGGGAGATATGGAAGGCAAGGTCCGAGCCCGCGGACAGGCGGAAGCCGCTCTCCTCCGGTGTCACCGCCGTGTCGAGCAGGTTCATCGGCGGCTCGCCGATGAAGCTCGCGACGAACAGATTGGCCGGACGATTCTTCAGCTCGCGCTCCCCGGCGAACTGCTGCAGCACGCCATCCTCCATGACCGCGATGCGATCGGCGAGCGCGCTCGCCTCGGTCTGGTCATGGGTGACGAAGATCGCGGTCATGCCGCGCTCCGCCAGCAGGCCCTTGATGCGGCCGCGCAGCACGGCGCGCAGTTGCGGCTCCAGCTGCCCCATCGGCTCGTCCAGGAGATACAGATCAGCGTCGCGCACCAGCGCCCGCGCCAGCGAGACGCGCTGCTGCTGTCCGCCCGAGAGCGCGCGCGGATGATGATCGAGAATGTCCTCGATCTCGACCAGGCGGGCAATCTCATCGACGCGCCGCGCGATCTCGGCGCGCGACAGCTGCTGCGCCTTCAGCGCGAACGCAATATTTTCGCGCACTGTGAGCGGCGGATACAACGAATAGCCTTCGAACGCCATCGCCACCTTGCGCTTGGCCGGCGGCAGATCGTGGATCGCCCGTTGCGCCAGGGCGATCGAGCCTGAGGTCACGCTCTCGAAGCCGGCGATCATGCGCAAGGTCGAGGTCTTGCCACAGCCGGACGAGCCGAGCAGCGCGACGATCTCGCCCTTCTTCACCTCCATGTCGAGCGCGCGCACGGCATGGACATCAGGCTTGCCGCGGCTGTGATAGATCTTGTCGACGTTGTGGATCGAAAGCATGTGACAATCCCTCACGCCGCCTGCCGCCGCGGCGGCGCACCGATGCGGTCTCCGGTCGCATGGTCGAACAGCAGCGCCGCCTCGGGCGCGAAGCGCACGAACACGTCCTCGTCGGCGCCGGCGTCCAGCGCCTCGGGCGCCAGCGCCGCCAGCCATTCGGAGCCATCCGCGAAGCGCAGCAGCACCACGGCCCGTTCGTGCAGCGGCGTGATGGCGACGATGCGGGCGGGGATCGCGCCCTCGCCGTCCTGGCGGGTCACCACGACATCGTCGGGCCGGACGCCGAGCCAGCAGCGCTCGCGCGCACCGGAGGGCACATCGTCCGCGTCGAGCCGGATCTGCGTGCCGGCGACGGCCGCGATCAGCCGGCCCTGCTCCGCGACCGGCGCGACCTCGGAGAGATTGATGCTGGGATCGCCGAACAGCCGCGCCACCGCGACCGAGGCCGGCCGCGCATAGATCTCCTCGGGCCGCGCCACCTGCACCAGGCGGCCGTCGATGAGCACGGCGATGCGATCGGCGATCGCCATCGCCTCGCGATAATCCTGCGTCACGTAGAGTACCGCCGCTGAGCTGCGGCGCAGCAGGCTCGGCAGCTCCAGCCGCATCTCGTAGCGCAGCTTGGCGTCGACGTTGCGCAGGGGATCGTCGAGCAGCAGCACCTCGGGATTGCCGATCAGCGCGCGCGCCAGCGCGGTGCGCTGCTTCTGGCCGTTGGACAATTCGCGCGGCCGGTGGCCGAGCACATGCTCGATCTTCAGCAGCCGGCTCATCTGCGTCACCTTGGCTGCAATGTCGCCCGCGCCACGCGCACGCAGCCCGCTGGCGATGTTGTCGCGCGCGCTCATATGCGGGAACAGCGCAAAATTCTGGAACGCCATGCCGATGCCGCGCTGCTCCGGCGGCGCATCCACGATCGAGTGGCCGCCCACCAGGATGTCCCCGGCGTCAGGCTCGAACATGCCGGCGATCATGCGCAGCAGCACGGTCTTGCCGCTGCCGGACGGACCGAACACCGCGACGATCTCGCCGGGCTCGACCGCGAGCGACACGTCCCTGGCGCAGCTGACAGCGCCGAAGCTCTTGCCGACGGATTTGAGTTCGAGACGCGCCATTCTTCCTCAACCCTTCACTGCACCGAGCGACAGGCCTTCGACCAGATAGCGCTGTGCGTAGAGCGCGAGCAGCAGGGTCGGCGTCACCGACAGCACGATCGCCGCGGCGATCTGCCCGTATTGGATGCCCGACGCGGTGACGAAGGCGAGCGCGCCGACCGTCACCGGCTGCTTGTCGGCCGAGGCCAGGATCAGCGCGAAGACGAAATTGTTCCAGCAGAAGATGAAGGACAAGAGACCCGCCGCCGCGATCCCCGGTCCCGCCAACGGGACCGCGATGCGGGTGAACGCCTCGCGCCAGGAATGCCCGGCCAACCGGTAGGCGTGCTCGATGTCAGGGCTGATGTCCTCGAAATAGCCGCGCACGATCCACAGGATCAACGGCAAGGCGATCAGCTGATAGACCCAGACGATGCCGAAATACGTGTCGTTCAGCCCGAGCTGCTGGTAGTACAGCGACAGCGGCAGCAGCACCAGCAGCGGCGGCGCGAAGCGGAACGACAGCAGCGTGAAGGCAATGGTCTCGCCGAGCTTGAACTTGAACCGCGCGAACGCATATGCGGCGGGCACGCCGAGCAGCAGCGCCAGGATCACCGACGCGCTCGACAGCACGAAGCTGTTCATCAGGTTGCGCATGAACTCGATCTGCAGATTGCCGGCCGCCGTCCGCAGCTGGCCCGAGATCAGCGCCTCGTAATTGGCGAGCGTCGGCTCGAACAGGATGCGCGGCGGAATGCGCAGGATCTGCTCGTTGGTCTGGAACGACATCAACAGGATCCAGACGATCGGAAACATGAAGAACACGAGCACCAGCGAAAGCGCGATGCCGCGGAAGATACGCCCGGCGAGACTGGAGTGATCCATCGGCGGCTCCCTCAGGCGTGACCGTGGGCGCGTGCGCGCAGCCGCAGCCAGTTCTTGATGAAGATGTTCGACAGGACGTTGGTGATCAGCCACAGGATCATCAGCAGCGCTGCCGACCGTCCAACATTGGTGTACTGGAAGAACTCCAGATAGGCCTGGACCTGGAACACCATCAGCCGGTCCCCTGGCCCGCCTTGCGTCATCGCATAGACGATGTCGAACTGCTGGATGGAATCGAGCAGCCGGAACAGCGACGCCGTGATGATGTAGGGCGCGAGCATCGGCAGGGTGATGCGGAAGAACACGAAGCTCGCCGGCACGCCATCGAGCGCCGCCGCCTCGAACGGCTGCCGCGGCAGCGAGCGCAGGCCGGCCAGCAGCAGGATCATGATGAAGGGGGTATAGACCCAGACATCGACCAGCACGACGGTGAACAGCGCGGTCGACGGGTCGGACGCCCATTTGAAGTCGTGCACGCCGAGGAGACCGACCAGATAGGACAGGATGCCGAAGCTCGGATTGGTCATCAGCTTCCACATCAGGGCCGCAATCGCCGGGGCCGTCATCAGCGGCAGCAGCAGCATGATCGAGACCGCGTTGTGGAAGCGCGTGGGGCGTCGCAGCAGCAGCGCGATGCCGAGGCCAAGCAGCAGTTCGGCGATGACCGTCACCGCGGTGTACACGAGCGAGATCCGCAGCGTGTTCCAGAACGCGGGATCGGACAGGAAGTCGATGTAATTGTCGACGCCGATGAAGCCGCGCAGATACGGCAAATTGAGCCGGTAGCGCTGCAGCGAATAGATCGCGGCAGTCACGAACGGCACCAGGATGGCGATGCAGACCAGCAGTGCCGGCAGGCTGAGCAGATAGGGCAGCAGCCGCCCGCGCCAGCGTTTCGTGCGGCGTGGCGTCGCCTCGGTCTCGACAAGTTGGGCCATGCTCATGACAGGCGTGATCACATCGTCGCGGGTATGGGGCCGGCCCGGACGCTTGTGGGGAGCGTCCGGACCGGTGGGCGGCCAGGGAGGTGCGGCGCGGCCTCAGCCGAGGCCGGCCTGCTTCAGCTGACGGTTGATGCTCTCGGCAAGCTTGTCGAGGCCCTCGTCAACAGTGATCTCCTTGGCCACCATCTTCTGCAGCGACGCCGCCCACTCCGTCGTGAGATCGAAGAACAGCGGCTGCGCCGTGAAGTAGATCTTGGCTCCAGGCGCCGAGAGGTCATGCTGCTCGAGATAGCCCGGATAGGACTTGGCGATGCGGTCACGGAATTCGCTGTCCTTCCACACGGAGGTGCGGACCGGATTGACGAAGTCCATCTTGCGCGCGCCGAACAAATCGTGCTCGACCGACGCCGCCCATTGCATGAAGATCCAGGCCGCGTCCTTCTGCTTGGAGAAGCTCGACATCGCCAGCGACCAGATCCAGACGTTCGGCGTCGGCGCCTTGGCGGCCGGATTGGCCGCGAACGGCGCATAGCCGAGATTGCCGCGCTCCTTGTTCTCGCCGCCATTCATGAAGTAGCCGAGAATGTCGGCATCGAAGATCATGCCGGAGGCACCGGCGCCGAGATCGGTGCCGACCTGGTACCAGGTGTAGGTCGACCAGTTCTTCGGACCCGAGCCCTGGATCATCTTGACCCATTTCTCGTGGAAGTCCTTCGAGGCCTTCGTGTTCATCGCGGCCTTGAGCTTGCCGCCCTCCATCACGAAGTCCTTCTGGCCGAAATTCGAATAGGCCGAGAGGAAGCCGGGATGGATGGTGGCCCAGGAGCGCGAGCCGCGCACGCCGACGCCATAGGGCCCGCCGGCGTCCTTGGTGATCTTGGCCGCGACCTCCAGCATCTCATCGAGATTGCCGGGCGGCTTGACGCCGACCTTGCTGAAGATGTTGCGGTTGTAAGTGATGTTGTTGAGCTCGTAGCCCCACGGAATGCACCACTGCTTGGCCTTGCCCGAGCCAAGCTCGGAGCCCGCGACGCCGTCCCACGCGGTCGAGGAGCGCAGGCCCGGCAGCACGTCATCCCAGGCGAAGGCCGGATTGGTCTTGGCGGGATCCTTGATGTAGGTGTTGAGGTCCTCGATCCAGCCAGCCGGACCATAGGTCCAGGTCATGTAGGCGCCGGTCATGAAAGCGTCGTACTGATCCGACTTTGACGAGAGCGCGGCAGTCACCTTGTCGAAATAGACGTCCTCCGGGAAGATGTCGTAGGTGACGTTCATGCCGGTCAGGCTCTTGAACGCCTCGATGTCGCCGATCATCGCATCGACGTAAGGGTGCTTGTTCAGCAGCAGCTTGACGGTCTTGCCGCTCTGGGCCTTCCAGTTGAAGTCCGCGGCCATGGCCTTGGACATCGCCGAGGCGAAGGCGGCATTGGCGGCGACGCCGGCGATGCCGAGCTTGGCGGCGCCGTCGAGCAGATCACGCCGGCTGATGCGCTTGCCGGCATAGGACGCAAAGAGATTCTTCTCACGATCGTACATTTCAACCCTCCCTTTGTCTTTGTTGGTGAGACGTAGTCGCGTTACCTGCCCTTCCGACTTTTGTTCTTGGAGTGACCGGATGTTTTCTCCGGCTTGTCGGTAGATAGTGCCTGAGCGGTCACCTCATCGATGATGAGGCCGTTCAGAAAGCCACTGCGCAGCACCGCGCGCAGCGCCGTGATCTTCGCCTCGCCGCCGCCGATGGCGACGATGCGGTGTTTCTTGAGATCGCTCGCCGCCATCGAGGTGGCGCGTGCGGAGAGGTCGAGATCGAGCAGCTCGCCGTCGGCGTTGAAGAAGTGGCCGAGCAGATCGGCGCAGGCGCCGGCGCGCTTGAGCTCGACGACCTCGTCGGGCTTGATCATGCCGCTCGACACCAGAAAGCCGTCGGCGTGGATCTGGCCGATGCCGACGAACAAGAGCGAGGCCTTCTGCGCCAGCGCGAACACGTCGGCGATGCCGAACTGCTGCATCAGCACGCGGCGATCAGCCACGGAGTTGGCAAACACCGGCACAGGTAGCAGATAGGCCTCGGCGCCGGTGCGCTCGGCGAGCCGATGGATCACGTCGAACGGATTGGCGGCGAATTTACGCGTCAGGCCGCCGAGCAGCGAGACGAACTGCACGTCGCGCGCCGGCGTCTGCGGCAGTTGCGCGACGACGGCCGCGAGCGTGCGGCCGTGGCCGACGCCGATGATCTTGTCGTCGCCGCGCTCGAGCACCTGCCGCAGGAAGCTCGCACCTTCCAGCGCCAGCGCCTTCAAGGGAAGATCGCCCTCGCCGAGATCCGGCGCGACGCGGCAGAAGTCGAGCCCGTAGCGGTCGGCGAGCGCATTCTCCAGCGCGACGCATTCGGCCACCGGCCCCTCGACGAACACGCGGATCATGCCCTCGCGGCTGGCACGCGCGATCAGGCGATGCGCCTTGGTGCTCTGGATGTTGAGACGGTCGGCGACCTCCGACTGCGTCAGTCCGGCAGCGAAATACAGCCACGCCGCGCGCGTCGCCAGCGAGGCCTCGCCGTCAATCATGGGCGCCCTGTCGGAAGCTGTCGTCACGCGCGAATGCCTGCTTGCAAAATTCTTCACACCTTGCAAAAAATTGCAGACGTCGATCCGGCCGTCAATCCCGAAAACGTGCTGCGGTGCGTCAGGGCGTGACGAGCCGGGCGAGCATCGGCATGCTCGCCCGATCGCAACGAGAAGAGGTCGCATGAGGGAGTTGTTTGTCGGGATCGACGTCGGAACCAGCGGCGTGCGCGCCTGCGCGACCGATGGCCGCGGCACGATTCAGGGCTCATCGGCCGTGCTGCTCGCCGCGCCCGTTCAGGACGGCGACGCGATCGAGCAGGATCCCGAGCTGTGGTGGCAGGCTGTTGTCGCGGCGCTCCATCAGCTCGGCGAGCGCGTCGATCTCGGCGCCGTCGCGCGGATCGCGGTCGACGGCACGTCGGGCACGCTGCTGCTGATCGACGCCGGCGGACGGCCCTGCTCGCCCGGCCTGATGTACAACGACGCGCGCGCGGTCCAGGAAGCGAGCCGCATCGCCGCCGTCGCACCACCTGAGAGCGGCGCGCATGGCACGAGCAGCCCGCTGGCGAAGCTCATGCGTCTGCTGTCCTCCACATCGGGCGCCGCGCGCGTCGTGCATCAGGCCGATTGGATCGCCGGACGGCTCGCCGGCCGCCACGGCGTCAGCGACGAGAACAACACGCTCAAGCTCGGCTACGACCCGGTGCAGCGCCGCTGGCCCAATTGGCTCGATCAGCTCGGCGTGCCGCGCGACATGCTGCCGACCGTTCTGGTTCCGGGCACACCTTTCGCCGAGGTCGATGCGGGGATCGCGCGTGCGCTCGGATTGTCCCGCTCTGCGCGCATCGTCGCCGGCACCACCGACGGTGTCGCCGCCTTCATCGCCACGGGCGCCGAGACCCCGGGCGACGCCGTGACCTCGCTCGGCACCACGTTGGTGCTGAAGCTGATCGCCACGCAGCCGATCTTTGCCGCGGACCAGGGCGTGTACTCGCACCGGCTCGGCGACAAATGGCTTGCCGGCGGCGCGTCGAACTCCGGCGGCGCCGCCCTGCTGGCGCACTTTACCGCCGACGACATGAAGCGCATGACCCCGTTGCTTCGCCCCGACGATCCCACCGGGCTCGACTACTATCCGCTGCCGAAGCCCGGCGAGCGTTTTCCGATCGCCGATCCCGCGCTGGCGCCGCGGATCGCGCCGCGGCCGGCCGAAGACCACCGCTTCTTCCAGGCGCTGCTCGAAGGCATCGCCTCCGTCGAGGCGCTGGCCTATCAACGTCTCCGGGCGCTCGGCGCGCCGGCGCTGCGGCGGGTGATCAGCATCGGCGGCGGCGCCCGGAATGCCGCGTGGACCGGGATCCGCACGCGCATCATCGGCGTGCCCGTGAGCGTCGCGACGCAGACCGAGGCGAGCTACGGCACCGCGCTGCTCGCCTTGCAGGGGCCGCCGCAATGACGGCCGCCGCCTGTGAGATCGATGGCCTGTCCGCCATCGCCGACCGGTTCGATCACGTGCTGCTCGACCAATGGGGCACGCTGCATGACGGCCGCATGGTGTTTCCGGCGGCGCACGACTGCGTCACCCGGCTTCGCGACGCGGGCAAGCACACGCTCGTGCTGTCGAACTCCGGCAAGCGGGCGGGCCCCAATGCCGAGCGCCTCGCCCAGCTCGGGCTGCCACGCGCGACCTATGACGGCATCCTGACATCGGGCGAAGTGACCTGGACGGGCCTGCGCGACCGCACGCGTGCGCCGTTCACCGATTGCGGCGACGCCTGCTTCCTGATCACGCGTGGCGGCGACTGCTCGCTGGTCGACGGGCTCGAGCTCGTCATCGTCAACGACACCCGCGACGCCGATTTCATCCTGCTCGGCGGGCTCGACGAGGACGTCGCCGAGCCCGACATCTGGCGCGACCTCTTCACACGCGCCGTCGGCCGGCAGGTGCCGATGATCTGCGCCAATCCCGACCTGATGATGTTCGGCGCAACCGGTCTCGTGCCGGCGCCGGGCACGCTCGCGCGTGCCTATGAGTGGCTCGGCGGCGCCGTGAGCTTCGTCGGCAAGCCGCACGAGCCGATCTTCGCGGCCGCGCTGGAGCAACTCGGCCGTCCTGATCCGCGCCGCGTGCTGATGATCGGCGACTCGCTCGACCACGACGTCGCCGGCGCCCGCGCGCTGGGGATGCAGACCCTGCTGCTCGCCGAGGGCGTGCATCGCACGACGCTCGGGGACGCGCCCGATTTGGCGGCCGCAACGCGCAAGCTCGCGGGCTCGGCCAGCCGCATGCCGACCTGGACGATGCAGCAGCTTGCCTGGTGACGAGGAGACGAGAGATGCGCGAGCCCGGAGATCTTCAAGCGCTGCGCGCGATGTCGGCGCGCGTCGGCCGCAACATGCTGCTGGTGCAGGGCGCCGGCGGCAACTCATCGGTGAAGGACGATGACGTGCTCTGGGTGAAGGCGTCGGGCACGTGGCTGTCAGATGCCAACGAGAAGGACATCTTCGTGCCGGTGCTGCTGCCGGCCGCGCGCGCGGCGCTCGCCGGTGATGACGAGCGCATTCCGCTGGCCGCTCCCGGTCCCTTGCGCGCATCGATCGAGACCTCGCTGCATGCGCTGATGCCGCATCGTGTCGTGCTGCATGTCCATGCCGTCAACACCATTGCCTGGGCGGCGCGCCGCGATGCCCGGGATGAGTTCGCGAGCAGGCTCGAGGGCCTCGCCTGGCGTCATCTGGACTACTTCCATCCCGGCCTGCCGCTGGCACGCGCGGTCGGCGCCATCGTGGCGCAGGAACGCATCGACGTGCTGATCCTCGGCAATCACGGCCTCGTCGTCGGCGCAGAGACTTGCGAGCAGGCCGAAGCGCTGGTGCACGATGTGGAGACCAGGCTGGCGCTGCCGGTGCGCACCACGCCCCCGGCTGACGAAGATGGGTTGCACCGTCTCTGCGCCGGCACCGACTATCGCCTGCCGCATGATGCCGAGAGCCACGGCATCGCCACCGATCCCTACAGCCGCGCCATAGCGACCGGCGGATCGCTGTATCCGGATCACGTCGTCTTCCTCGGCCCGGGCCTGCCGACGGTCGAGGGCGCCGACGGCCTCGCCACATTGCTCGCGCGGGCACAGGCGAGTGGCCTGCCCGCGCCGATCGCTGCGCTGGTGCCGGGCCTTGGCGCCGTCATCCGCAGCGACGCCAGTCCCGGCGCGGAGGCGATGCTGAGCTGCCTCGCGCTCGTGACCAGCCGCCTGCCGCTCTCAGCCGAGATCAGCTATCTCTCATCCCAGCACGAGCAGATGCTGCTCAACTGGGATGCCGAGCGCTACCGCCAGCAAGTGACGGCAAGCCGGGGGTAGATGGCCTGCGTCGGGGCTCGGATCAGCCGACGCGATCACCGGCCTCATTCGGCCGGATAGGCCTCCGGATCGGGGCTGCTGCTGGGCTTCTTGAACGCGGCCCGCAATGCGGCCGGGATCGGGTAGTTGAAGTTGATTCCGGTCGGCGGAACCGGGGATTCGAACCACGTCTTGTAGAGCTTTTCGATCTCCGGGCTCCGATAGAGCGCGGCCGTGACGCGGTCGGCGAGCGCCTTGAATGGGGCATCGTCCTTGCGCAGCATGATGCCGAACGGCTCGGCCTTGGAGAAGGCATCATCGCTGATGACATAGGCCGCCGGTTCCTTGGAGCGTGCGATCGCAACCGCAAGCTGGACGTCATCGAGCACATAGGCCTGCGCCCGGTCGGTCTCCAGCATCAGGAAAGCCTCGGCCTGGTCCTTGGCGGGAACGATGGTGATGCCGAGCTTGCGCTCGACATTGACCTTGTTCAACTGCGAGATGTTGGTCGACCCGGCGATCGCAACGGCCGTCTTGCCCTTCAGATCGTCGATCCGCCGCAGTGAGCTCGAGGCCTTGGCAGCGAAACGCGTTGCGCTGAGAAAATGCGTGTTGGTGAAGGTGACGAGCTTCTGGCGCTCCGCGTTGTTGGTGGTCGAGGCGCACAGAAGGTCGATGGTGCCGTTGGTCATCAGCGGAATGCGGGTGGACGAGGTGACCGGAACGGTCTCGACCACGAGGTTGGGCAGCCCGAGGTCCCGCTTCACGGCGTCGGCGATCCGCGCGCAGATGTCGAGCGCATAGCCCACCGGCTTCTGGTTGCCATCGAGATAGCTGAACGGGACCGAGGACTCCTGGAAGCCGACCGCAATCCTGCCGGTCTCTTTGATCTTCTGCAGCGTGCCGCTCAATTCCTCGGCACCCGCGGTATTCGCCGCCAGAACCAGTGCCACTACACATCCCCATCGGCGCATCGAAACCTCTCCTTGTCGTCATGCCTGGCGTGTCGTATCCGGACAGCAGACTCGCTTCGGCCGATTGCGATGAAAAGGGATAAAAACGCTCCAACATGCATTCCGAAAAGTGATGCCATCCGGAGGACGCTTAGCCCTGGAGCTGCCGGCTGAAGTCGCAGGTCTTGCGCGCCAGCTCGGCGACAACGGCCGTCAGCGCCGAGGGCCTGTCGTTGCGGTACATCGCCGAATACGGCACGGCCGGGAGCGCCGGCCGGACCGGAACCATCGAGAGCTTCCCCTCGGCGAACAGCGGCCGGAAACAGCGTCGCGGAAGGTAGCTGATGCCGAGGCCGGCGACGGCGAGTCCGACGAGAGCCGTGAGGTTGTCGACCGAGATCGCGCGCTTGAACGCGACACCGTTCGCCGTGAGCCATCTGTTGATGTAGAGCCCCTGCCCCGAGCGACGGCCCTGCATCAGCAGCGTGTACTCGCCGAGCTCCTCGAATCCGAGAGACCGACGCGACCGCACCAGACCGGGCCGCGCGGTCCAGACGTTCTGGACCTCGGCAAGCCTGACCGAGGTCACCTCCGGGTCCGAAAACACGTCCGGAATCACGATAAGGTCGACACTCCCCTCGATCAGGCGATCGTAGAGCGTGCGGGAGGTATCCACCTCGGGCTCGATCACCACGGCCGGATGCTCCTCCCGTATCGCCGAGACCAGGCGCGGCAACCAGGTCAGCGCCGACAGTTCGGTGGTGCCGAGGCGCAACCGGCGCGCCGGGGGCTGCCGTCCGTCCTTCAGCTCGAGGATCTGCCCCTGCAGCGTCAGCATCTGCCGGCCCAGTGCGAGGATCTCCTCGCCGCGCTCGGTCAGGCGCGCGCCGCGCTGGCTGCGGTCGAACAGCGGAACCCGCGCCGACGCTTCCAACTCCTGGACGCGTTTGGAGATCGCGGATTGCGTCGTGTTGAGCTTTGCCGCGGCGCGCTCGAATGTGCCGAGCTCCACGATCCAGTGCAAAGCCTCGAGCTGCTTCAGCGTGATCATCTGACATTCTCAAAAGCGATGGGATGGCATCGTCATTTATCTGTTTTCTGGATCTCGCGCGAGTCCTACACCAGCGCCCGCGCCGCCGTCGGCGGCGCGCATCATTATCGAGGGGAGCGACAATGAGTGGGAACGAACAGCGGCCGGTTGCGACCATCGATCCCGGGCTGATCGCGCCCTTCAGGCAGATCCCGACGGCCGTGATCAGCGACAATCTGCAGCGCCTGCCCGGAGCGACTAGCCTGAAGCCGTTCTACAAGGGACCGCCCATGGCCGGGATAGCGCTCACGGTCAACACCGCGGCGGGAGACAACCTGTTCGTCCATCGCGCGCTCGATATGATCAAGCCCGGCGAGGTGCTCGTGATCAATGGCGGCGGCGACGAGACGCGCGCCCTCGTCGGCGAGATCATCGCCGCGATCGCCGAGCAGCGCGGCGCGGCCGGAATCGTGCTCGACGGCGCCATCCGCGACTCAGCTGTGCTGATGACGTCACCGTTTCCCGTGTTCGCTCGCACCGCCAATCATCGCGGCCCCTACAAGAACGGACCGGGCGCCATCAACGAGCCGGTCTCGATCGGCGGCATGGTGGTTGCGCCAGGCGACATCGTGGTGGGCGATGCCGACGGCGTCGTCGCCTTCGCGCCGGAGCGCGCATCGCATCTGCTGGAGATGGCGCGGGCGCAGGAGCAGCGCGAGGCGGAGATCCTGGCAAGCATCCGCGCGGGACGCTACCAGGGCGCCTACGGAAAGTAGCCGCGCACGGCTGCAGCCGGTCCCCTGCGATGCCATCCGACCATTCCCGCGGCCACCTTCTCTCCGAACTACGGCGAAAAGCGGGGCGTGTCATACTGGGCGAGCCGCCGCGGCTCGACTCAAACTCGCACGATGCCGCCATAAGCTCGAAGCCCAACCGCGGGAAGTGGATGTGGAGATCGCCGGTTTTCGCATCATGCCGATGGATCACGATCTCGCTCGCATCGGCCGCGACGGTTGACGCGGATACCGGCACGCGCGCGCCGCGGCCGTTGCTGATACCGCTGACGGGCGGCTACGGGCGCATTCCGGAGGCAAGCTAACGCGCGCCGCGGCGGGGCCAGGGATTGCGCAGCCGGCGAGGCCCGTTTCGCGGCGGGATTCTCAACCTTCATGATGAGGAGCACCGGCTTCGGCGCGTCTCGAACCAAGAGGCCCCGGTGAGCGCCGAGCCATATGCGATAGCGCTGCCTGCCCGACGGGCAGCTCAGGCTCGCATGCCGGCGTCTTGCTGCGCAAGCAAGGCTGCACCAGGCGCCCGAGACCGTGCGCCAAAAAGCTCATTTCCCCTGTGGGCTCAAGCACATCACCTCTGTCCAGTCCTCCGGCCGAAAATGTTTCTGTTTCGCTTTCGGCGAAATCATGATTGGATGCCCCCGTCCCGCCTCGCCAAGAGGGGCGCATCGCGATCGTCACGACGCGCGGGTGTGGGATGCGGTGGGTGTGTCGGCTCGCAGCATGGCGATGCGTCATGCGGACGAACGAGCTCGATGCGCCGGCGAAATCGTAGGGTCCTGGCCTCCCGACGCCGAGGCCAAGCGGATGGTGATGATCCGTCCGTGACGGGGGCAATCAAGCCGGTCCCCGGGGAGAGGACGTATAAGCCGCCC
>NZ_CAFI01000185.1 GCF_000239775.1 Bradyrhizobium sp. ORS 375
GCGGCTCGGCGACCGGGGAAGCAGGAGCGAGTGCCAGTCCGCTGCGCCAGAAGGCCGCGGCCCAGGTCGGCGGCTCGGACCAGGCGGGCCATGACCAGGGCTCGCGCTCTTCAGTTTGGGCGGAGCGCATGACGGCGGCGCGGGCCGTTCATCAGGGCGCATCCGTCACGGCGCAGGCCGTTCGCCACGCCGAGCACGGCGGTCAGGGCAGCGCGGTCGATCTCTCCGAGGGGAAATCCTGACATGTTCAAGCGCGCATCTGTTCACTACGGTCATACGCCAGAGCCGGTGACGCCCTATCAGAAGGCGGCCCAGATCTGGGATGAGCGCATCGGCTCTGCGCGCGTGCAGGCCAAGAACTGGCGTCTCATGGCGTTCGGCTGCCTGGCCTTGGCCGCAGGCTGTGCGTCCGCCCTGATCTGGCAGGCGACGCGCGGCACGGTGACCCCCTGGGTCGTGGAGGTTGGCCATCTCGGCGACGTCCAGCGGGTCGCGCCTGCGGTGGCCGACTACATGCCGACCGATCCGCAGGTCGCCTTCCATCTTGCCCGCTTCATCGAAGACGTGAGAGGTCTCCCGGCTGATGGCATCGTGCTGCGCCAGAATTGGCTGCGGGCTTACGACTTCACGACCGACCGCGGCGCGGCTGCCCTGAATGACTATGCCCGCTCCAACGACCCCTTTACCAAGCTCGGCAGGATCCAGGTCTCGGTCGAGGTCTCCAGTGTCGTACGCGCCTCGCCCGACAGTTTCCGGATCGCCTGGATCGAGCGGCGCTATGAGAATGGCGCGTCGAGCGCGACCGAACGCTGGAGCGCGATCCTGACCATCGTGCTCGCCACGCCGGACGATGCGGACCGCCTGCGCAAGAACCCGCTCGGCATCTATGTCCACGCCATCAACTGGTCGAAGGAGCTGTCGCAATGAGCATGCCGATGGTCCGGAGCGTACGCGCCGGCGTGATCGCCACCGCGGTGCTGTTGCCGCTCTGTAGCTGCACAACGGCAAAGCCGCCAAACATCAGCTATGATAGCGAGGCACCGCCGGCTGCGGCTGCGCCGGCCATTCTGGACGACAAGCCGCGGCCGCTGCATCTTCCACCGCCCTGGAAAGTTTCGCTTGGCGGCAAGGCGGGAGCCCAGGAAGAGGCGGATCCGCTCGACCGCGTCGAGACGGCCAACAGTGCGGCCCGGGTCGAGCCGCGAAAGAAGGGCTATTTCAACGCGACGCAGATCTACGCCTATAGTCCGGGAGCGCTCTACCAGATCTATGCGGCGCCCGGGCAGATCACCGACATCATGCTCGAGGAAGGTGAGCAGCTGTCGGGGTCGGGTCCGGTGTCGGCGGGCGATACCGTACGCTGGGTGGTTGGCGACACCGAGAGCGGTGTCGGCGATGCCCGCCGTGTCCACATCCTGGTCAAGCCGACGCGTGCGGCGATCGAGACCAATCTCGTCGTGAACACCGACCGGCGGACCTATCTGCTCGAGCTGCGTGCCAGGGAGAAGCCCTATATGCCGGCCGTGGCCTGGTACTATCCGCAGAATGCGGAGACGAGAGCCCGTCAGCTCGTGTTGCGGCCGGAGCTGCCGAGCGCGGCGCTGCGGCGCTTCCGCTATCGCATCGAGGGTGATGATCCGCCATGGCGGCCGGTCGGCGCCTATGACGATGGCCGCAAGGTCTATATCGAGTTTCCTCCTGGCATTGCCCAGGGTGAATTGCCGCCGTTGTTCGTCACCGGCAGCGATGGCGCCCCGGAGATCGTCAACACCCGTGCGTTCCGCAACACCATGATCGTTGATCGGCTGTTTGCTGCAGCCGAGTTGCGCCTCGGCGGCGACGAGCAGCGCAAGGTCAGGATCGTCAGAACCGACGGAGCCTCCCGGTGATGAGCGAGAAGCAGGCGGAGGCTTCCACATCGCAGGCACCGTCCGCTGTCGGCAACGCTGAGCGGCGCACCAGAAGCATGCGCTTGAAAGGAGATCTTCCGCCGGTCACTCGGCTGTCGCGCAATGTCCTCGCCGGTGCCAGTGCCGTGGCGCTGCTCTTGATAGGAGGCGCGGGCGTCTGGACGTTGCAGACCAGCAAGCCGAGCAAGCCGGCTTCAACCGAGCACTACAGCACCGATCATCACGACATTGCCGACGGGCTTTCGGCGTTGCCGCGTGACTACGCCAATTTTCCCAGCAACGTTCCCCTGATCGGACCGCCGCTGCCCGGTGATCTCGGCGGGCCGATCGTGGCTGCCCAGGGTCAGGCACGCGCTGCCGTGCCCGATCAGGAGCAGCTCCGCCATGAGCAGGAGCGGGAAGCCGCTCGCGTGAGCCGCCTGTTTGCGAGCGTCAGTGTTCGTGGACCCGAGACGGCGGCAGGCCCGGCTCAGACCAGCGATCGCACCGGCGGGGTGTCCGCTTCTGATGATGCGCTCACCCAGAACGGGCAGGATCGTAAGCTGGCCTTTGTCAATGCTCCGGTCGATCGCCGCACCACGAGTCCGGATCGCGTCAGCCGGCCGGCATCCCCCTATGTGGTCCAGGCCGGAACCGTCATCGCTGGCGCCCTGATCACGGGCATCCGCTCCGACCTGCCGGGGCAGATCACCGCCCAGGTCACCGAGAACGTGTTCGACTCCCCGACGGGGCGCTTCCTGCTTGTCCCGCAGGGAGCACGGCTGATCGGGCTCTACGACAGCCAGGTGACCGCGGGCCAATCGCGCGTGCTCTTGGTCTGGACCAGGCTCATCCTCCCCAACGGCCGTTCGATCATATTGGAACGGCAGCAGGGCGCCGACGCGGCAGGCTACTCAGGTCTGTCGGACGAGGTCGACAATCATTGGCGCCAGTTGCTCGGCGCGGCCCTGCTCTCGTCGCTGCTCTCGGTGGGAAGCGAGGTCAATGCCGGCAGCAATCCAAATACCAACAACGCCGCGATCATTCAGGCTCTGCGCCAGGGTTTTGGCAGCGCCATGAGCCGCACAGGTCAAGAGCTCGTTGGCCAGCAGATGAACGTGCAGCCGACTCTGACGGTGAGGCCAGGCTTTCCGGTCCGCGTGATTGTCAATCGTGACCTCGTGCTCGAGCCGTATCAAGGGTGAGACGAATGCCGAAACTGAAGATATCCACGCTGCCGGATGAAAAGCCTGTCAGGGTCACTGTCGAGTTGCCGGCCATCGTCCATCGGGATCTGCTGGCCTATGCGAAGCTGCTGTCGCAGGATGCAGGACAGCCGGCTCCGGATCCGGCCAAGCTGGTTGCCGTCATGGTGACGCGCTTCATGGCCACCGACAGGGCGTTTGCCAGATCGAAGCGTGGCCGCTGAAGCGCTGACCTCCTCATAGGACGCGCGCCTGAGGCCGATTCAGGGAGCGGACACGAGCGTAGTTGTCGCTACCGTCGCCAGCCTGTTCTGCTCCGGCCGTACGCCGCCTGCGAGGGACGGCGAGAGGGAGGCGGCGCCAACCTTGGGCAGCTCGGCGTCCTGCAGAGCCTGGCGGAGTCCTGTACGGGCGCGAACGAGATCGAGAACCGCCGGTGAGACCTCGATCGAGGCAGCTTCAATGGCGTGCCCGTGCATCGACATCGCAGGTCCAAGCGGCTGGACCGGGCAGCCATGCGCGGCGATGACGTTCTGAAATACCCAGCTGGGCATCACGCCGAGATATGATGTGATCCCGTGGGCCACACCGAACTCCTGACAGGCCTGGATCAGTCGACCGATGACGCGACGCCGTCCGCCGGCGCCGAGCGCTCGATCGCAGCCGAACCGCGACGCTTCCCAGACCTGGTCGGAATGCGGCAGCAGGCCTTCCACCAAGTTGGGCCACAACGACTCGACCATGTAGGGACGCGTGGTCGGAATCAGGCGTGCAGTGCCCAGAGCCTGATCGTGCTCGTCGATGACGAGGATATAGGTCGCCGCCGGCGTATCGAACTCATCATACTCCATGCACTCAAAATGAGGCACGGACCACCCCTGGCGCTCGACGAACATCCTGTACCGCAGCCGATGGTGCGAGATCCACGCCTCGCCATGCCGATGGACGGTCTCCCAGCTGATTGAAACGGTACGCATGACCATCTTCCACTAAGCTACATGACAGCGAGGTGGAGACTAATCGGTACAGCGCCGGCCAGGGAGCTACCTAGTCGAGTAGCTGCTTCATTCGAGAGCGGCTGCGTCGACGTCTCAGTCGACAAGATCTGCCACGCCCCAATATCACCTACAATTAGACGCAATTCTGAGTTGTGGTGCGGTGAGGATCTTGACTTTTACAAGGCTCACCCTGGCTGAATGACGAGCCAGCTCGGGATAGTCCCGAAGCCTGAGCAGCCGGTGCTGTATGCCAAGACAAAGGCCTCACGCGGGCACGTCCCTTATGTCACCCATGCCCTGAATTCCCCTGTATCCTGAGCGGGCCCGAAAAGGATTGTTTTACAGCCTATTGCAAGCGGCCTGACCGGCCGGCGCGGCAAGATGGTCCGAGCGGCGAGCCTGGCGGATGGCAAGGCATGTGAGGTGACCGCTTCCGAATGATGAAACGCATGTGATCGTCAATTGCACGATGGAGTGTATGATGGTACGGTCTACCTCAGGTTGGGTTGAAGTTCGGACAAGCAAGCGCCTGCTTCTCGCCTTGATGGAGGCCGACGAGGAGGCAACAGCGGACTATCGCCGATCGGGACGTCGGGACGGATTCGCTTTCACGATCACATCTGGTCAGAAGTTTGCGCAGCTCTGTCTGCCGTGAGGTAGCCATGGACCTCTTCAGCTTCATCGATTGTGCAAATCGTACGCAGTCGCTGTCCGACCTGTTCGATCTTCTCGTCGGTTCCGCAGCCGATGAAGGCTTCGGCGAGGTGGCTTATGGCGCCGTGAATTACGAAGAGACGGAGCGGCTGGCAGAGCATCCGATGCCAGCCATCGCTCTCAACTTTCCGCTCGAGTGGCGCAAGCACTATTTCGAGCGCAAGTACTATGAGATCGATCCGGTCGTCCGGCGAGCTGCGTCTCACAGCAAGCCATTCATGTGGGATCAACTGCTCAAGCAGAGGCGGCTCCAGGCCGGCGAGCGATTGGTCATCCATGAGAGCCGCGACGCAGGTCTCAAGCACGGGGTGAGCGTGCCGTTGTTTGGGCCATCGGGACGCATCGCCGTTCTTTCATTCGCATCCCGTTTCGATGATGCTGATCCCGTCCGCCAGATCAGGCGTCTTCACGCCTTGGCGTGTCAGTTCCATGTCGCCTTCGGGGAGCTGTCCCGCCCGGCGGTCGACAACAAGGCGATCACGCTGTCGCAACGCGAACGCGAATGCCTGAGGTGGACAGCAGAGGGCAAGACCTCCTGGGACATCGGCATCATTCTCAAGATCAGCGAGAACACGATTAATTTCCACATCAAGAAAGTCATGAGAAAGCTCCAGACGACCAGCCGGACAGTCGCTGTCGTCAAGGCGATAAAGCTCGGTCTGATCGAAATCCCGGGCCTGTCCGACTCGTCCCTGCCGGAGTGGACCGAGGCCGCCGACTAGGGCCCAAGCGGCTCCCCTCCTGTCTGATTGGTGACCGAACGCCGCTTCGGCGTGTCTGTTGACAGACGCCTCCTTTGCAGGCCCGTCCCTGAGTTGATCGCAAACCGCTGCAGTGATTGCCCGTGCCGACCTGCGCGGCCGCCGCGCTCGCCCGACCCGTGCTTGCCGGTGAGCAATCCGCGGAGCCAAGCGGCCCGGGATCCGGCACCTGATGGGTGACCGTCCGCTATCTAGGTTGGTAGCTGCACAAACAAGCCAGCGTGATCTACCAATGAGGACACATCGCGCCGCAAGCCTGACGGGCGACGGGAGCGATCAATCGGCCAAGCTAATCGTATGCACATGAATACAAGTCGGTCACCTGCGGCGAACGAGGAAACGATATCATGCAACAGGATCTGTCTGGCAATTCTCATCCGGTAGGGCGCTTTCGCAATACCGCTTATGTGATCAACGAGAGCAGGTCGCATTTCGATGCGGCACATGACGCCGGACTCATGGCTGTCTATGGGCGTTCGCTGCGCGGCCGCGCCGTTGCGCTCGGTGTCGGCGATCTCCAGAACAGGCCGCACGCGATCGACTTCGTTCGCTGCTCATATCTCGGGCTCGACAATCATCCGGTGATCGTGTCCGGTGCGATTGACGCGATTGAGGCGCACCGTTCCGTGCACTGGTCCTGCGCACGCACGCGCCTCAACTTCGACCTGCTCTCGGAATTGGAAGCCACGCTTTCCGAGATGTTTTCCGCGCGGGTGATCGCCTTCTCGACCGTGATGCTGGCCAATCTCGGTGCCATGCCGATTCTGGCCTCCGGCCTTTTGACCGGCGGCGTCAAGCCGGTCGTGGCCTTCGATCGTCTTGCCCACATCTCTCTCGCCTATCACAAGCCGGTGGTCGCCGACGAGACCCGGGTCGAGACCATTGCCCACAACGACATTGCCGCGCTGGAGAAGCTCTGCCGCGAACAGCCGGTGGTCGCCTATGTCTGTGACGGCGTCTACTCCATGGGCGGACATGCACCGATCCCGGAACTGCTGCGGCTGCAGCAGCAGTATGGGCTGTTCCTGTATATCGACGACGCCCATGGCGTGTCGCTGTTCGGTAATCAGGGCCAAGGGTTCGCGCGTTCTCAGTTCGGCGCCGACATTGGCGATCGCACCATCATTGCGGCGTCGCTCGGCAAGGGATTCGGCGCGTCCGGTGGCGTTCTGATGCTGGGAACAGCAGAGCAGGAAGCGCTGTTCCGCCGCTATGCCCTTCCGCACGCGTTCTCGGCTGCTGCGAACCTGGCCGCGGTCGGGGCAGCTCTCGGCTCTTGCAGAATTCACCGCTCTGCGGAGCTTGGCCAGCGACAGCGTCGGCTGGCCCAGCGCATCAACCTTTTCGATCGGCGCATTCCGACGGCCGATAGCGGCAATTCGCTGCCGATCCGGATGATCACGGTTGGCTCCGAGGCGGCTGCCATCGCCATGGCGCGTGAGTTCCTCGATGCGGGCTTCTACACCTCCGTCACCTTCTTTCCGACGGTCGCCCAGGGCAAGGCGGGCATCCGGGTTTGTCTGACGGCCGATCACGACGTCGAAGACATCGAGCGGCTGTGCGCCTGCATTCTGGGCAAGAGCCCCGCCGGCCTCCGGCAGCCGGAAGCCATGGCCGCCTCGGCCTGATCACCAAGAGCCAGACTGCTCAAGTTCACAGCCTGAGGTGTGGCCGCTGGAGACGCGTGATGCACAGAAGAGATGATGATCGGTTCAATGCGAGCGCCGAGCGCGCTCGCTGGGGCAGGACAGGCCGGCTGCTCCGTGCGCCCGGCAAACATCAGCTGGTCGTAGGTCGTACGGTGGCGCAGGCTCCGCGCGTTCCGGCCGCATCACTGGCCGAGGGCACATTCACGCGGCTTCGCCACATGCTCATCGTAGGTGAAGTCCGCCCGGGTCAGCAGATGACGTTGGGCGAGTTGGCACGTCGGCTCGGAACGAGCCCGACCCCTGTCAGGGACGCCCTGTCCCGCCTTGCAGCCGCAGAGGCTCTCCAACAGAGCCGCGAATTCGGTGTCATCGTGCCGATCCTCGGAGCTGCCGAGCTGGAGGAACTCTGCCGCCTCCGCCTCGCCGTCGAAGGACTGGCGTTTGCGACGGCTGCTGAGATGCACCGCAAGGCCGACTGGCGAACTTTCAAGCTGCTCCACACCGATATCTGCAGGGCCGCCGAGTCAGCTCGGGCGGTGCAGTTCGCGTCCGCGGTCTGGGCGTTGCGCAGGGCACTTCTCGGATTGTCGGAACCGAGTGTCCTATCGATGTTCGTCGACAGAATCTGGTGCCGATTTGGCCCGACCTTCACTCAGAAGATTGAGAACGATGCCACCCGACGAGAGCTGACGATGCGGCTCGGCGACATCGTTGAAGCGATCGGCCAGCGTGACCGGCCGAGGGCCGAGCGGGCTGTGATCGGCGAGATCGAATGCCGCGATCTCTATCGCTACATCGAGCCGGAAAACAAGCTCGCAGCACCGCCGCTCGTGCCAAACGCCACCTCTGTGGCCGCAGGCCATATCCAATCGGGGGCTCATCATGTTTAGGCGCTGGCAAAGGCGACCGATCGGCTCGAACTGGGGAGATTTCGGTGACGATGACGAGCTGGGCCGCCTCAACTATCTGACTCCGGAGGTCCGCAGGCGGGCGGCACGGTGCGTCCAGGAGGGACTGACATTCTGTCTCAGCCTTCCTCTCAACCTGCCGGGTGGGACCGTGATCCACCGTCTTCGACATCCACCCCGGCTCTCGGCTCTTGCCCGCGGCGAGGACGGCACGTTGAACTACAATTATCCACTTGCCAACGAGCAGCCCGGGGCAACGGATATCGTGAGCGACGACGTGGTCACGCTTGCGACGCAGTATTCGACGCATTGGGATACGTTCGCCCATGTCGGGCAGAGCTTTGATGCCGATGACGACGGCGTCCCGGAGCCGCTCTATTATAACGGCTGGCGCGCCGGGCGCGACGTTGCTGCGCCTGATCCCGAGACAGGAGCGGCGCGAACGCTCCGACTCGGTGTCGACACGATGGCGCGCGCCTGCATCCAGGGACGGGGTGTCCTCATTGATCTGTGTCATCACCTCGGGCACGATCGACACCTGGTCGGCTACGACGATCTGATGCGGATCATCGAAGCAGACCGGGTAGAGGTCGAACGGGGCGACCTGGTCTGCTTGTATTCGGGTTTTGGTGATCGCGTCCTCGCAGCTTCGGGCGCTCTCGATCCTGGTGATGCGCATCCTGCCCGCTGCCCGGAGCTGGATGGGCGGGACCGGAAGCTTCTCGGCTGGATCGATGACAGCGGCTTGTCGGCCCTGATCTCGGACAACATTGGCGTCGAAGCCCTGCCAGCGCGCCCCGCTGATCTGGATCGTCGCGCGACGCTGCCGCTCCACGAGTTCTGCCTGTTCAAGGCCGGGATCGCACTCGGCGAGCTCTGGTACCTGTCTGAGCTTGCCGCGTGGTTGCGACGTCACGAGCGAAGCTGCTTTCTTCTCACAGCTCCGCCGTTGCGATTGCCCGGTGCGGTCGGATCTCCCGTCACCCCCGTCGCGACGGTCTGATCATGTCGGAAGCGCGGGGCACATCGAGCGCGGCGGCTGACGGCAGAGTGGCGCTGGTCACAGGGGGCTCCGGCGGCATTGGTCTGGCCATCGTGCGCCGTCTTCTTGAAGACGGCTTTCGCGTGGCGTTCGTGGCCAGACAGGACGATCACGTCGCGAGAGCTCTCGATCATCTCAGTGCCGATCAAGCTCGGGTGATGGCCGAAGCGATCGATGTGAGGTGTCTAGAGAAGATGGCAGCGTTCGTCGATCGGGTGCGCCGGCGGTGGGACGATGTGACCGTCCTGGTGAACAACGCCGGCATCTCACCCAAGCGCAGCGACCCGGGATCGCCGTGGATGACGCAGACCTCATCAGAGGAATGGCAGAACGTCCTTGCTGTCAATCTGAACGCACCTTTCATGCTGACCCGTCTGGTTGCGCCGGCCATGATCCAGCGGCGTGTGGGACGGATCGTCAACATTGGCTCGCTTGCGGGACGCGCTATCCCCCAGATAGCGGGGCTGCACTACGCGGCGTCAAAGGCAGGTCTTGTGGGTCTCACCCGCGCCGCTGCCCGCGACCTCGCTCCGTTTGGCATCACCGTCAACTGTGTTGCCCCTGGCCGTATCCTGAGCGACATGACCGGGCCTGCGGACAGCGAGGTCAATCGTGCTGCGCTCAGCCGGATCCCGCTTGGGCGCTTTGGAACGGCCGACGAGGTTGCAGGTCTCGTCGGCTTTCTCGTCAGCTCACCGGCTGCGGCTTTCCTGACCGGGGCGACACTCGATGTCACCGGCGGTGAATTCGCCGCCTGAGCGGACGGTCACACCGCCGGCTCGACCAATTCGGGCTGGTCGAGAGTGCCATCGTAGAGCGACAAGGGCGGGTGAGCATCAGCTGCGCTGATCACGTCAATCAGCCAGGGGCGCTCGGCGGTCAGTGCGGTCCCCAGCGCGGTCGCAAGCTCGCCGGGGGCGGTGACCCGAATGGCGGCGCAACCGCAGGCTTGCGCGATCTCGGCATGAGAGACCGAGCTAAAATGGCAAGCGCTGGTGAACCGGCCGAACTTCGCGGTCTCGGCGTCCTTCTGATAGCCAAGAACGCCATTGTTGAGGACGATGACGACCACGGCGATGCGGCTGCGAACCATGGTCTCGAGTTCGGCCCAGCTATGAGCAAATCCGCCATCCCCCACCACCGCTACGACGGGATGATGAGGGTCGGCAAGCTTGGCACCGATGGCCAGAGGCAGGCCCCAGCCGAGCCCGGCCAGTCCGCGCGGCGTGATGAAGCGCATCCCTGTCCGCAGGCCACGCAACTGCCCGACGATCCACATCGAGGCATAGCTTGCATCCGCGACGACGACCGTCTCAGACGTTAGGTGACTCTGAAGCTCCTTCATGATCCGCTCAGGACGGATGGGCGACAAGTTCGTGTCCCTGACCCGACCACGGTCGATCTCGAACTGCCGCCATGCCGCGGCGATCCGACTCTCGAGCTCCCCCCGTTGTCGCTGCCGCATTCGGAGATCGCGGGCCTGTATCGCCGAACATAACAGCTTCAGCGTCGTGGCTGCATCGCCGACCAGACGCAGCGCTTCGTAGTTGCGGCCAATCTCCTGCGGATCGATGTCGATATGGATGACCTTTGCGCTCGGCGGGATCAGCCGCCAGCTGTCGGTTCCGTTCTGATTGGTGCGGGAGCCCACCAGGAGGACCGTATCGGCCGCGTCGAGCAGCCGGCGTGTATGCCGTCCAAGCGAGCCGGGCCCGTTCAGGGCTCCCAGAACGCCGCACGACAGCGGGTGGTGCTCGTCGACGCTGCCTTTGCCCATGTTGGTCGTGAAGACGGGCAGGTGGGCGATGTCCTGCAGCTGGGCCAGCGCCTCGGCAGCACCTTTGGACGTGGCGCCGCCACCTGCGATGACGGCAGGTGCACGAGCTGCGGCGATCAGGTCGGCCGCGGCTTCGATAAGCTCTTTCGAAGGTCCAGTCCGGTCGATCGGCCACTGGCCGTAGTTGGCGTTCCGCTGCAGTCGCGGTGTGATGGCGCGTTCGCGCAGCAGATCGGCGGGCAGAAGCAGAACTGCCGGGCCGGGACGTCCGCTTCCGGCGGCAACAAAGGCTGCATCGACATAGTCGTCGACGCGATCAGCGGTCAGCATGCGACGGACCGACTTGGCGCACGGCGCGAACAACGCCATGTGGTCGAGATCCTGAAACGCGTTGCGGTCCAGCTGAGGACGTTCGACGTCCTGAACCAGGGCCACCACGGGAATGCTGGCCTTGTAAGCTTCGGCCAGCGGCGGCACCAGAAGGGTTGCAGCAGGGCCGTTCTGCGCAGCAACGACGGCAATCCGGCCGGACATGCGGGCATAGCCATCTGCCATGGCGCCGCCCATATTCTCCTGCCGGTAGGCCACCTGTCTGATCCCGATGGCTTCGGCGGCCAGGATGACGGCCGAAGGAAGGCTCTGGGCAAAGATGATCTCGACGCCGTGTCGCTTGAGAGCCAGCGCGATTCGCTCGGCGACGGTGAC
>NZ_CAFI01000184.1 GCF_000239775.1 Bradyrhizobium sp. ORS 375
AGCCGAAGCTGCGCGTGCCCGAACTGATCACGATCGCCGGCGGCAGCTTCGCGATGGGCGGCGACGACGATTCCGAGCAGCCGGTGCATCAGGTCAGCATCAAGCCGTTCTCGCTCGGCAAGCATCCGGTGACGGTCGGCGAGTGGAAGCAATGCGTCAGCGCGGCGAGCTGTCCCGACATCGCCGTCGGCAGCGACGACCGTCCCGTCGTCAATGTGAGCTACGACGATGCGCAGGCCTATCTCGGCTGGCTCTCGCGAGCGACCGGCAAGACGTTCCGGCTGCCGACCGAGGCCGAGTGGGAGTATGCCGCGCGCGCCGGTCAGCGCACCCGCTATTGGTGGGGCGATCGGATGCGCCAGGGCATGGCGAGCTGCAAGGGCTGTAATGGCGACGCCGAGCTGGATCTGCCGCCGAAGATCGCCAGCTCGCAGGTCAATCCGTTCGGGCTCTATGACATGGGCGGCGGCGTCGGCCAGTGGGTCGCGGATTCCTGGCACAAGAACTACAAGGGCGCGCCGACTGATGGATCGGCCTGGATCGAGGACGGCGGCTACGCCCGCGTCATCCGCTCCGGGTCCTGGAAGAACGGTCCGTCCGATGCGCGTGCGGGAAGCCGCGACCGCTACGATGGCCGCATCCGTCATCCGACGCTCGGCTTCCGCGTCGCTTCGTCATCATAGGGGATCTCAATGTTGCGGACCTCGTCTGGGCGTCTCTGCGTCGTGTTCATGTCGCTTGCGCTGCTGCCGTCGCTGTCGTCTTCGGCCTCCTGGGCCAAGGGCACCAAGGCTGCGAAGGACGCCCGCGTCTACTTCATCTCGCCGGCCGACGGCGAGACCGTGAGCGGGCCATTCATCTGCCGGTTCGGCCTGCGCAACATGGGCGTGACCCATGCCGGCGACGATTTCGCCGGCAGCGGCCATCATCATCTGCTGGTCGATGTCGACGAGACGATGCAGGCCGGTGAGCCGATCCCGCGCGACAAGAAGCATATCCATTATGCGGCCGGCGAGACCGAGGCGCGGATCGAATTGCCGCCGGGCAAGCACACCTTGCAGCTCGTGCTCGGCGATACCAAGCATCTCAATTTCGATCCCCCGCTGGTCTCCGAGAAGATCATGATCACGGTGGGCAAGCCGAACGGATCGGAGGAGGCACGCGCCACCCGCGGCACCAGCGAGCGGCGCAGGATCCTCGAGCGCGCCGCGGCGCCCGAGCCGCTGCAGCTGCAGCCCGCGGTGACGCCGGAGATGACGAAATCTCCGGAGAGCTCCGATTTCATCAGTCGGGTGTTCACCGGATCGAAGTAGCACGGGGCTGCGTCCGATCTGCCGAGGCGCAATGACCTCTTCGAGAGGGCCGCTCTGTCGCGCACACACGTGCGCGTGAGCCGGCTCGGCCGCCACCGATCGCTTTGACAGGAACGATCCCCCGTGCACGCGCTTGTTGCCGCGTGGCGGCGAGGCGCTCCACCATCAGCCTTGTCCGCGGCAACAAGGGATGGACGCATGGTCAAAACTGCATCGCGGCCCGTGAGACCGCGCCATGCCGCACTGTGCGATCGCGAGAGCGAAGGCAGCTCGCCTGGCAATGGCCGCACGTCCGGCCCCGACGGCATGGCCGATCCCGATACGCACTGGGACCTCGTCGCCGAGGCGTCCGACGAGTCCTTCCCCTGCAGCGACTCGCCTTCCTGGTCGGCGGTCCGTGTCGGCAACAGCATCGATCGCGAATGACATCGGCACGCTGCGGCGTCCGTCGTCATGCGACCGCACGAACGTACGAACAAAGGTGCGAACAGCGACCGTGGATGTGAGCGCGCTCGAGCGCGGGACCTGTGCAAACAAGCAGCGAGTTCGAAAATTTTCTCTGAGGCGTAACGTCGCAGCCCACAGCTGATGGATCGGTTCTCGCCGCATCGTCGTCACAGCTGCAATCGGGCGGGAGTGTGGTGATCGGCGCGGCCACGATGACGCATCCGCCGTGCGAGACTCAAAGGACGCCCGCGCCGCCTGCGATACGCCTTGCGAATCAATGTCACTTGCAAGCGATCGAACGATACACGGCCTTCATTCGCAGAAAAGATCAGCTATCGGGCGACATCGTTCGATCCCAGCTACACCGCATCTGGGTTCGCGCGCCAGCGACATTGCGGCCGCAAATGGCGCGAGTGTGGCCGCGCATGCCTGTCGACGCGCATTTGCGCTCGCGCGCGACGTCCAAGTTTCGTTGAAATTGACCTCCCCTTTGTGTTCCGCGCATCGAGCGCTTGAAGCGCCGATGGCGCAGTCTTCGAGGAGGATTTTGATAATGAAGGTCATCAAGATAGTGGTCGTTGCGCTCGCGGCAGGCCTTGCGTCCGGCTCCGCTGCATTTGCCGACGGCTACAAGGATTGCACCAAGCTCGACAAGGCGTCGTGGAAAACCACCGCCGAGGCCGAAGCCAAGGCAAAGGCCGCCGGTTATGAGGTTCGCCAGACCAAGATCGAGGGCACTTGCTACGAGGTTTACGGCGTCAAGGGCGGCAAGCTGTTCGAGCTGTTCTACAGCCCGGAGGATCTCGCGCTGAAGCATACGAAGGCGAAGTGATCTGACGATCATGCGTGACGCAGGACTGGCACACCGCAGCGTCATGTCCGAGACGCCGGTGAACTCACGTTCGGACACCGTCGCGGTCTGGGACCTTCCGCTGCGCGTCTGGCACTGGGCTCTCGCTGCCTTCGTGCTCGTCGCCTGCGTCACGCCCAACATCTTCGACCGGCTGCATCGGTTGGCGGGCTACGCCGTCATCGGCCTGCTCGCCTTCCGGCTGATCTGGGGAATGATCGGCAGCCGTCACTCGCTGTTCGACCGCATCAGTCTCAAGCTGCGGGCGGCGCCCCGCTATATCGTCGGCATGCTGCGCGGCGAAACCGGTCGCTATCTCGGCTTGAACCCGGCCGGCGCGGCGATGCTCGTGGTGATGCTCGCGCTGCTGATCGTCTCGACCGTCACCGGAGTCATGCAGGTGTCGGTGCGGTTCTTCGGCATCGGCTGGATCGAGCAGGCGCATTCGTTGTCGTCGAATGCGATCATCGCGTTGATCGCCGTCCATCTGCTGGGGACGTTATGGATGAGCGTGCTGCAGCGGGAAAATCTCGCTCGCGCAATGCTCACCGGCCGCAAGCGCCTTCCGGGAGCCGCGCGGCCCGCACCGGCCGCAGTGCGTCCGGTCGCGAGCGCGAAGACGACGCCGGCGCCTTCGCTGGCAACGGCTGCAGAACCGGCGGAGGAGCAGGTCTCGGTCGTCCCGGATTTTCCGCCGCTGCGGGCCAGCCCGCCGCTCGCCGCCAAGCCGCCAGGCCCAGTGCGAATGCCGCGAGGGCTCAGCATCCACGACAAGCGGCTCGGGGTCGGCCGATGAATCGCAGCCGCCGGCGCGTGCGCTAGGCGGCGGATCGGACGCAGAATGGCGGGCGAACGTGTCGTGCGAACGGTCATGCGGTGCGTGGATGATCGCACGAGGTCGATCATCCGCGCGTGTGCCGCTTGCACCGGCATGCATGGCTGCGTGTCTCATAGCAGAACAGCACTGAACACATCTGCCGAGTGATGAGTCGATTCGATCCGCACGCGATTTGATCGAGTGGAAAAGGCACTGCCGACAGCGTTGGCGCTGCATTCGTCGAGCTCTGTGGTGCAATCGTGAAATATTCCGCTTCGTATTGAAGATGCAGAACTAATTAATTCGCGCGCATTGTCGCATGAGGCGACTTTGCCAAAGTTCGACCCGGTAAATTGCCGCATTCGGAACTTTATAGTCGTTCTACGAGGTGTCGGAAGCTCGTCGAGAATCTCGGGCAGAGATCACATCCGGCACACGGGTGAATTCGGGACAGGGACATACACCATGAAGCTATTCGGGAAAATGCATGCTGTGGGGGCCGCTGCGCTGCTGATGGCGGGTTTCGCCTTGCCTGCAGGCGCCGCCGAGACCACCATCGAGATCTCGGTCAAGGACAACAAGTTTCAGCCGGCCGAGCTGAAGGCGCCGGCCGATACGCCGATCGTCTTCAAGATCAAGAACCTGGATGCATCGCCGGTCGAGTTCGAGAGCGAGCCGCTGCAGTTCGAGACCGTGATCAAGCCGAACATGGAGGGTGTCGTGAAGGTCAAGGCACAGAAGCCGGGCCGCTACGAGTTCTTCGACGACTTCCATCAGGGCAACAAGGGCACGCTGATCGTCGAGTGATCTGATCGGTGGTCCCCGCGGCATCGGGCGCAAGGCCGGCCGCGGGGCCGCAATCCGCATGCGGCCGAACATGATGGAGACCGTGCCTTTTGCAACGGGCAATACGACAGGCGAGAATTCCCGGACGTCGCGCAGGTCGCGATGTCCCGCGGTGTCAGGAGGAGACGGTGGCGATCACCGTGCTGCTCGTGACGCTGTTCGGAGTCGCGCCGTCGCATGGCCAGACCGTCATCCAGGGTACGCAGGCGAGAGCCTACGCTGATCCCGGCACCACCGAGGGCGGTCCGGTGGTGGTCGTGCCCGGCCGCCGTCGCCAGCCGGCGCGGCCGGCCAACGCCAATGGGCCGCTCGTGATCCCGCAGGTGATCATGGCGCCCGGCGGCAATGATCCCGAACCGAAGGAGGCGCCGCAGGTCGAGGAGCGTCTGCCGCCACGACCGCGATCTCCGATCGATGCCGGCGCCGGCGCGCTGCCGCAGGCCGCGCGCCGCGAGCCGCCGCCGCGTCTTGCGCCGGTGCGCAACGCCTTCTTCGGCGCGCCTTCAGCCGGACTGCTGGTCGGCGGCTGCCTGTCGACGCCTGGCCGGCTGTCGATGACCAATGTTCCCAATCGCTGCCTCGACGCGCTGGCCTTCGCGGTCAGTCCGCCGCCGGCGACGCGCGGCGTGCTGCCGAACAATCTGCCGCCGATCCCGCGCCAGGATGCGCAACCGATCCCGCCCGTTCTGGCGGCCAAGCCGCGCATGCGGCTGCCGCCGGTCAAGGGACAGAAGCCGCAGGAGCAGCCGGCGCAGACGCCGCCGATGATGGAGGAGGATCCCTACGAGCCGAAGGGCATCACGGTGGGAAACTTCATCCTCAAGCCTGCGTTCGAAATGTCCTCGGGCTTCGACAGCAATCCTGGCCGTGTGCCGCAGGGCAAGGGCTCGGCCTTCGTCAGCGTTGCGCCGGTCCTGCTGGTACGCTCGCAGTTCGAGCGGCATCTGCTCAACGCCGATGTGCGCGTCGGCTACATCGACTATGCCAAGCTCCGCCAGCTCTCGAGGCCCACCGTCGACGCGAAGGTGAATGGGCGCTACGACATCACCGATACGTTTGCGCTCAACGGCGAGGGCCACGTTGCCGTCGATGCCGATGATCCGGGCACGCCGCGCTTCGCCGGCCGCTTCGCCAAGATTCCGCTGGCCTCCACCGTCGGCGGCTCGGCGGGTCTCACCAAGCGGTTCGAGGATTTCGAGGTCTCGACAAAGGCCGCGATCGACCGCGTTGCGTTCCAGAATGCGCCGCTCATCACCGGCCAGATCGTCAGCAACGCCGATCGCAATTTCGTCCAGTACGGCTCGCAGAGCCGCGTCACCTATAATCTGACGCCGGAGATCAGGCCCTTCGTCGACGTCGCCGTCGATCGCCGCGTCCACGACATCGCCGTCGATGCCGAGGGCTTCCGGCGCGATTCCACCGGCACGGCGGTCGAGGGCGGCGTGACCTTCAATTACGCCGACAAGCTGACCGGCGACGTCGCGGTCGGCTATCTCACGCGCCGCTATCAGGATCCGCTGCTGAAGCCGGTCAACGGCTTCATCGCCGACGCCAACCTGACCTGGCAGTACGCCAAGGAGACGGCGGTCATGTTCGGCGCCAAGTCGCAGGTGGTGGAGATCACCGAGCCCGGCATCTCCGGCGTGCTCAAGCGCGACGTCACCGTCGGCGTCGAGCATCAGTTCGAGCCGTGGCTGGTCGGCACCTTCCTTGCTGGCTATGGCCAGGACGCGTTCACCGGCACGACGCGGGTCGACAACCGCTATCTCGTCGAGCTCGGCATGCTCTACAAGTTCTCCCGCCTGCTGCAGTTCAGGGCGAGCGTCCGGCGCGAGGAGACGCGCTCCAATTTCCGCGAGAACAATCTGTCCGCCACGGTCGTGCAGGTCGGCGCGAGAGTGCAGTACTAAGCACCGCGTTCCTTCGATCAGCCATCGGGCGAAGAGTCGAGCTCTCGCCTTCTGCAACGCTGTCAGGCTCCGCGGAAGCGGAGGAGCATCCAGTACGCCGCGGCAGCAGATTTCGAACCGGAACGTCACGGCATACTGGATCGCCCCGCCTGCGCGGACGACGAAAGCGATGATACACATCTCCGTACGAAGTATGTGATGACTGTGGAAAGATCGTCTCTCGGGATTCAGGCAGAGCAGGGAAACGTCTGGCGCTCCTTCGTGCACGCGAACTATCCGAGCAAACGCAAAAAGCAGCGCCCGCGATGGCGCGGACGCTGCCAAGTCTTTCAGATGTGCGGGTCTAACGACGCGCGGCTACTTCTTCTGATTGAAGTTCACGTCGAGGCTGAAGCTGAACTGGTCGTCGGTCAGGCCGGCAGGCGGCGTCGGCACCGGATCGGAGCGGCGGATCATCGACAGCGCAGCGTCGTCGAACATCGGATCGCCGCACGACTGCATCACCGACGCCGACATCACCTTGCCGGCCCGGCTCAGCACCAGCGCGACCTTGACCGTGCCCGCGTGCTTCTTGCCCTCCGGATAGCGTTTGTGCAGCTCGAAATAGGCGCTGATCTTGCGGCCCCAGTTCTCGGTCAGCTTCTGCTTGTCCTTGCCGAGGCCGACATTTGGCGCCTTCGCCGTCTCTGCCGGAGGCGCCGCTTCGTCGAGCGCCTTGCGGGCGGATTCCTGCTGCGCGGCCGACGCCACCGAGGCCTCGGCCTGCTGGACCGCCAGCTGCTGCTCCTCTTTCTCGGGTTTCTTCGGCTCGTTCTGCGTGACGACCCGATCGGCTTCCTCCTCGGTCTCGGTCGGCTTGTCCTTGACGGCATCCGACTCCTTGACCTCGGCGGTCTGCTGCATCTGATCCGGCGCAGCTTCGGCGGCGTCGCTGTCGGGTCCGGGCGGAAGATCGTTCTCCTCCACCTGAGGCGAGGCCATCTCGAGGGCGAATTCGGCGCCGGCAGCGCCGAGGCCGCCGTCGACGTCATTGCCGCTGAGATGAACCACGGCGAGCGCCGCGCCGCCACCATGCAGCATCACCGCGCCGATCGCGGCTGAGATCCACAAGCGGCGGGTCGCTCCTTGATACTTGTGCTCGACCATTCTTCACTTCCGTCGGTTCACTGGTTTCAATGGGCGGCCTGCGCGGCAGCCTGTGAGACGCCTTCGACCGTGACGAGCTTGATCTTCGGATAGCCGCCGGTGCGCAGCAGCTCCATCACGTCCATCAGCTCGCCATAGGCGACGCCGCGATCGGCGCGCAGGAAGATGAACTTGTCCTTGGCGGCATCGGGAATGTGCTCGAGCGTGCTCACGAGGCTCGCGCGCTTCACCTGCTCCTCTCCGACAAAGAGCGTGAGATCCGGCTTGATGCTGACATAGATCGGCTTGTCCGGCTTCTTCTGCGGCGTGGCGCTCGACGTCGGCAGATCGACCGGTACGTCGACCGTCGAGAGCGGCGCCGCAACCATGAAGATGATCAGCAGCACGAGGATCACGTCGATGAACGGAGTGACGTTGATGTCGGCGGATTCACCGAGATCGTCATCGCCATCGGCTTCCGAAAGAGAGACGGCCATGACTTACTCCGCTGCGAGCGCCATCGGCGGCGCTTGGTGGACGTGGATCGGCTCGAAGCTGCGACCCTGCGGCGTGTGGTGGCTCTGGCCGCGATCGAGATCGCGCGACAGCATGCGGGCCGTGGCGCCGGAGGAGCGGTTGACGAGCTCCATGTAGCCCTTGGTCACCCGGGTAAAGTGATTGTAGATGATCACGGCCGGGATCGCGGCCACGAGTCCGATAGCGGTGGCGAGCAGCGCCTCGGCAATGCCCGGCGCCACGACGGCGAGGTTCGTGGTCTGCGACTTCGAGATGCCGATGAAGCTGTTCATGATGCCCCAGACGGTGCCGAACAGGCCGACGAAGGGCGAGATCGAGCCGATGGTGGCGAGCAGGCCCATGCCGGTGCGGCAGCGCCGGCCCTCGGCGCGCACGATCTCGGCGAAGCTCGAGGCGGCACGCTCGTTGACGCCGTGAGGCGGCAGCTCGGACGACATTCTGATCTCGTGCATGGCCGCGTCGATCAGCGCCGTCAGCACGTTCTGACGTGAGCCCAGAGCCAGCTTGGCTTCCGACAGCCAGCGTACGTCGTCGACCTTGCGCAGTGCTCCGCTCAACTTGCGGCGGAGCACGGCGAACTCCACGGTCTTGGCGATGAAGACGGTCCAGGTCGCGAGCGATGCCAGCGCGAGACCCATCATCACCGACTTCACCAGGATGTCGGCGGCGAGGAACATCGACCACGGCGACAGATCATGCGGCACGTGAGAGGCGGCCTGCGCACCGCCTTGGGCGGCAGTCTGACCGGTCTTCTCCGCCGGATCCTTCGGCTTGTCCGCGGCTGCGGCGTCGCTCACGGCTTCTGCCGCGGTCGAGGTGTGCGTGTCGGCGGAGGCGGGCGCCTGGCTCGTGGTCGCGGCCTGCGGCGCGGTCGTAGCCGGTGCAGCTGCGGTCGCAGCGCCATTCGCGGCTGCAGCCGTCGCTGCAGGATTAGTTGCAGCGGGAGCAGGTGCGGACGGCTGAGGCACCGGCGCAGCCTGAGCTACGGTCGACGTCGTCGCCTGACCGGTGGTCACCTGCTTCGGCGGCGTGGTTGGGGCAGGGGCTGTATTGGCAGCTGCCGCGGTGGTGGCGGGCGCGGTCGACTGCGAAGCCGCAGCCGTCGAGCTTTGAACGCCCTTGGTCGCGCTCGCGGGATTTGCTGCCGCGCTCTGCGGCGCGGTGGCAGCCTGGCCAGGCTTCGGCGAGGTGGCCGGCTGCTCGGCATGCGCCATGGCGCCGGCCGAAACGGCTGCGATCACCGCTCCTACGTATAGAACGTTCCTGAACATGTTGCTGCACACCCCTTGGTAGTTAACTTCCCTGTAATGCTTCTAGTCTTAACGGGGCTGATTTGAGACGGCGCGTTGACTCAAAGCGGAAACATCGATGTCGGCAACCGAGTCGCTGCGTGCCACGCGATCGATCGCGCCGGAGCGTGATGCTGTCGCAGCGCTGTACGACGCGTGATGTCCGGGTCTAACTATCTGAAAGCCTTGGCTTGCGCAGGTGTGTTGCAGGCAAGGCACGGTTATCGGGACGATGCAGTCACGCAATTGCCGCGGTTCGGACTTGCATCAATTCTAATTAGTCGCCGCCGCGGTGCATGATCCACATGGCGTGCAATGCGGGGCGCTGTCTTCGCCTCGGCCCGTTGTCGCATGTCGTGCTGATGATTCGGCGCGCGAAGCGAATGCTGTGATGCTCGATCCGGCACCACGGACCTGCGACAGCGAGATGTCGGACTGGAAAGCCCGATCTTGCCGTGGCACGCATCGGCGCCACGCTCGGACCGATGTCGCCCGCCGAACGCGCGGCGTCGAAATTCGGGTGCGTCAAGCACGCCGCCCGCCGTAAGTCTCTTCGGATGCGGGGCATGGCAGGAGGCGCGAACGGCGATCGCAGAGGAATCCGACTCCAGGCGCGAGAGGCATCCAACGTCGCGCTCATCGTGAGGCTGCGGAACGCGACACAGGCAGACCATCCGGGTTTGCTCTGCGGAGCCAGCCCGGATCGCTGTCGATCGCGAATGCGTGTGATCGGGCGTCGAAGGACGCGAGCTTGTGCGCCGAGCCAGATCGGACGCTTAGACCTCCGCCCAGTAGCGGATCAGGTTGTGATAGAGGCCGGTCAGCCGCACCATCTCCGGATCGTCACGCCCGAGCCGCTGCGACAAGCCCTGAATCGTCGTGTCGAGATCGAAGATCATGCTGCGTGCAAGCGGATCGCGGATCATGCTCTGCAGCCAGAAGAACGAGGCGACGCGGACGCCGCGCGTCACCGGCGTGACCATGTGCAGGCTGGAGGCGGGATACAGCACGAGGTCGCCGGCGGGAAGCTTGACCTCGTGGGAGCCGTAGAGGTCCTCGATCACGAGCTCGCCGCCGTCATACTCGTCCGGTTCAGACAGAAACAGCGTGACGGAGAGATCGGTACGGATGCGCAGGCCGGTCAGCTTGTCGCCGCGCACGGCGTTGTCGACGTGAATGCCGAAATGATGACCGGCATCGGCGGCGTAACGGTTGAACAGCGGGGGAAAGATCTGCTGCGGAATGGCGGCGGCGAGAAAGCGGGGATTGGCGGTCATCGCCGAAATGATGCGGTGGCCGAGCTTGCGCGCCACTTCGCTGTCGGGCGGCAGCTGCTCGTTGCGCTTGACCATCGCCGACTGGGCGCCGGCGGTCGAACGGCCGTCCTCCCAGTCGCTGGCGTCCATGATGCGGCGGAAGTCCGCCACATCGTCTTTGCTCAGAATTCCGGGGACACAGATCAGCATGAACTCATCACTTGATGTGTGCCCCCGGCTTGGGTGATCAGGTCTGGATGGTCAGGCGATCAGAACCGTCCGGACAGGACGATCGATGCGCTTCTTCCCGGACCGACGAGAACGAACGGCGTGGCACTCTGATAGAGAGCGTCGTAGTAGAGCTTGTCGAAGATGTTGGCAACAAACACCTTCGCCGTCCAGTTCTTGTCGAGCTTGGCTTCCGCGAACGCATCGAAGCGCCAGTAGCTCGGCAGCTCCGTGCCCTGGTTGGCGGCGAGCCAGGTGCCGCCGAAGATCTTCGAGCGGTACACCGCCTGGCCGCCGATCTCCCAGGTGTCGTTGATCTGGTACTTCGTCAGCAGGCTGAACGACTGGTGCGCGGTATTTGCGAGCTGCAGGCCGACATTGCTGGTGAACAGCGCGGTGTTCGCCGGCGGAATGTTGGACTTGGTCACCTCCGACTGCATCAGCACGATGCCGCCGAAGATGCTCCATTTGTCGGTCAGCTTGCCGCCCGCCTGCAGATCGATGCCGCGGATGCGGTACGCCGCACCAGCGGACAGACACGGCACTGCGCCGACGGTGCCTGCCGGATACGGGCACTCCGCCGTGGCCGCCGCGGCGTTGGCGATGTTGCGCGACTCGCGGGCATTCTCCTTCTCGGTCTGGAACAGCGCCGCCGTGACCAGCAGGCGGTTGTCGAGCAGCTCCCACTTGGTGCCGATCTCGATCGAGGTGTTCTTCTCAGGCCCGAAGATCTGGTTCGCGCCGCCGTTGGTGACCGCCGAGAGGCCGCCATATTGCGGGCTGAGACCGTCGAACTCGGCGCCGACCGGGTTCGATGAGGTGGCGTAGGCCGCATAGAAGCTGGCATAGGGCACCGGCTTCAGCGTGAGGCCGACGTTGAAGTTCGGCATGCCGCTGGACGCCGCGGTCGATCCCGGCGTGTTGGCGACGCCGTTGACCGTGCCGAAGCCGTCGACGCGGACGTCGTATTTGTCGTAGCGGACGCCGCCGTTGAGGATGACGAGATCGCGATAGTTGACGCTGTCGAGCGCATAGACGCTGGCCGAGTCGATCTTCACGTTGGTCGGGAACCGGCCCAGCGAGGGAATTCCGAACGGCAGGTCGGTGAATTGCGGGTTGAAGACGCTCACGCCCGTCAGCGAACCGGTGCCCGAGAACGGCAGGCCCTGCTGCTCGGAGGTCAGGCCGGTGTAGCTGTTGATCAGCGCCTTTTCCTGCGACACTTCGAGGCCGGCGAGCACCGTGTGCCGGAAGTTGCCGGTGTTGAACTTGTAGGTCGCCTCGAGCTGGTTGGCGATCACGTCGGTCTGCTGGAAGCGGCTCTGCGGATTGGCCCTGACGAGCGCGCCGGACGGCGGATTGATGTTGGTCGGACCTTCCGGCAGCGTGCCGATGTAGTTCAGGGTCGAGCGCGACACGCGGACCTTGTCGGAGATCGTCAGGTCGGGCGTGATCTTGACCTCGGCGTTGAGCGTGCCGATGTCCTGGCCGACGCGCGAGAAGTCGCGGTTGACGAAGCCGTACCAGTTGTTGCGCGGCGCCCCGACTTCCGGGAACGGAGCGCCCGCGGTGAGCGTGCTCGGACGATAATAGGGGACGCCGAAGTCGGGACGGCCGGTGACCTCGTTGTGGATGTAGTTGGCGGCCAGCGTCACGGTGTCGAGCGGCGTCCACTTGGTGGCGATGAAGCCGCCATTGCGGTTGTCGGTGACGTAGTCGCGGCCCGCGACACCGGCGTCCTGGAACAGGCCGCCGACGCGTGCGGCGAAGGTCGGCGTGATCTTCTGGTTGACGTCGATCACCACGCGCTTGGTCCGGTCGGTGCCGAGCGTGGTGTCCATGTTGTAGAAGCTGCTGTCGGTCGTGGCCTGCTTGGTCACGATATTGATCGCGCCGCCGGTGGTGCCGCGGCCGGCGAAAGAGGAGTTCGGGCCGCGCAGGATCTCGACCTGCTCGGTGAAGAAGTTTTCGCGCACCGAGACGCCGGCGTCACGCACGCCGTCGATGAACACGTCGTTGCGGGCGTCGAAGCCGCGGATGAAGAAGCGGTCGCCGAACGCGTTGCCGCCCTCGCCGGTGCCGAGCGTCACGCCGGCGGTCGAGAGCACGGCGGACTTCAGGCTGGTGGAGTTCTTGTCCGCCAGGATCTCCTTGCTGAGAACGGTGACCGTTTTCGGCGTGTTCAAGAGCTTCTCGGGAAACTTGCCGGAGGCCTGCAGTCGCTCGCCCTTGTAGTCCGAGGCGGGGCTGGAATAGGGATTGCGATCGGGCGGCAAATTGCTCTTCGGCGCGGCGGCCTGTTGCTGCTGCTGCTGACGGGCCGCGCGGCGCATGGCGTCGCGGGCGCGGATCTGGTCGGCGGTCGGGCGCGATGCCTGCGGCTTCGGACGGGCCACCGGGGCTTCGACGTTGACGGACGGCAGCGGCGCCTGCTGGGCTTCGGCACTGGAGAATGATGCGACCGCGATCAGACTCGCGACCGCCGAGACCTTCACGCCCGAAATGTCAGCGGACGGTTCCCCGTCGTGCCAGCTTGCTGCCCGCAAGCTCCTCGGAAAGACTGCCTTACCCATACTCGACCACCCCATTCGTTACGCAACTTGAGACTTGGGCTTGGAACCCCTCCGGTTCCTGGGAACCGTGGGTTCGTTGAACGCCGCAACCGGCGCGGACCAGTTGCGAATGCAAGTCAAGAAGCGAGGGAAAGCGGTCCAAAGCTGGTTCCGCTCATGGCCGGAATGGGAAAAGTTTCAATCCATTTCCGAGAATGACAATTGCTTGCAAGCTGTCGCATTGCGGCAACAGATGAAACCCCAGGGTTGCGCGCTGCCGCGCGCCTCAATCGATGATCGGACAAAAACGGGCACAAGATACCGCTCGAGGACTCCGATACCTGCGTCGGAATGTCTCAGGCTGCGACGTTTCAGCGCGTCTTCGCACCCGCCGCACCCACGGGGTGCGGCGGGAATCCGGCAGCATCTTTGCTCAATCGTGATCGGCCACTCAGAACTTCGCGGTGGTGATCAAATAGAAGGCACGGCCAGGGGCGACCGCGGTGAAGGGCACGTTGCTGCGGTAGAAGGTGTCGTAATAGAGCTGGTTGGTGATGTTCTGTGCATACACCTTCATGCTCCAGTTCTTGTCGATCTGCTTCTCGACGAAGGCATCGAACCGCCAATAGCTCGGCAGCTCGTTGCCGGTGTTGGCCGCGAAGGTGCCGCCGAACACTTTCGAGCGGTACACCGCCTGACCGCCGATCTCCCAGCCGTCGTCGAGCTTGTATTTGGACAGCACGCTCAGCGACTGATGGGCGATGTTGGCGAGCTGCAGGCCGGTGTTGGTCGCCACGCCGCTCTGCGTCACCTTGGACTGCATCAGCACCAGGCCGCCGAAGATGCTCCAGCGATCGGTGATCTTGCCCTCGGCTTCGAGGTCGAGGCCCTGGATGCGGTAGGTGGCGCCGGAGGTCAGAAGGCCATTGACGGTCTCGCGGGCATTGTCCTTGGTGGTCTGGAACAGCGCGCCGGTCACCAGCAGATGGCGGTCGAACAGCTCCCATTTGGTGCCGATCTCGGCGCCCTTGTTGCGCTCCGGCCCGAGAATGATGGTGCTGTTCGGCGGAATGCCGCCGTAGTCGGTCGCGGTGCCGTCGAGCTCCGAGCCGAACGGGTTGGCCGAGGTCGCGTAGGCCGCATAGAGGCTGCCGATCGGCAGCGGCTTGTAGACCAGGCCGAGGTTGTAGTTGATCAGGTCGGAATCGACTGATGCCGACGCCGTGTTGTTGGACGAGCGCATTGCATAGCCGTCATAGCGCAGCCCGCTGGTGAAGATCAGCGTGTCGCGCCAGTTCGCGGTGTCGATGACATAGGCGCTCTTGCTGTCGACGTCGTAGCGGGTCGGATTGCCGGTCAGATAGCCTACGGTCGTGAACGGCAGGTTCGTGTAGCCGGGGCTGAACATGTTCTGCAGCGTCAGCGCGCCCGTGCTCGTGCCCTGCGAGCCGAACGCCTCCGAGGTCAGGCCGGCATAGCGGTCGATCGAGATGTTCTCCTTGGAGAACTCCGTGCCGACGATGGTGGTATGCTTGACCGGGCCGGTGTCGTATTTGAACGTCAGGTCGTTCTGGTTGGTCCAGTTGTCGACCAGCTGATAGCGGCTCTGCGGGCTCGCCGTGAAGGTCCATTTGGTCGGGTCGGCATTGGCGGTCTGCGCCGCGGTGGTGTTCGGCAAGGTGCCGATGTAGTTCAGCTCGGAATGCTCGCCGCGCAGCTTGCTCGAGAACGTGACGGCCTCGTTGAGCTTGAGCTCGGCCGCGAGCGTGCCGAAATCCTGCCGCGCCGCCTGGAAGTCGCGGTTGAGGAAGCCGTACCAATTGTTGCGCGGGATGCCCGCCGAGGTCGCGGGGATGTTGCCCTGCTTGTAGAACGGCACGCCGAAATCCGGATAGCCGGAAAGATCGGTGTGGACGTAGTTGGTCGTGACCTTCAGCGAATCGTTTGGCGTCCATTTCGTCGAGATGAAGCCGCCCCAGCGGTCGTCGGTGACGTGGTCGCGGCCGGCGACATTGGCGTCCTGGAACAGGCCGCCGGTGCGCACCGAGAAGGTCGGCGAGATCGTCCGGTTGACGTCCAAGGTGATGCGCTTGGTCTGGTCGGTGCCGATCGTCGACTCGGCGTTGGTGAAGTCGCGGTCGCCGGCCTGCTTGGTGATGATGTTGATGGCGCCGCCGGCGGTGCCGCGTCCGGCATAGGCCGAGGCGGGGCCGCGCAGGATCTCGACCTGTTCGGTGAAGAAATTCTCGCGCACCGACACCGCGGGATCGCGGATGCCGTCGATGAAGATGTCGTTGCGGGCGTCGAAGCCGCGGATGAAGAAGCGGTCGCCGAACGCGTTGCCGCCCTCGCCGGAGCCGAGCGTCACGCCCGCGGTGGAGCGGCCGACCTCCTTCAGAGTGGTGATGTGCTTGTCCTCCATCACCTCCTTGCTCATCACGGTGATGGTCTTCGGCGTGTTGACGAGCTTCTCGGTGAACTTGCCGGAGGCGACGCGGTCGACCTTGTAGGGCGCGGCGGCGTCGGCATACGGGTTGGCGTCCGGCGGCGTCTGCGGGCCGGCGGGCGCCTGCTGCTGTTGCGGCTGCCGCGCGGCGCGGCGCATCGCGCTGCGGGCGCGGATCTGGTCGGCCGACGGACGCGAGGCCGACGGCTTGGCCCGCGCGGCCGGCGCCTCGACGGTGACCGAGGGCAGGGGAGCCTGCTGCGCTTCCGCGCCCGAGAACGACGCCACCGCGATCAGGCCGGCGACAGCCGACACCTTCATGCCGGAGATGTCAGGAGACGGATCTCCCGGATACGCGGTGCCCCCGCGCAAGCTTGCTGGAAAGACGGCTCGACCCATACTCAACCACCCCAATGGTTACTCAAGGACTGAATTGTTGTTCGTGAGCTCGACAACCGGTTTGTTCCAATTGCGAACGTCTCTCAACAAGTCCCGGAATTCGGACCAAAGGTCGGTCGGGTGGTGGCTGGATTGGGATTATGTTACCTGATGCATGTGATAATGAGTCGCATCTATAATGTTGCCGCGTTTGACGGCTTCTGAATACCGTTCGTGGATGGATCAGGCACTATGTCGCAGGCAGCCCGGCGAGCCGCGCGCGTAACTCCCTGACCGCTGAATTCACTTGTTCAAGCCGCTCCGGTGTCGATCAGGTCCGTTCGACGATGATCGCGACCGGCCCGCCGCCGTCCGGGCCCTGGTGCTCGGCGCCGCCGGACACGAACAGGTCGGTGAAGCCGAACAGCCCGGCCAGCGCGCCGCCGACGAAGGCGCGGGCATGCCGGGTGGAGGAGACGTCGCTGTCGTCGAGCATGGTGTGCCTGACATCGCGGACCTTGCCGCTCTGCGCCGCCTCCGCCTTGGCGAGCACCGCTGCGATGCGACCGCGCGCCGCCGCCGGCAGCTGGCCGGGCACGTCGAGACCGAGGCGGGCGAGCGCGGCGCGGGCCGGCTCGATGTCGATCGCATCCCGCATTACGCCATGGTCGATGGCGAGCGGGCCGGTCCAATCCCGCGACATGCCGGCGACCATGATCTCGTGGTCGAGCAGCTCGACCCCGCCCGAGGTCGCCGCACGCTCGCTATAGCGCGCATAGTCGGTGCAGATCTCGGTATCGGACAGCTCGTCCATGGCGAGCTCGCCGAGCGCCACGGCAACGCCGAGCGCCGAGGCGCCGCGGGAAAACCCCATCGACTTCAGCGTGTCGCGCACGGCGGTGCGCACCCCGCGTGCCTCCGCCGCCTCGATGCGCTCCATCGTCAGCAGCGGGCATTTCACCTGGACGTAGTGCACATCGCCGGCATCCGTGATGCCGGCATCGTTCATCGCCGCCCGCACGCCAGCGGCGACCTGCGCGACCTGCTGCATCCGGCCGAGATGCTCGCTCGGCAGCACCGGCGTGCGCGCCCGGCCGAGCGCCAGCGACGCGGCGAAGGCGCGCGGCGCGTGACCCTCGTCGACCTCGCGCGCCTCGAACACGATCATGTGCGGCGACAGCGCACCCTCGGTGCCGCCGGACATCACCATCGCGATCTGCCGCACGGCCTCGGTCGCAAGATGCCGGCCGAGCAGCGCTTCGAGCGAGCGCACCGCGAAGGCGCGGGTGAAGTCGTTGACGCAGCCATTGCCCTCGGTCTTGCCGAGAATGGCGACGATGCCGGCCGGGTCGATGGTCCCTTGCGTGATCGCGGCCTCCAGCGCGGCGACGTCATCGGGGCTTCGCATCGGCAGACGATGAACATGAGCGCGGCGCAGGGTGGTCGGCATCGACGAACTCCAAAGGGATTTGGCCGACATCCTAAGCGATCACGACGTCGCGCGCGACGCTGCTCCACATCGGCCTCTCGTGTTATCGTCCGTGTCCGTTGCCTCGTGAACCCATCCGGTGCCCCATGCCCCTCTGGACCTGCTTTCAATGCGGCGCGCAGTACGCAGACGCGCCGTCGCCGCCGGCCGCCTGCAAGATCTGCGACGAGGAGCGCCAGTTCGTGAACTGGAACGGCCAGCGCTTTCTCAGCCGCGAGGAGCTGGCGGAGCGGCATCCAGTGGTGTGGCGCGAGGATCTCGGCCTCATTGGCCTCGGCCTCGACCCTTCGTTCGCGATCGGCCAGCGCGCGCTGCTGGTGCCCGAACCGGACGGCTGCGTGCTGTGGGACTGCATCCCCCTGGCGACCGAGGCAGCGATCGCCCATGTCCGCACGCTCGGCGGGCTCAAGGCGATCGCGGTGTCGCATGCGCACTTCTATGGCGCGGTGGCCGATTGGAGCGCCGCCTTCGGCAACGTGCCGGTCTATCTGCACGGCGACGATGCCGCCTTCGTCACCAGGCCCCATCCGTCCATCGTGCCGTGGAGCGGCGACCGGCTCGCCATCTCCGACGATGTCGTGCTGTTGCGCACCGGCGGCCATTTCCCCGGTGCCACCATCCTGCACTGGCGCAAGGGCGCCGAGGGCAGGGGCGCGCTGTTCACCGGCGACATCGCCATGGTGGCGATGGATCGCCGCCATGTCAGCTTCATGTACTCTTATCCGAACTACATCCCGCTCGGCCCGGCCGCGGTGCGCCGCATCGCCGAGGCCGTCGCGCCGCTGGCGTTCGACCGCATCTACGGCGCATGGTGGCAGAAGAATATCGCTGACGACGCCAAGCGCGCGTTCGACCGCTCGGTAACGCGCTATCTCGCGGCGATCGCCTGAGATGGATGCAGCCGTGACAGTCGTGCCCCGAGCTGCGCACGCTGCTCGTGACTAATTGGCCGCGCCACGGCCATCACTCACCCCTCATGGTGAGGAGGCGCGCAGCGCCGTCTCGAACCATGAGGCCACAGCGCGGCCTCGCCCTTCGAGACGCCCGCCTGCGGCGGACTCCCCAGGGTAAGGGGTGAGAGGGGGGCGACGGCCGGCAAGGCCGACGCCGCCGACTGATCCTCAGCGATGATCCCCGCGTTATTCCTCCGGGGGGCGGCAGTGACGTCGCGCAGGAGACATCGCTATGCAGCGGGTTGAACCCGGGCCGGGACAGGAGTCAGTGTGGGACTATCCGCGGCCACCGCGGCTGGAGCGCTGCGTGGCGCGCCTGCGCGTGGTGTTCGCCGGCGTCACGATTGCCGACACCGACGCGGGCTTTCGCGTCCTGGAGACCAGCCATCCGCCGGTCTACTACATCCCGCAACGGCATATCGCGATGCAATGGCTGCGGCCGGCCGCAGGCCGCTCGTTCTGCGAGTTCAAGGGTATCGCCAGCTACTGGACTATCGAGATCGATGGCCGGGCGTCGGAGCAGGCCGCCTGGAGCTATGAGCAGCCGACGCCGTCCTTTGCGCCGATCGCCGGCCATCTGGCCTTCTATGCCTTGCGCGTTGACGCCTGCTTCGTCGGGGAGGAGCGCGTTGCCGCGCAGCAGGGCGATTTCTACGGCGGCTGGATCACGTCGGCCGTGGTCGGTCCGTTCAAGGGCGCGCCGGGCACACGGCATTGGTAGAGGGGCGAGATCGGCTGAACCGCGGCGGCGGGTCGATCGTATAGTACAGTATGATCGGCGCGTGCGTTGTTGCACCGCGATCATGGACGCTGACGGAATGTCGGGCGTCCCTCCAGCTTCCCTGTCCACGACGTCCGAGGGCACGCCATGCGACGGCTGATGAAGTTCCTGCATACGATGGGCGCGATCGGCATGATGGGCGCGATGGCCTGTCTCGTCGTGCTGCTCGGCCTGATCCCGCAACCGTCGGTGTCGTTGTCGCATTACGCCGAGATGCGCGCGGCGATGGGCGCCATCGTCCGCTACGTGTTCTTCCCCTCGCTCGGCCTGACCCTGGTGGCCGGCCTGCTCGCCATTGCCATCAACCGCGCGCTGCACAGCGCCGGCTGGGCGCTCGCCAAGCTCGCCACCGGCATCCTCGTCTTCGAATGGGGTTTTGCCGCCGTGCAGGGCCCGATGCAGGAAGCCGCCGAGGAGGCCGCCCGCGCCGTCGCCGGCCAGATCGACCCGGCAACCCTCTCCCCGAATTTCGGCACCGAGCAGGGCGCCATCTGGGTCATGCTCGGCGTCGCCACGGTGAATGTCATCCTCGGCGTGTGGCGCCCGAAGTTTACGAATTTGCCGGACTAGGGCCACGCCCGCCGCTCTCTCCGCCCCCTCCCCCTTGC
>NZ_CAFI01000183.1 GCF_000239775.1 Bradyrhizobium sp. ORS 375
GCGGCGCGGGCTTGCCAGCTACTACACGGCGCCGCAGCCGACCGCCAATGGCGAGGTGTTCGACACCACGGCGATGACCGCCGCGCACCGCACCCTGCCGTTCGGCACGCGCCTGCGCGTCACGCGGCTCGACACCGGCCGCTCGGTGCTGGTGCGCATCAACGACCGCGGACCCTATGTCGATGGCCGTGTCGTCGACCTGTCCTATGCCGCGGCGTCATTGCTGGACATGGTGGATGCGGGCCTGGCCGACGTGCGCCTCGACGTGGTGCGCTGGCCAAAGCCGCGGCCGCGCAAGCTGCCGCTGCAGCAGGCCGCGCCCGCCAATGCGCGGCTGCTGCTGCGCCCGCCGCCGCGGCTGACGCTGCTCGATCAGACGATCAGGCGCAGGCCAGCCGCCGACAGCGTATACGATCGGTTAGCGGCCGCGGTCGTCTTGAACTCATCAGTTGGCTCCGACGCAAGGTAACCCCGTTCTCGAGTCGTCGCCCTGCATTCTAATGACTGGCGTGAACGCTGGTTAAGACTGCGAGCATTTTCATTCCAGTCTCGAATGAGCGTCCGGAGCGGCAGATACCCATCGGATCATCGCGCCGACGGCGTCGTTTGCTGCACGAGAGCCGGCGCGGCAACTCATTGATTTTGAGAGACGATCGACACCGCCTGCTGTTAGTCCCAGCGATCGCGACAGGCGGCCGAACAGGCGCCCCACAGCGCATTCCTAACGGCGGCGCGACGATGATCATCCGCCAAATGGAGGTTGCGGTGTCATGCAACCTGTCCCTAATACGATGCCTGTCTGACTCATGTAGTCGACATGGCCATCCAATCAGAAGAAAACGGAAAATTTGAAATGACCGTTCGCTGGTGTGCGCTGCTTCTCGGAATCTGCTCCATCCTGCCCACGTCCTCGGCCTTTGCAATCTCTCCCGATGTCGTTCGCGATCTTGCATCGCGCGTCGGCCCGGTCGTCGGCCAGGCCGCGACCTGCCGCGAGATCGCGCAGGGGCGTGTGCAGACCATCATCGATCAGTTCAGCGAGGTGATCCGCCAAGCCTCGTCGAGCAATACGGAACGCGACGGACTCGTCCGCAGCTTCAACAGCTACATTGCCGAGGGTCGCGGCCGGGTCGCATCTTCGCTGGTGAACTGCCAGGCGGCGGAGCGCCAATTGGTGGATCTCGAGCGTGCGCTCCAGCAGCAGTCCGCCGCGCCGACATTGTCGCTGGCAATGGGGCCGCCGACCGCCGCGGCTGCGACGCAGCCGACCGCCAACCTGCCGCCGCCGCTCCCGCGTGGCGTCAGCGACACCGAGATCCGTTTCGGCACCGTCATCCCGTTCTCCGGCGTGCGCAAGGAGCCGGCGCGGCAGATGAAGCTCGGCATCGAAACCGCGTTCGCCCGCGCCAATGATGCCGGCGGGATCAATGGCCGAAAGCTGCGACTGATCGCGGCCGACGACGCCTACGATCCGACCAAGACGATCGCCGCGATGACGCAGCTCTATGAGAAGGAGCAGGTGTTCGGCTTCATCGGCAACATGGGCACCGCCAACAATGCGCTGGCGATCCCGTATGCGCTGGAGCGGCGCGCGCTGTTCTTCGCGCCCTATAGCGGCTCCGCCATCGTCCGCCGCGATCCGCCCGACCGCTACGTCTTCAACTACCGTGCGAGCTACGCGGAGGAGACCGCCGCGATCGTGAACTATCTGATGAAGGTCAAGCGCATCCCGGCGAAGCAGATCGCGGTGTTCGCGCAGAACGATGCCTACGGCGACGACGGCGCCAACGGCGTCGCCAAGGCCTTCCGCGCGCACGGCATCACCGATCCGGTCATCCGCTACGGATTTCCGCGCGGCACGCTCGACGTGGACGAGGCCGTCGGCAAGCTCAAGGCGCAGACCAAGCCGCCGATTAAGGCCGTCATCATGATCGCGACGGATCGCGCAGCCGCGAAATTCATCGAGAAGACCCACGACGCGGTTCCGGGATTGATCTATGCCAACATCTCGGCCGTCGGCTCCACGTCGCTGGCCGCCGAGCTGAAGCTCCTGGGCGCGAAGTATACCAATGGCGTCATCGTGACCCAGGGTGTTCCCTCGGTCGCCGGCTATTCGAGCCTCGTGCTCGACTACAAGACGGCGCTGGATAAATACTTCCCGGGCGAGGCGCCGGACTACACCTCGCTGGAAGGCTTCATCTCGGCAAGCATCCTGATCCAGGCGCTGAAGCAGACGACGCCGCTCGACACCGAGCGGCTGGTCGACACGCTTGAGTCGATGCAGAGCATCGATCTCGGCCTCGGCAGCAAGCTCTCCTTCGGACGCGCCGAGCACCAGGCCTCGCACAAGATCTGGGGCACGGCGCTCGACGAGACCGGCACCTACCAGGCGATCGAGCTGGAGTAGGGTGATCCGCTGGCGTGGCGGGCCAGGTCAGTTCGCCCGCCGCGCCAGCAGCAGCACACCGCCGAGCCCGCACATCACCGCGCCCGAAGCCTGCCGCATCCGCGTCACGACACTCGGGCGTGTGACGAGACCATGCCGCGCCTTGGCGGCCCAGAACGTCACGACCAGATCGACCGTGGTGTTCAGCGTGACCGAGATCAGCCCGAGTACGACGAACTGTATCGCGACCTGGCCGGCGGGATCGATGAATTGCGGGATGAAGGCGAGGAAGAACGCCGCCGTCTTCGGATTGAGCGCTTCGACAAGGATGCCCTCGCGGAACGCGCGCGGGCTGCCGGTCGTGGTCACCTCCGCAGGCTCAGCGACCCGCGCCTCGCGCCAGGTCTTCACGCCGAGCCAGATCAAGTAGCCTGCGCCCGCGACCTTCAGCACGGTGAACGCCTCGGCGCTCGCCATCACCAGCGCCGACAGCCCGACGGCGCCGGCGACCACGTGAACGAGGCCGCCGAGGCCGAGACCGATGCTGGACGCCAGCCCTTCACGGCGCCCGCCCGCCAGCGTCCGTGCGACGATGTAGAAGATGCCCGGGCCCGGCGTCAGTGCGACGACCAGAGCGGCCGAGAGGAACAGAACAAGCGTGTGAAGGTCGGGCATGGCGTGATCAATCCGCGGGACGACACGCGACGGTACCGCAACGCTCGGAACGCCGCAAATCGGCCTGCGCCGTCCGCATCGCCGCGGCTGGCCGGTCCGCCGATCGGTGTGATACGACACCCCGATGATGGCGTCGCATATCCCTGCATGTTGAAGATCTCAGCGGAAGACCCGGCGTCCGCGGAGGCCGAAGCCTTGATCGCGGAGCTGTCCGCGGCGCTTTCTCACATCACCGGCGACAGCGGCCGGTCGTCCTTCGACCCCGATGACGTGCGCGGGCCGCGGGCCTGCTTCGTGATCGCCCGCGATGCAGCCGGGCAGGCGGTCGGCTGCGGCGCGCTGCGCCCGTTGGAGCACGGGATCGCCGAGATCAAGCGCATGTATGCACGCCCGGGCACGCGAAGGGTCGGCGCCGCGATCCTCGGCCATCTGGAAAAATCGGCCGCAGAGTTCGGCTACGACGCGGTCCGGCTGGAGACACGGCTCGTCAATGCGCGTGCCCTGGGGTTCTACGAGCGCCACCTCTACCGCCGCATCCCGAACTACGGCAGATATGTCGGCCGGCCCGAGGCGGTCTGCTTCGAGAAACGGCTGGCCCGCCCAGCCTAGCAGCTCTTCTGCCGCAGATGCTGGATGCAGGTGCAGTTCGCCGACGCCGGCCATTTGACGTCGTAATAGGGGGGATTGCTCTGCGTCGCCGGGCTGTTGGTCGAGCAGCGCGGAAACAGATAGTAGCTGTCGGAAATCGTCACCGGGCCGGTCACGCCCGATCCGAGATTGGGCTTATAGGTATACGAGACCTCGCCCAGGATGAGCGAGATGTTGGCGTTGACGGGGTTGGTGCTGGTGAACGCCGACAGCGTCATCCTCTGGCCGACGGCCCTTGCGGCGCCGGTTTTGGTCGATGTGCTCCATTGCACCGTCGCGTTGCCGTTGGCGTCGGTCGAGACTTCGGAGACCGTCACCGTCATCAGCGAGTTGCCGCCGGCCTCGGTCACCGCATAGGGGGCCATGATCGAGGTCGAAGCCAGCAGGATGTTCTGCATCTGCGCCGCGGTGATCTGGGTGTTCTGCGCCACCATGTCGGCGACGCTGTGCGAGGTCTCGCTGACCTTGACGCCGATGGCGAGCCCGTTGCCGAGCTCGACCCCGCCCAGCAACAGCGTCAGCATGAACGGCAGCACGATGGCGAACTCGGTGGCGGCCACGGCATCGTCATCGGCGTACAGCGTGCGCGCGCGGGATGTCAGACTGGCGAGCATGTTCGGTCCTCTCACAGCGACGGCTCATTCTGGAAGGCGGCGGTGCCCATGATCAGGCGGTTGCCGGTCGAGATGTTCGACAAATTGAAGCCGAGCGGGCCGAGCATCACCGGCCAGACATACATCACCCTGAGAACGACGATGTCGCCGGCGCCGCCCGGATTGTAGCTCCAGTTATTGGTAACCTGGCCCTGGCTGTTGAAGGTCAGCGACGGCATGCCCGTATTCGCCGAGGACCATCCATTGGCCACCTGGAGATCGACCATCAGCCCGCCGCAGTTGAAGAAGATGCGAATCTTCTTGCAGACCTCCTGCTTGAAGGCGTCCTGGCTCAGATTCTGGGTCTGCACCTGCCCGGTCATCACGAGACGCGCCGATTGCTGCACGACGGCTTCGAGCAACTGCTGGGCGAAGAAGACCAGGAAGGTCTGAATCAGCGCGACGACCAGGGCGAGGAAGGGCGCGGCCACGAGCCCGAACTCGACCGCCGTCGCGCCTCGACTGTCCCTGACGAAGGCGGCGCAACTGACGTCGCGACCTGTCTCCGATGCTGCTGCGGGCGTTGTCATGGCGTGACCCTACTGCACGAGGCTCGCGGTGCTCGATGCGACCTTGAGGAAGAGATTGGTCAATGCGGTCGAGATGTCGCCGCCGGTCTGCACGTTCGCGAACAGGCCGGGTGAGGCGCAGGACTGCAGCCGCTGCGCGATCGCGCCGGTCGACGAGGATGGATTGTTGAACTGCGCGATACGGCTGTTGTACCAGCTGTCGCTCAGCTGCAGATACTCGGTGTAGAGGATCGCGATGCGGATGCCCCGGTTCTTGATGGTGTCACAGGCCGCGGTGTTGAGCGGCTGCTGGCAGCGCACCTGCGTTCCCGCCGAGGGGAGCGGATAGGTCGCGTTCGGGTCGCAGGTCGCGGTCTTGGCGATCAGCTTGTCCTCGACGCCATCGGTCACCAGGAACACCACTTCCTGCGGCGTGTCGCCGGACTGATTGGTCCCGGAGCCCGGGGCGGGCATGATGGCGTTGAGGCTCGTGAGCGCGCCGGAGATGTCGGTCCCGAAGTCGGTGTTGCAGATCGCGGTCGTGACGCAGTTCTGATGGTCGACCGTCATCAGCTGGATATTCGAGATCTTGGTGCCGGCAGCCGACGGCGAGGTCAGCGTCTGGATCGTGTTCAGATTGTAGTCGAAGGTGTAGATGCCGGCCTTGTAGGTGGTGCTGTTGATGGCCGACATGCACTGCATGACTCCGCCGGAGACGCCCGATTGCAGACAAGACCAGGGGCCGATCAGCAGCTGCTTGACCGCGTTGACGACGAGGTCGATCCGCAGCGTGATGTTGTTCGCCCGCGCGACGCTGAGATTGTCCTTGGTCGACGAATTGGCTCCGCTGTCGAGTTGCGGGTTCGTTTCATGGCAGGCGAAAGCGCAGCTCTTCGATCCCCCTGGCTGCTTGGCGGTGGCCGTGATCAGCGCGTTGATGTCGTTCTGGGTGGCGGCAATGGCCATCGACGGCGAGTCGTCCAGCAGCAGATAGAAGTTCATGTTGGGCGCGCTGGACGCCTCGGCGGTCGCCGAGCCCTGCACCTTCCACGACGGCGCGCCGAGCACGGAGGGGAAATTGTTGATCGATTGCGCCACGTAGGACACCTTGATGGTGCGCTTCAGCCCGGAGTCCGTGACGGTGATGTCGGGAGTGGGCACCGCGGTCAGGCCCGGCATGTTGGCCTTGGCCGCGAACACAGCCGCCGCGGTGGCTTTCACGGTGTTGGCGTCGGTCACCGTCAGCATCGCCGGCCTGACGGCGGCGATCGCCGCGGCATCGGCGGCGGCGTCGAGCTGTCCCTGCTTGCGCAACGCCTGCGTATAGTCGAGCGCCATGCCCGCCAGGTAGATCGTCGGCACCAGGGTCAGCGCGAAGATGATCGCGACGTTGGCTCTGCGATCCCGTGCGAAGCGAAGCACCAGGCCCTGCAGCATGACCCCTCACACTCGTTTGACAGATATTGGCCATCTCGGCGTTCCCGGGCGTCAGTCACCACTGTCGATCCGGACAGCAGGCCGTTACCGCGTCGCCGATTGTTTCCCGTAGTTTCCACGATAGAGGGTATCGGGTTAAGCAATGATTACTGTATCATGATAAGGTGCAGCCTAAGCGTGCATGAAGATAGGACACTGCGGCGGCGGATGAGCTGTGTGCGATGGGCGCCCGATCGCTCGCGTTTGAATCGAATGAGTTTGGATCGCCGCGAATGCCCGCTGGCCTAAACTGACCCCCAACGCAGAGGGCAACATTGTTGCTGCAGCGTTCCGCTGTCGTCTCGCGCCAGCAAAGCAATAAGAATAAGCGTGTGGGCGCAGCACCGAACCCGGAATCGACAATGACGGAAAGATGTCGCGAAGAGCTGCTGTGAGCGACCATCCTGCTTCAAACGACATCCTGTGGTTAGGGGTCCCGGCGTTCGCCGGGACGACATCGGAGGTGGTGGACATTGTCGGGAGCTTATCGCCGATGTGGACGCAGCGATCCTTGTAAGCTTCCATCGCGCGACATGCACAGCCGTCGTCCCGGCGAACGCCGGGACCCATACCGCGTGATCTCTCGAGGGACACAGATGCTCATTGATCGACGATCGTTGAATTCCGATGATGGGTCGCCGTTCCTGATGAACCGTGACCTGAAATGTGCCGAGCTTGCGCGTGATGAGCCCGGGATGAGAACCGACCATGTCTAACGCGCGAGGCGTTCCTGACCGCTACCTCCCGCCGGGAACGGACGTCCGCTACGATGGCCGTCAGGACGGCGGGCCTGAATACGGCGTCGTCGTTCACTGCTGGTTTGAGCCGGAGATCGGCGGTTACGATTGTTATGTTGCCTTTTTCGGGTCTGAGCGACCGCCCGGGAAACCTGACAGCAAGCCTTACATCCTGCATTACGCCGCGACGTCGTTGACGGCCGTGTAGGTCGTTGTCGCGCCACTCTGCCCGACGGGCAATCGCCGCATCCCTCTCATGCGCAAACTGCCCGTCGTGTTAGTTTGCCGCAATCAATCCACTTGTCTTGTCGGGCAAATCACCCTCACATTTCCGGCCATCCCGCCTCGATGAAGAGGGACGGTTCGCGGTCGTCACGAGACGTGAGGCGGGGAGGCGGTGGCTGCATCGTGTCGCAACGGGCTCACAGCGCGTGGACGAACGGCATGGTGCAGGCGGTCAAGTCGCGTGGTCTCGACACCCCGACGCTGGTGTCAAGCGCAAGGCGCTCGAAGCGCATTGTCGTCATGGTGGCCAACAAGCCCGGTGCACCAGGGAGAGCGCGAAGCAGCCGAAAAGCCCACCGCGCAGGGAATGCCGGATGACCGGCTGAACCTGTGGTACCTGCCGCCTGCATTCTTGTTCGCAGGCGGGCCATGGGTTGCGGCCAGCACCCGGCATTCCCTGCGCCCTCTTCGGATGAGAGAGGGCCGAGCGAACCGGAATAACTCGGGCGCATGAGCCGCGAGATCGCGGAGGTGTGTCCTGACCCCGAAGTGCCAGCAGCGGGCTTCGTCACCGGGCGCCATGCTCCGCGTATACCGTTGTCGCGTTGCGGCACACTCTCACCGCACGTCATTCCGGGGCGCGCGTAGCGCGAGCCCGGAATCCATACTCCCAAAGGGCGCCAGTGAAGGAGGGTCCGTGCGTCAGCAACCTCGGTCTCTCCAAATGTGGTCGTGGTTATGGATTCCGGGCTCGCGCTGCGCGCGCCCCGGAATGACGAGAGGAGAGAGATGTGGCCTCTTGTGCTCGGTCACGGCGCTGTCTGCGCCTCGATCTTGAACTGCGCCAGCGCGCTCGGCGGGTCGATGGCGATGAGCTGGGCGAGCTGCATGGCGGGCACCTTGGCGCGGGGAGAGAGCTTCAGCGTGAAGGTCTGGCGTGGCCTCTCGATGAACCGGCTGAGCGCGTCAACTGCGCTTGCCGCGTCGACGTTGTCGGCGGCGACCTGGGCGCCGATGGCCTTGATGCTGTCGATCAGCGCCTTGCGCGCGGCGTCGCGGGGGATGGCGTGACCGCGCGCATAGTTGGCGACGAGCACGTCGACGACGCCGAGATCGCGGAGGGTCAGGGCGACGCCGCTCGCCTCGATCTTCGCTGCGGCGGTCGTCGCCTGCTGCAGGTCGATCGTGAACACCTCGCGCGGCACCTGCGACAGCGACACGTTCGCGGAGGCCGCGACGAGATTGCTGACCTCGAGTTTGAACGGCTCCAGCGCGAACGTACCGGCGCTCTCGGTCCAGCCGAGGCCGAGATCGGCATCGACAGCGGCGGTGTCGATGCCGGCGACCAGAAGCGGCAGCAGCGCCGGATTGGCTGTGTCGAGCGGTCCGGCCATCTTGGCGGCCAAGCGCGCCTTGGTTGGAATCGGTCCGACGAACTGGCCCCAGTCGAGGCTGATGTTGTCGATCCGCACCGGCTTGTCGCCAGCCTTGTAGGGCGCCGTCAGACCCTTCAACTCGACGCCGTCGAGCAGCTTCAACAGCACGACGGCGTCCGCGGGAGCCGGTTTGGCGTCCTGCGCTGCGTATTTCGCGGCGAAGCGCAGCAGGCTCGCAACGTCGAATCCCTTCAGCGCGAAGCGCCCGAGCTTGACCGGACCGTTGGGCGAGTTGCCGTCGAAGCCTTCGACCGCGATGTCGCCCTTGCCGTCGCGCAGATCGACGCGGATCGCCGCCAGCTTGAGCGGCCCCTGCGGCGTCTCGATCGCCATGCCGCGCATCTCGGCATTCCTGATGCCGAGGCCCTCATAGAGGCCGGCGACCCTCTCCATGATCTCGCGCGCCTGCTCGGGCGTGGGCTGCGCGGCGGTGGACGCGGGCAGGGCGGCAATCAGAGCGGGGAGTTGCAGCCGCGATGGCCGCACGCTGAATTCGTCGAGCGAGATGCCGTCCATGCGCATCCGTACACCCGCATCCGAGCTGACCTCGTAGGCGCCCGTCGTCACCCGGCCATAGATCCGGCGGGAGCTATCGTCCTTGGCCGCCTCCGGATCGAGGACGGCCAGAAATGCGCCGGCATCGATGTCGCGGTGAACGATGTCGGCGATGCGGCCCTGCATCTTCTCGATCTTTCCGCTCTGTCCCGCGCTGGCCGCGAACTTGTTGGCCGGCTGCTGCATGCTCATCGTGAACGCCACCTCGTCGAGTCTGTAGCTGGCGATGCGGCCATCCTTGATGTTCTCGACGGTGAAGCCGGAATAGGTGAATTCCGCCGGACCAGCGGCAGGTCCGCCTTCCATGGTGCCTGTCGCGCGCGGAATGGTCAGCGCGCTCGCGTTGATCGCGACGAATTGCTGGATCAGCGCGCGGTAGCTCTCGAGCAGGCCGCTGCCGGTCGGGATGGTGGCGAAGCGAGCCGGACCGGCGTAATCCTTCACCACGATCTGGGGCAGCTTGTAGCTCACCCGCAGCGCCGCAGGGCCGGGGATCTGACCGGCGATCGCAACGTCGCTCACCTCGATGCTGGAAGCCGCGACGTGCCCGTTGTCGGGCTGGCTCAGCCCGTTCGCCGTGATGGTGCCGAAGCTGATGCTGGCCGGCGGCTGGGCGGCCGACTCGATCTTGACATCGGCGATTGTCAATTTGCGCGACCACAGGTCGAAGGCGACCTTGCCGTGGCTCGCGCTGGCGCCATTCTGCCTGATCTGGGCGAAGCTCGCCTCGACCTCGCGCTCGGCGCGGGCCTGTGCATACCAGGGGACGCCGACAAAGCCGCCGACGCCAAGGGTTACCGCCACGAGGATTCCGATCACGACGCGTTTCATTCGATTTGCTCCGCCCAGATACTCCGCCCAAATATCCGCCTAAGGCTTGGGCAGCAGCAGGGTGATGGTCTCAGGGGAATCGATGGAGTAGGGATGTGCTTCTGCGAAAAGGAAAATTGCTGGTCCGGGATGCCGACGGACATGGTTTCGGATGTTGCATGAAAGCCGCCCAGCGTGCATCACATGCGCTTCCACCGGCCGGAAAAACCGACGTCTGACCGAGACTCAAGAGACCAAAAATCCGGGTCGGAAACGCTGGAGCACGTATGTCGTCGTCCTATTCTGAAGATCTTCGTTCCGCAGCCCTGGCCTATCACCGCCTGCCGCGGCCCGGCAAGCTGGAGATCCAGGCTTCCAAGCCGCTCGCCAACCAGCGCGACCTCGCGCTTGCCTATTCCCCGGGCGTGGCCGCTGCGTGCACCGAGATCGCGAACAACCCCGCCGAGGCAGCGTCGCTGACCGCGCGCGCCAATCTGGTGGCCGTCGTCTCCAACGGCACCGCCGTGCTCGGGCTCGGCAATATCGGCCCGCTGGCCTCCAAGCCGGTCATGGAAGGCAAGGCGGTCCTGTTCAAGAAATTCGCCGGCATCGACGTCTTCGATATCGAGATCAACGCCGAGACGATCGACCGCGTGGTCGAGACGGTGGCGGCGCTGGAGCCGACCTTCGGCGGCATCAACCTCGAGGACATCAAGGGACCGGAGTGCTTCGAGATCGAGGCGCGGCTCAAGGAGCGGATGAAGATCCCGGTCTTCCATGACGACCAGCACGGCACCGCGATCATCGTCGGCGCGGCGATCAAGAACGCGCTGTCGCTGGCCGGCAAGCAGCTCTCCGAGGTCAAGATCGTGACGTCGGGCGCAGGCGCCGCCGCGATCGCCTGCCTCAATTTGTTGGTTTCGATGGGCGCGCAGCGCAAGAACATCTGGGTCTGCGACATCGACGGCGTCGTGCATGAGGGCCGTAACACGCTGATGGATCCGTGGAAGGCGGTCTATGCGCAGAAGACCGACAAGCGGACGCTCGCCGAGGTGATCGGCGGCGCGGATATCTTCCTTGGCCTGTCCGCCGGCGGCGTGCTGAAGCAGGAACTGCTGAAGCAGATGGCCGAGAAGCCGCTGATCATGGCGCTCGCCAACCCCAATCCGGAGATCATGCCGGAGGAGGCGCGCGCGGCGCGGCCCGACGCGATGATCTGCACCGGACGTTCGGACTTCCCGAATCAAGTCAACAACGTTCTCTGCTTCCCGTTCATCTTCCGCGGCGCGCTCGATGTCGGCGCCACTGCGATCAACGAGGCGATGAAGCAGGCCGCGGTGGATGCGATCGCGCAGCTCGCCCAGGACCCGCCGTCGGATGCTGTGAGCCGCGGCTTCGACACCGGCGAGACGCAGGGGTTCGGCCCGGGCTCGCTGATCCCGTCGCCATTTGATCCGCGCCTGATCCTGCGCATCGCGCCGGCGGTGGCGAAGGCCGCGATGGAGTCCGGCGTCGCCACCCGGCCGATCACCAATTTCGACGAATACACCGCGCTGCTCGAACGCTTCGCGTTCCGCTCCGGCCTCGTGATGAAGCCGGTGTTTGCGAAAGCGAAGGCGCAGCCGGTGCGCGTGATCTACGCCGAGGGCGAGGACGAGCGTGTGCTGCGCGCGACTCAAGTCGTGCTGGAGGAGAAGCTGGCGCGGCCGATCCTGGTCGGACGCCCGAGCGTGGTCGAGGCGCGCATCAAGCGTTTCGGCCTGTCGATCAAGGCCGGGCGTGATTTCGATCTCGTCAATCCGGAAGACGATCCGCGCTACCGCTCCTATGTGCAGAGCTACATCGAGATCGCCGGCCGCCGCGGCGTGACGCCGGATGCGGCGCGCACGGTGGTGCGCACCAATGCCACGGTCATCGCAGCGCTCGCGGTGGTCCGGGGCGAGGCGGATGCGATGATCTGCGGCGTCGAGGGCCGCTACATGAGCCATCTGCGTCATGTCCGCGAGATCATCGGCTTCATGCCGGGGGTCAGCGACTACGCGGCGCTCGCCCTCACCATCACCAGCAAGGGCGCCTATTTCATCGGCGACACCCAGGTGCGGCCGAACCCGACCGCGGACGAGCTCGCCGAGATGGCCTCGCTGGCGGCAAATCACGTCACGCGCTTCAACATCAAGCCGAAGATCGCTTTCGTCTCGCACTCCGATTTCGGCAGCTACGACACCGAGTCCTCGCGCAAGATGCGCCAGGCGACCGCGCTGTTGAAGCAGCACCGGCCGGACCTCGAGGCCGACGGCGAGATGCAGGGCGACACCGCGCTGTCGGCGACCGCCCGCAAGGCGATCCTGCCGCATTCGGATCTCGACGGCTCGGCCAACGTGCTGATCATGCCGAACCTCGACGCTGCCAACGTCGCCTATCAGATGATCAAGGTGCTGGCGGATGCGGTTCCCGTCGGTCCGATCCTGATCGGCCCGGCGCGGCCGGCGCATATCCTGACGCCGTCGGTGACGGCGCGTGGCATTCTCAACATGACGGCGGTGGCCGCCGTCGAGGCGCAGGAGCGGGCGGGGAGGGCGCAGCCGACGCTGTTTGCGTGATCGACCTGACGTGATCGAAGTGTGGCGGAATTCGTCCGGTTTCGGTCGCATTCCGCCCGCCTTTATTGTTGAAAAGCGTTCGCGATGTCACACATCCCGCCGGCCTGCCGGCACCATGTCATTTGAAGTCGATCCACGAGGGCGAGAATGCCGGGTTTCATTACGTTCGGGCGCGTTCTGTTCGCGGTGATCTTCATCTACTCCGGCGCGACCAAGCTGCTCGGCATCGCGCCGACCGCCGATCTCATCGCCACCAAGGTGACGATCCCCGCGCTGCTCGCGCCCTATGCGGCGCAGCTCGAGGCGGCGACCAAGATGCAGATGCCGCAGATCCTCGCGATCGCCGCCGGCGGCTTCGAGATACTCGCGGGATTGATGATCGCGCTGAACTTTCTCGGCCGGTTCTTCTCTGCCCTGATGATCATCTTCGTCGGCGCGACGATCTACTACTTCCACGATTTCTGGAACCAGGCGCCGCCCGACAACGTCAAGGCGCTGATCGACGCGCTGAAGAACCTGTCGATCATCGGCGCGCTGTTCATGATCTTCGGCTACGGCAAGGGGCCGAAGGCGCCCGAGCAGCGCGCCTACGGCGACATCTAGCAGCCCGCT
>NZ_CAFI01000182.1 GCF_000239775.1 Bradyrhizobium sp. ORS 375
CCTACGGCGCGGGTCTTCGGTCGCACATAGTCCTCATCGTCGAATGGCCTGAAGTCGTTGATGTGTTTCATTGATCAAGCGCTTTCTGCTGGGGCGGCGCGACGAAGCATTCTGGCGTTCGGATTTGGTGCTGCCGGAGCGGCGACCCGGGGGGCCGCAGCGGCATGCGTGACGGCAGGCCCGGCGGGTGCCTTGGCGCCGGCGACGCGGGCGAAGATCTCCTGGCACGGACCGAAGGCGATCGCCTTGCCCTCGTACAGCACCAGCGCCATGTTCAATGCGTTCAGCGCGCTCGGCCGATGCGAGATGACGATGACGATGCTCTGGTTCTGCTGCCGCATGATCTGAATGGCGCGGCTGAGCGCATTCTCGCCGTCGGTGTCCAGATTCGCGTTGGGTTCGTCGAGCACGATCAGGAACGGATCGCCGTACACGGCACGCGCCAGGCCGACCCGTTGCCGCTGGCCGGCGGACAGCGACATTCCGCCCTGGCCGATTCGCGTCGAGTAGCCTTCCGGCAGCCGCAGGATGATGTCGTGCACGCCCGCGATCTGCGCTGCCTTCAGAATGGCATCGGAGCTCGCATTCTCATCAAAGCGGCAGATGTTGTCGGCGATGCTGCCATCGAACAGCGCGACGTCCTGCGGCAGATAGCCGATGTGACGGCCGAGATCCTCGTTGCTCCACTGGTCGAGCGCGGCGCCATCGAGGCGGACGCTGCCGTTGAGTGCGGGCCAGATGCCGACCAGCGCCTTGGAGAGCGAGGTCTTGCCGGATGCGCTGGCTCCGAGCAGCGCGAGACCTGTGCCGGCCTTGATCGCGAATGACACGTTATGAACGATCGGACGATCAGTGCCGGGGGCGGCGACCGTGAGCTCCTGAACCGAAAGCTCCCGACAGGGGCGCGGCAATGCGACCGGAGGCGCTTCGGGCTTGGCGGTGGCCCTGCAGACATCGCGCAGGCGCGCGATGCCCTGGCGCGCCGCGACCAGCTGCTTCCAGCTGCCGAGTGCGATTTCGATTGGAGCAAGCGCGCGTCCCATCAAGATCGACGAGGCCATCATCACGCCGCCCGACGCCTGCTCGGAGACGACCAGCGCGGCACCGATGCCGAGCATGCCCGACTGCAGAATGTAGCGCAGCACTTTCGCCGCCGCGCCGAGGTTCGAATAGACGTCGCTGGCGCGGATATTGTCCTTCAGGTACTTTTCGTTGACCGCGTTCCAGCGCGCCGAGAAGCGATCGAGCATGCCGAGCGCGCGAATCACCTCCGCATTGCGTTGGGTGGCATCGGCGAGCACCTGCCGCGCCGCGCTGGTGTCACTGGCGGATTTGCTCGCCTGTTTCGACAGCCGATCGGTGATCAGAGTCATCGAGATGATGGCCGCTGTGCCGATGATGGCGGTGATGCCGATCAGCGGATGAAACAGGAACATGCCGATCAGGAAGATCGGAATCCACGGCATGTCGAGAAAAGCCGTGGGCCCCATGCTCGACATGAAGGCGCGCAACTGATCGAGGTCGCGCAGCGGCTGCTGCATCATCATCGGCTTGGTGCCGCGCAGAGGCAGTGTGGCCAGAGCGTGGTGGATCGCGTCCTGCAGGCTCGCATCGAACACGGTTGCCACCCGACACAGCATGCGCGAGCGCAGCGCGTCGAAATAGCCCTGGATTAAATACGCCGCCAGAATCATCACCGACAGGCCGATGAGGGTCGCAAGGTTCTTGCTCGGAACGACGCGATCATTGACCTGCATCATGTAGACCGAGCCCGACAGCATCAGGATGTTGATCACGCCGCTGAACACGCCGATGCCCGCCATGCGCCGAACCGCCTGGCGCAATCCGCGCGTGACCGGATCGTCGCTTCCCGAGAGAAGGTCGGTGAGGGCAGCCGCGGCTTTGTTTCGGGGGCGGTCTTGAGCCAGACTCATCCAGGCGCGTCTCCCAAGGCTAGTGCTTCAATCAGCGCTCTTGACAGTCGATGCCGACGATTTTCCGGCAACAATGAGACACACGGCCGTTTCTGTCACACGCTGCGGGAGAAAATCTTCGGGAAGCGGCAACGCGCGAGACTGGTTGCTGGAAAATGCGGCACACGCCGCCGTCTCGGGCGCGCTCCGAATTCTGTGCGTGATTTTCGATGGTTGCGGTTCCACGCGACTACTCGCGCGCAACGCGCGTCACACATTCGTCCGGCTATCACCTTGGTTCTGCGCTCATTGGCCGTGGTCCGGGCCGAATGACGCCACGAAGCCGAATAAATCTTCCTGCGGTGCAACGCGGTGGCGTTGTCATCACCAGCATGCGGATTGCGACGACGGTGCGGAGGACGACCATGGCGACGGCGGCAAGACATGGACAGTCATCTTCGCGCACCAGCTCGAGAAGCGCGACCATCACTCATTGTCTGCAGGGTCAATGCGTTCTTTCAACGAACGCGCGTGCTCAGTGTTTTGGTCGGTCGCTCTGAGGCGATGGTCGAACAAACCAGGGGAGGGCAAAGCGGCCAGTTTCCGTGCGATCCGAGCAACCCGTCACCGGCCCGGAGCGCAACAACTGACCATCATGGACGTGATCCAAGGGGGCGCGTCGTATCGTAGCGTGGCAACGGGCGGCATGGAGGACGGCGTGGTCGACGCCGAAGTCAGGCGAAAGAGTTGTCACTGAGAGTATCCGGGGGACGAACAGTTGTTGGACTACATCACCATCATCGGGGCGCGTGATGCGGGAATGCATTTGGAGCGGGGGGCGCATATCAGCGGTGCGTATTCGGCCATCCAGTGCGGGAGTGGCCCGCTGAAGCGGAAGTTGGTCACCGAGTCCACGGTGAGTCGCGCAGATTGCGTGCGCAGAGGTCAGGGAGCGCGCGCATGAAAATCAGAAAGACTGATTACGGCACGATCCTGCTGCACTGGACCCTCGTGGCCGCGACCGTGATCGCGTTCCTGACGGGGCTTCGCATGGCCACCGAAGCGCCCGGGCATGCCTGGATCGCAAACAATCTCGATTGGCTGCTGCCGCGGCATCGGACCTGGACGTGGCACATGCCCGCCGGAGTCGTGCTCGCGAGCGTGGCCGTCGCTTACATGATCTACATCGCGAAATCCGGACTCGGCCGGCGCGTCGCCATCGACAAGATGCGCTTCAAAGGTCTGCTCGGCCGGCGGCCCGCGCGACTGGGCTCGATCAGTGTGATGCTGCATTGGGTGCTCTTCATCGCGATGGCGCTGCTGATCGTCACCGGCGGCCTGCTGTTCTTCGGCGTGGCGTCGGGCTACGTCACCATGATGATCCATTGGTATGCGACCTGGGTCATCCCGGTGTTCGTGGTGCTGCACGTTCTGGTTCACTTCAGCATCGGTGGAAAGATGCAGCTCTATCGCGTGTTCCGTCCTGCACCCTTGCCGCCGCCGCCGCCGAAGCTCGATCCGGTCGAGCTTCTGACCATGCTGGTCGAGCAGTCCGAGAAGCTGGAGGAGGCGGAGGCCCCGCCGAGGAAACCTGCGCCTGCCGCGCGGCCCGGCGCGCGTGAACCGATGCCTGCGCCGCGGCGCATGGAGGAGCCGATGCGTGGACGACCCGAGCCGCGCATGCCCGCCGGCCGCATGCGTCCGCCGGCGCCGGGGAAGGGTAATTCCCGGCGTCGCAATCCCAGCTTTCAGGCCAATCCCTTCATGGTCGCGACGGCTGCGGCGATCGTGATCGGCTCGGCGATGTTCGCGGCCGACTACTACGCCGAGGATACTGTCACGGTGTATCGAATCGCGACATCGGATGCGCCGACGCTCGACGGCGATTCGTCCGATCGCGTCTGGCGCAACATCCAGCCGCACATGGTGACGACCAACCAGGGCGACAATTTCGACGGCACCGGCGAGTCGAAGGTGTGGATCAAGGCGGCGCATGATGGGACCTGGGTCTACTTCCTGGTGATCTGGGAGGATCCGACGCGTTCGCTGAAGCAGCTGCCGCTGATCAAGAAGGCCGACGGCTGGCATCTGCTGCATAACGGCTTCGAGAAAGGCGACGAGAACGACTACAGCGAGGACAAGTTCTCGCTGCTGTTCACCACGCTGCCGATCACTTTGGCCGCTGACCGAACTTTCCACATGAGCTCGCAGCCGATGCCGGACAAGCCGGCGACGCTGTCGGGGCGTGGCATTCATTACACGCCCGCACCGAATCTTTATGCCGATGCGTGGTTGTGGAAGGCGACGAGCGGCGGGCCGACCGGATGGATGGACGACAATCATTTCGGTCCGCCGGCCGAGCCCACGCCGGATCAGATCAAGGGGCTTGCGCCGTACAAAGGCGGCTTTGCCCCCGACCCGGGCACCGCGAACTATTCGGACAATTTCGTGATCGACAGGGAGGCTGCCAGACTGGGAAATCGGGGCGTGAGACCGAAGCGCCTTCCGAAGGACGTGGCCGCGATGACGGCAGCGATGGGCGAGATCAATCTCGATCCCAACATCGGCGAGAGCGAAGGTGCGCGCTGGTTCATGACTGAAGCTGAGTCCGTGCCGTATTCCGCCGAGGCGGACGCGCAGACGCCGATCGGGACCGTGGTGCCGGGTGTTCTCGTCAGCGGTGAGTTCACCGGTGATCGCGCCGACATCCGCTGTGCCGCACGTTGGGCGGCGGGCCACTGGACGCTCGAAATCGCCCGCAAAATGGACACGAAAAGCAAGTACGACGTACCGATCAAGAACGGTGTCTTCATGCGAGTCGCAGCGTTCGACCACACCCAGATCCGACATACGAGGCAGATCCGGCCGATGCGACTTGAGGTGCAGTGATGGGTAAGATTTGCAAAATCCAGTACAACAGGGAAACGTTCTACGCGAATGTGGGCGATATCCTGCTCGACGGCGCCATCAACAGTGGCGTGGATCTGCCCCATGACTGCCGCAGCGGAATCTGTGGCTCCTGCAAGGTGACGGTCGTCGACGGCAAGCTGTTCGGCGGCATGGAAGGCGACATGGCGCATGCCTGCCAGGCGCGCGTGGTGTCGGACCTGAAGATCATCACCGAGCCGGTGCCGGAGACGGTGACGATGAATTGCGAGGTCGGCGATCTCGTTCGTCTTGCGCCCGACGTCGTCGGCGTCACCATCGAGATGCCGAAGCCGCTGCGCTTCTTTCCCGGACAATATGCCAAGGTGCAGTATCGCGGTTTTCCGACGCGCTGCTACAGCCCGACCTATCCGATGGTCGGCGCCCCCGACAGCCATCTACTCTATCTTCACATCCGCATCCTGAAGGACGGTCTGGTGTCGTCGGCGCTCGGCCGCGACATTCAGGTCGGCCACCGTGTCAAGCTGACGGCGCCGCTCGGCACCGCGTTCTTCCGGCAGAAGCATCGTGGCCGGATCATCCTGGTCGCGAGCGGCACCGGTTTTGCGCCGATGTGGGCGATCGCGGTCGCCGCCATCACCGAGAATCCGAAGCGCGAAATCGTGTTCATCGTGGTGTCACGCACGCTGCAGTCGTTCTACATGCACCAGGCGCTGTGCCGGCTGGCGCGGTTTCCGAACGTCAAGATCATTCCGATCGTCTCGGAGCCGCAAAACGTCTCGCCGGCGATTCGTAGCGGCCGCCCGACCGAGCACATGCCTGAGATCTCCCCGAACGACGTCGTCTACACCTGCGGCGCGCCGGCGATGACCGAGGCGGTGGCGAAGATGGCGCGCGCGGGCGGAGCCAAGTGTCACTGCGATCCGTTCGTGTCGTCGGCTCAGCCGTCGGAGTCGAGCGGCGGCGGCCTGATGGATCGGCTCGTGGGCTGGCTCGACAGCCAGCGCGGTCGTCCGGCCATGTTCCAGCCAGCGGAATAAGATAAAGGCGGCCGCGATGGGCGCGGCCGCAACGTCCCGGCGCTAACCGGCGACGAAGGCGAGCAGGGTGCCGGTGGCCGAAGCCGGCGGCACGACGATGCTCGTTCCGCTGCGTACCGCCGTGGCGCCCAGAGCCTTCTCCGTCTTCGCCAGATCATGCGAGGCCAGCACGAGGCCGGCGCCGCCGCGCTCCGGCAAACCGCTCAGCGAAACGCCGGGATAACGTGCTGCCAGCTGATCCCGGGTCAGGAAGACGAAATCGGCACGGTCGCCGCCAGAGGGCACCGTCACCGCGCCATCGGCGTCGCGGCGTCCGTCGCGATCGATCAGCCGCGACAGATGCGCGGCGTCCTTGGCCGGATCCGGCGTCACGATCAGCGCCTGCTTCAGCTGCTTGGCCGCGTTGGCGTGGCTCATCAGCTCGGGGATCCAGACCGTCTCGCGGGTCTTGTGCTGGCAGGCGAAGATGCGCAGGCCACCCGGCGCCTCCACGACGGGCCACTGGAACACGCGAAATTTGGCGGCCGAGATCGTGCCATCCGGCAGCGGCACCGGACGCTCGAAGTCGATCGGCCCGATCGGCTCGAAACCCTTGGCACGGATCTCCTCGGCACCGGCCGCGGAATCGACGGCGGTAAAGGCAATGCGCTCGATGCCTTCACCGCGCTGGGCGAGGAAGTTGCGCGTCGGCACATTGTGGTCCGTCTCGGCGAGGATGCCGAGCAGCTCGATGTAATCCGGATCGAGCATGATGGTGTAATTGCCGGACCCCATCTTGGCGCTGTGCGTGCCGCGGGGCGACAGCGTGAAGCCGAGCCGCTTCCAGGTCTCGGCGGCCGCGTCGAGCTCCTTCACCACGACCACAGCGTGATCGATACCGATGACGTTCTTGAGGGCCACGCGTTTGTCTCCTTGCAGCGAACTTGGCATATTGGCGGCCGAACTATGCCCAATCGACCCATGCGCCGCAACCGGCGCCAACGGCCGCCGGGCGCAAGGCAAGATCGATCTCCGCGAGGCTGATCGATAAGCAGAAATGAGCTGTCGCGATGAGCACGACCAGGGATCACGTTCAATGGCCTCCTTCCCTGTGGGCGGCCCAGACCCCGCCCGGGCCGGAGTTGCCGGTGCTGCAGGGCAGCCAGCAGGCCGATGTGGTCATCATCGGCGGCGGCTTCACCGGCCTGTCGACGGCGCTGCATCTGCGCGAGGCCGGGGTCGATGCCGCCATCGTCGAGGCGATGGAGCCCGGCTGGGGCGCCTCGGGCCGCAATAACGGCCAGGTGATCCCAACACTGTCGCGGCCCGATCCGGAGGATCTCATCGCGCGTCACGGCGCGGCCGGCGAGCGCTTCGTCGCGATGCTGCGCGACAGTGCTCAGACTCTGTTCGATACCGTCAAGCGCTACAACATCGACGCCGAGCAGGAGCAGGCCGGCTGGGTGCAGCCTGTGCACTCGCCCGGCCGTATCAAGATCGCCGAGCGCCGGTTCAGGCAGTGGTCGAAATTCGGCGCGCCGGTCGAGCTGCTGTCGCGCGATCAGGCGCGCGACATGCTCGGCTCGGATGCGTGGCATGGTGGCTTCTGGAACAGGATGGGCGGGCACATCAATCCGCTCGCGCTGGCGCGCGGGCTCGCGCGCACCGTGCTCGGCCTGGGCGGCCGGATCTACGCACGTTCCCCGGTGATCGATTTCGCCCGGCACGGCGATCGCTGGGTCGTCCGCACCGCGCAAGGAGAGCTGTCGGCGCGTGCGCTGGTGCTGGCGAGCAATGCCTATAGTGGCGAGTTCTCAAAGGCGCTCGCGCCTGACATCGCGCATGAGGTGATGCCGGTACTGTCGTGGCAGATGGCGACGCAGCCGCTGTCGGACAATGTGCGCAAGACGATCATCCCATCGCGCCAGGCGATGTCCGACACCCATGGCGAGCTGTATTTCGCCCGTTATGACGCGCGCAACCGGCTGGTGACCGGCGGCGCCGTGATCGGGCCCGGCAACAAGGCCGAGCGGCTGAAGGCGAGGGTCGCCGAACGTCTGCAGCGGCTGTGGCCGCAGATCGGTGACGTCAAGTTCGACTATGTCTGGAACGGCTATGTCGGTATGACCACCGACTACATGCCGCGCATCCACCGTCTTGGTCCCGATGCCTATGGCTGGACCGGATGCAACGGGCGCGCGGTCGCGCTGACGATCCCGCTCGGCGCCGAGCTCGCGAAGGCCGTGCAAGGGGTGCCCGCAGGAGAGCTGGCGCTGCCGTTCACGGAGCCGGTCACCATTCCCGCGCATGCGCTGCTGCGGCCGTTCGCACCGCTGATGCTGCTGCTGTACCGCTATCGCGACGCGCGCGAAATCGCGTAGCGCGTCAGCCCTGTGGCGTCCGGGCGAAGTCGCCGCCCGGAATGGCCGCGAGCAGGGCCTGCGTGTAGGAATGCTGAGGGCTGCCGAACACGTCGCCTGTCAGGCCGTGCTCGACGACCACGCCGTCCTTCATCACGGCGACGAGATCGCAGATCTGCGCGGCCACGCGCAGGTCGTGGGTGATGAAGATGATCGACAGGCCGAGCCGCGCGCGCAGGTCGGTGAGCAGGCGCAGCACCTGCGCCTGCACGGACACGTCGAGCGCAGACACCGGCTCGTCGGCGACCAGCACCGCGGGCTTCAGCGCCAGCGCGCGGGCGAGGCCGATGCGCTGGCGCTGACCGCCGGAGAATTCGTGTGGGAAGCGATTTGCTGCCGATGGGTCGAGACCCACCAGCTCGAACAGCTCGCGCGCCTCGGCGAGCGCCTGATCTCTGGGCGTGCCGTGGATGATCGGACCTTGCGCGACCAGCTCGACGGCCTTGCGGCGCGGGTTGAGCGAGGCGAAGGGATCCTGAAACACCATCTGCATCTGCTGGGTGCGGCCGCGAATCTCGGTGCGCGAGAGGCGGGCCCAGTCCTGGCCATCGAGCAAGATCGATCCGGCATCGGGATCGAGCAGGCGGATGATGCAGCGGGCGAGTGTCGACTTGCCGGAGCCGGATTCGCCGACGATGCCGAGCGTGGCGCCCTTGGGCAGCGTCAGCGAGACGTCCTTCACGGCATGGGTGACACGCTCGCCCCGGCCGAGGAAGCCGCCGGTGCGGTAGGTCTTGGTGACGCCGGACAGCGCCAGAATGGTCTCGTCTGATAGCTGGCGCGGAGGGGGGGCCGCGACGGGAGGGACCGCCGCGATGAGTTGCTGTGTGTACGGGTGCTGCGGATGTCGCAGCACGTCGCGCGCCGGACCGTGCTCGACAACAACGCCCTGCTGCATCACCACGACGCGGTCGGCAATCTCGGCGACCACGCCGAAATCGTGCGTGATGAACAGCACGGCGGTTCTGCGCCGCTGTTGCAGCTCGCGGATCAGCTTGAGGATCTGCGCCTGCGTCGTCACGTCGAGCGCCGTAGTCGGCTCGTCCGCGATCAACAGCTTCGGATCGAGCGCGAGCGCCATGGCAATCATCGCGCGCTGGCGCTGGCCGCCGGACAGCTCGTGCGGATACGCCTTGGCCGCGCGTGCCGGATCGGGGATGTTGACGTCGGTCAGCAGCGACGAGACGCGCGACTTGATCTCGGCCTTCGTCAGCTCGGTATGGATCTCCAGCACCTCGCCGATCTGGTCGCCGATCGTGCGCAGCGGGTTCAGCGCCGTCATCGGCTCCTGGAACACCATCGCGATCTCGGCGCCGCGAATGCCGCGCATCTCTGCGGCAGACGCTGTGCACAGATCGCGGCCGGCGAACAGCAGGCGGCCGCCGTCGGTGGTCACGCCGTCAGGCAGCAGCCGCATGATGGTGTTGGCCATCATCGACTTGCCGGAGCCGGATTCGCCGACGATGCAGACGATCTCGTTCTCGGCGACCGATAGCGAGACCTCGGAGATCGCATGGGTGCGGTCCGCGCCTTTTGGCAGGCGGACGCTCAGGCGGTCGACGGTGAGAATGGGATCGGTCGAACTCATCGCTGCTTCAGCCGCGGATTCAGCGCATCGTTGAGGCCCTGGCCGACCAGCGACACCGCGAGCACCGTGATCAGGATGGCGACGCCGGGGATCGCCGAGACGTACCATTGCACGCGCAGCACGTCGCGTCCGAGGCCGATCAGATTGCCCCAGGAGGCGACGTTGGCATCGGACAGCCGCAGGAAGGCGAGCGCGCTTTCCAGGAGGATCGCGACCGCCATCACCACACCGGCATAGACGATGACCGGCGGCAGGGCGTTGGGCAGGATCTCGCGCAGGATCAGCTGCGCATCACGCATGCCGAGCGTGCGGCCTGCCTGGACGAACTCGCGGCTGCGCAGCGACAGGAATTCCGCCCGCGTCAGCCGTGCCGGCGCCGGCCAGGACACAATGCCGACGGCGATCGTGACCGTGGTCAAGGTCGAGCCGAACACGGCGACCAGCACCAGCAGCAGCACGAAGTTCGGCAGCGTCTGGAAGGCCTCGGTGATGCGCATCAGCACGTTGTCGATCCAGCCGCCGTAATAGCCTGCGAGCGCGCCGACCAGTACGCCGATCGTGACCGCGATCAGCGTGGCGACGCCGCCGATCAAGAGCGAGATGCGGGCGCCGTGAAAGATCTGGGCAGCGATGTCGCGGCCCGAATTGTCGGTGCCGAGCAGGAAGCGCGGATTGGCGAACGGCCATACCAAGGGCCGACCGGCAAGCGCGAGCGGATCGCGCGGATAGAAATAACCGGCGCTGAGCGCCATGCCGATGATGATCAGGAGCAGCACGAGGCCCAGGACCGCGGCGGGACTGCGGAAGTAGCGTTTGACCGCATCCATGCTAGTTCTCCGCCGTGATGCGCGGATCGAGCCGCGCATAGAGCAGGTCGGTGATGAAGTTGACCGCGATCACCAGCAGCGCCGAGACGAAGACGATGCCGAGCAGGGTGTTGAGATCGCGCTGAACGACAGATTCGTAGGCGAGCCGCCCGAGGCCGGGCAGCGAGAACACGGTCTCGACCACCACCGATCCCCCGAGCATCGTGCCGGCCTGCAGCCCGATCAGCGTCACCATCGGCAGCAGCGCATTGCGCAGCACGTGGCGGGTGATGATGCGGGTCTCGTCGAGGCCTTTGGCCCGCGCCGTACGGATGAAATCGAGGTTCAGAACCTCCAGCATCGAGGCGCGCATGATGCGCAGATAGATCGCGAGGAAGATCAGGCCGAGCGTCAGTGACGGCAGCACCAGATGGCTCGCAATGTCGAGCACGCGCCACAGCCCGGTGCTGACCGTTCCGATGTCCTCGAAGCCGCCGGCCGGCAGCCATTGCAGATAGATCGAGAACACGACGATGGCCATCAGCCCGAACCAGAACGAAGGCGTGGCGTAGAAGATCAGGCCGACCGTCGAGATCAGCGTATCCGGCCAGCGGTTGACGCCCCGCGCTGCGATGACGCCGAACACGAGGCCGAAGAAGAACGCGAACGACAGCGCCGATGTCATCAGCAGCAGCGTCGGCGGCAGTCGTTCCAGGATCACGCTCGCAACCGGCTTGCCGTAGATCGCGGAGAAGCCGAGGTCGAGCCGCACCAGCCGCCACAGATAGTTGGCGAGCTGCACGGGGACGGAGACATCGAGGCCGTAGAAGCGGCGCAGCTCGCGCGCGGTGGCCGCATCGCCGCCGCCCATCTGCGCCATCATCGCGTCGACCGTGTCGCCCGGTGCGAGCTGCAGCAGCAGGAAGACGCCGATCAGGATCAGGAACAGGGTGGGGATCGAGGCGGCGAGTCGCCGCCCCGCAAGGCTCAAGATGCGCATGGCCTCATCCTGACGGAGCTCGGCTCAGGAAGACAGCCAGAGATCGTGCCAGCTCGACGATCCCCAGCGAGGCGTATTGGAATGATTGCGGGCCTTCGCAGTGATCACCGTGACGAAGATCTGCTCGATCGGCATCCACACCGGCAGCTCGGTATTGGCCTCGCGTACGAAGTCCGCATAGAGCGCCTTGCGCTTGGCCGGATCGACCTCGGTGGCGGCATCGTCGATGATCTTGTCGATCTTGGCGTCGTCCCAGCCCCACTGGTTGGTCCATGGCGCGCCCTTCGGCTGGCCGGAGCGGTACCACACCGTCGTCGAGACGGCCGGATCGTTGCGGTACTGGTGCCAGCCCGTGGCGAGATCGAAGGCGTGCTCGTCATAGACCTGCTTCAGGAAGCCGCCGCCATCGTTACGGACGATCTCGACCGCGATGCCGACTTCGCCGAGCGACTGCTGGATGAAGGTCGACCACAGCGAGATGTCCTCGCCCCACGGCGCCGGCAGGAGCTTCAGCGAGAAGCGGGTGCCGCCGGCGGCGCGCTTGTAGCCGGCCTCGTCGAGCAGCGCCGCGGCCTTCGCCTTGTCGTAGGGGTATTGCGGCGTATCAGCGCCGGGATAGAAGTCCGTCGACGTCGACGGGATCGGCCCGGTGCCGATCTTGGCGAAATCGCCGAGGAAGTTCTCGATGAAGAACGGCACGTTGATGGCATGCGCGATGGCGCGGCGGACCTTCACGTCCGACAGCTCCTTGCGACGGACGTTGAACTCGAGCGTGTTGGTGCGCGCGTTGCCCTCATTGCCCTTGGTCGAGACGATGAAGCGCTTGTCCTTGCCGAGCCGCGCCATGTCGGAGATGGTCAGTCCGGAGAACGGGCTGTAGTGCAGCTCGCCGGCCTCCATCTGGGCGGCGGCGGCGGCGCGGTCGGTGATCACCTTCCAGACGATGCGATCGAGATAGGGCGCATTCGGACGCCAATAATCGGCATTGCGCTCGGCGATGATGTACTGCCCGCGCTCATACTTCACGAACTTGAAGGGGCCGGTGCCGACCGGCGCGAGATTGGCCGGGTTCTGCCGGATGTCGCCGCTCTCATAGATGTGCTTGGCCGAGACGTAGCCGAGATCGGGCAGGGCGCGCAGCAGCAAATTGAGCGGCATCGGCCGCTCGTAGCGGAAGATCGCGGTCTGCGGATCCGGCGTATCGACGGCGGTGAGGAACAGCTGCAGCGTCGATCCGTAGTTGAGGATCTTCTTCCACATGTTCATGGCGGTGAAGGCGACGTCCTCGGACGTGAACGGCTTGCCGTCATGCCAGGTGATGCCCTTGCGCAGCTTGAACGTGATGGTCTTGCCGTCCGGCGTCGCTTCCCAGCTCTCGGCGAGCACGCCGACCGGCTGCCCCTTGGCATCGAGATCGACGAGATTCTCCTGGATCTTGCCGCCGATGATGTAGACGCCGGTCGAGGCCTGCAGGCTCGGGTTCAGCTGGCGTTGCTCGGCGCCGTAATGCACGTTGAACACGCCGCCTTTGCGTGGCGTCTCCTGCGCGAAGGCGCGCAGCGGATTGGCGACATTGGCGGCAATCGCAGCCGAGGTCAGAAGGGCGGTGCGGCGCGTGATCTCGAAACGGCTCGAATTCATCAAGGTCTCCCGAAGGCCGAGGCAACAGCCGGCCGATGGTGCAATAAGTCCCGAGCTTACGCGGATCGTCCTGCCAAGTCATTCCCAATTGCACGCCGGACCTCGGCGGCGACAGGAACCGAAGTCTTTGCAGCCGGGAAACAGATTGCTTGTATACGAACGTTCGCCAGCATGCCCGGGCTCCGGGGGCGGGGGTCCGAAGCAGATGATCGCTCAAGCCAGGCAGGCCGCCCAAGCCGAGCATTGCGGCGGCATGTCGCGCCATCCACAGCCGGATGTCGCGAGATCCGCAACCTCGGCGGAATTCGTCCTCTCAGTTTCTATTTCAGGTGTGATTGATCCGGCGTTCCGCGCTCTGCGGCGGGCAGCCGCAGCTCGAAGCTCACCTCGGGTGCGTCCGGCAGGAGCTCGATCGCTCCGCCGTGGCTCATCATGACGGCGCGTACGATCGAAAGCCCCATCCCGGTGCCGCCGCTGTCGCGACGCGTTGTAAAGAACGCATCGAAGATCCGTTCGCGGTTCGCCGGCGAGATCGGATGACCGTCGTTGCTCACCCTCAGGGCGAGCCGATCCCCGCGGTTCTCCGCGTCCAGCCGGATCGCCCGCGCCCCATGGCGTAAGGCGTTGTCGGCGAGATGCGTGAGCACGATCAGCAGCGTCTCGCTCGAAAGCCCGACCTCGTGCTCAAGGCTGCCCTGCGTATCGATCTGGGTCGTGGGAAACCGCTCGCGCAAGGCCAGGATCACGTCAGACGGCCTGCTGGTCTCGCTCTGCTGCACGGCTTCGGCGCGCGCGAGCTCGCGCAGGCGCTGCGCCATCCGGTCGAGCCGGTCGGCGTCGCCGAGGATGTTGCTGAGAAACCGCTCCTGTTCGGCGCGTGTCAGTTGCCCCGACGTGGCGTGCAGCGAATCCAGCAGCAGCTCGGCGGCGCCCTTGATCGAGGTCAGCGGTGACTTCAGCTCGTGCGTCAGATGGGCGGAAAAATTTCTGACGTAGCTGGAGCGCTGCGCCAGCTGCTCGGCCATCGCGAAGAAGTGCTCGGCCAATTCGGCGAAGTCGCGCGTGCCGTAATGGGCAAGCGGCCGGAAGCCGGCGGGATCGTTGCGACCGATCCTTCCGGCGCGATCGACCAGCTCGCGCATCGGACGGGTGATCGTGCGCGCCACGATGAGGCCGACCAGCAGCGTCGTGAGAATGATGGCGGACGCGGCCGCGATGAACTTGCCACGTTCGACATAGAGATGCTCGAAGATGTTGCGCGGCGTTCGCGAGGTGTAGATCACACCGGCGACGTGATCGTTGACGATGACGGGCATCGCGGAGAACACGTGGACGCCGACGCCGCGGCTGAACGAGTAGATCGGCGGCGGCGCCTTGTCGGGGATGCGGATGCGCAGCGCGGCGCTGTACGTGCCTTTCAGGGCGGCGGCGACCTCCTCGATATGCGCGAGCGATTTGCCCATCTCGTCGCGGCCGGCGACCACGACGCCCTGCGGATCGAGCACGCGGAAGCCGGCAAGCGTCACCTTCTGGGTCTCGCGGATCACCGGCAACAGCCGGGCGCCGATCGCGACATAAGCGGGGTCGGCGGGCTCGGCCGCATCGCGGGCGTCGGGCCGGCGGACGAACAGATCGTTGGCCAGGAGGTCCAGCAGCGGACGGATCGGCGTCACCTCGTCGGATGAATCGGGGCGGGCTTCGGGAGGGATCTCGATGCCCAGCGGGATGCCGGCGGCGAGGCGCGCCGTCACTTCTTCGGCATAGATCGCGGCCAGCACGCGGCTCTGCGCGATCAGCTCGGCCTGGGTCTGGCGGATCAGCTGATTGTCGTAGATGCGGAAGAAGAACAGCCCGACCAGCGGCAGGGTCGCGACCAGCGCAAGCACGCCGAACACGATCTGCCCCAGCGACGGCCGCCATTTCTTCTTCGGCTTGGGAGCGATCATGAGGCGCCGCAGCGGCCCAGCCGGAAGCCCACGCCGTGAACCGTCTCGATTGCGTCGTCGCAGCCCGCCGCCGCCAGCTTGGCGCGGATGTTGCGGATGTGGCTGTCGATGGTTCGGTCGGAGACCTGGATGTTGAGCTGATAGGCCGCGGTCATGATCTGCTCGCGGCTGAAAACCACGGCGGGGCGCGTCAGCAGTGTGCGCACGATGCTGAACTCCAGCGCGGTGAGCGTCAGAGGCGTGTCGCCGAAACGAGCCGCATGCTGCTGCGGATCGAGCCGAAGCAGGCCGTGAGCCAGCTCATCCGGCTCGGGCGTACGAGCACCCGTTGCGACGCGGCGCAGGATGACGTTGACGCGGGCGACGAGCTCGCGCGGGCTGAACGGCTTGGTGACGTAATCGTCGCCGCCGATCTCGAGCCCGAGGATGCGATCGATCTCCTCGTCGCGCGCCGACAGAAACAGGATCGGCACCTGCGACGTCCTGCGGATCCGTCGGCAGACTTCGAGCCCGTCGAACTCCGGCATGCCGACATCGAGCACGATCAGGTCGGGCCGGTCGTCGGCGAACCGGGCAAGGGCGGCCCGGCCGTCGGCGGCTTCCGTCACCGCCCTGCCGGCCTTGCTCAGGGCGACGCGGACCACCTCCCGGATATGTGGGTCGTCGTCGACGATGAGGATGCGGGAGGTCACGATCGGGGCTCCGCGGCGCGGCATCAGTTGAGGTTCGGCGATGTGGAATGTGTATCGAGGTAGCGTTGCAAACGCCAGCCGCGAAAGCTCCAGCTGCGCCAGTCCGCCATGCGACTTTGCTGCTCCCGGACAAGACGGTCACGGTCACTCGCCAGCAGCCGCTCCACCGGCATCAGCCGTATCGCGCGGTCGAGCGCCGGCAGCGCCTCCGGGCCGAGCGAGACCAGATAGTCGCAATCGATGGACGGACCACTCTGGCCGGCCTGGCGGCTATGCGCGACGTTGTAGCCGGCGATCGCGGCGTCGAGATTGACGAACGTGCAGACGTACAGCGCGGTGGAAAGCGCCAGCAGGTTCACGCGGATCAGCCATGCCATCGGCTTGTCGAGGATGGTCCTGAGCACGATGAAGACAAGGCCGATCGCGACCAGGATCATCCAGATCAGGGCGGCGACCCGCCAATAGGTGAGGGCATAGGTCTCGATGTACATATTCAGCCGTTGGATCGAGGAGACGACCAGCATGACGTTCTGCGCCACCCAGAGATAGATCAGCGGACGAATGAGCGGCGATCCGGCGGCCGAGTTGTCGGCGCGATCGGCAACGATGACGAAAGCGGCTGCCAGCAGCGCCGTGCCGATCAGGACATAGGCCCCGCGGTGCGCATACTCCGCATGCGTCACGCCGTTCGGCAGCGCCGCGTGTCCCCACAGATAGACGCCGTCGAGAACGGTCTGGATGGCAAACAGGATGTTGAACAGGATCAGCGACCGGATCACGGTCGCAGGACCTAGGACAGTGGCCAGAATGGATGGAGGCTGATCGGGTCCGCGATCGACAATTGGCCGCGGCGGCTTGCTGCGCTGGCGCCAGCGCAGATGGACGAAGGGCCAGATCATCGGCAGTGCGAGCAGCCAGAACAACGCGCGCGCGACCGAAAGCTCAGACGCGGAGCTGCCGGTACCGAGGGCATCGAGCCAGTGTGCGATCACTGGATTGGCGATGGCGAACAACACCGCGAACACGCCGCCGAGCGTCAGCGGGATGCTCCAGATCAGCAGCGCGCGCGTGAGCGAATGCTCGCGCAGCATCATGATCATGTCGGGAACGAGCCGGAACGGTCCGATCAGCAGCAGATCTCGGACCGCCGTCAATGGCAGCCAGACTCTGCGCGCCGTCGGATGGGTCGCGAACGCCACGGCCGACAGGATCATCACCACCATGATGGGGAACGACAGCAGGCCGAGCTGCTCGACCACGGGAGCGAGGCCGGCGACGAAGAGGATGGCTGCTCCGATCAGGCGTGGGCGCGAGGTCAGCGCGACATTGACGAGAATGCTGGTCGCGGCGAGCATGGCGATGAACAGCGGCAAGGCAAGACCGCCGGAGCCGGCGCCGTAGAGCAGCGCGTCGGCGAGGCCGACGAGCCCGAGCGCGATTGCGAATTTCAGCCATCTGGAATCAGATGTGGCCGGGGTAGCCGTCAACTCGGCGGAGGCGGTCATGCGGAGGTCCTCAAGGGAGCGGTGCGGCCGGCACGGACCGGCCGGTGAGTCACCATGAGGGCTCCGCGTGCAGCCGCT
>NZ_CAFI01000181.1 GCF_000239775.1 Bradyrhizobium sp. ORS 375
GTCCTTCAGCGAGATGTCGTGGATCTGGTCGTTGGTCCAGTACTGGTATTTGCCGGAGGAGGGCGGGTTGACGACGCCGGCGATGTGGCCGGAGCCCGACAGCACGTACTTCACCGGGCCGCCGAAGAACTGCGAGCCGTACAGCACGGAGTCCGCCGGCGCGATGTGGTCCTCGCGGGTCGCCAGATTGTAGACCGGCACCTTGACCTTGGAGAGATCGAGCAGCGTGTTGTCGAGCACCATGGTGCCCGAGGTCAGCCGGTTCTCCAGATAGCAGTTGCGCAGGTAGTAGGAGTGATTGGCCGCCGACATCCGCGTCGCGTCCGAATTCCAGTGCAGCAGGTCGAACGCCTGAGGCGGCTGGCCCTTGAGGTAGTTGTTGACGACATAAGACCAGATCAGGTCGTTCGACCTGAGCATGTTGAAGGCCATCGCCATCTTGCTGCCCTCGAGCACGCCCGAGGCCTGCATGTCGCGCTCCAGCGCCGAGATCTGCGTCTCGTCGACGAACACCAGGAGATCACCGGCATGGGTGAAGTCGACCTGGGCGGCGAGGAAGGTCGCGGAGGTCACGCGCTGGCGACGCTTGTCGGCGAGCCAGGCCAAGGTCGTCGCCAGCATGGTGCCGCCGACGCAATAGCCCATCGTGTGGACCTTCATCTCGCCCGTCACCTTCTCGATGACGTCCATCGCGGTGAGCGGACCTTCCTTCATGTAGTCTTCCCAGGTCTTGGTCCCCAGCTTCTTGTCGGGATTGACCCAGGAGATCACGAACACCGTGAGGCCCTGATCGACGCACCATTTGATGAAGGATTTTTCCGGGCGCAGATCGAGGATGTAGAACTTGTTGATCCAGGGCGGGACGATCAGGAGCGGCGTGCGCAGCACGTTCTCCGTCGTCGGCGCGTACTGGATCAGCTGCATCATCTCGTTCTGGAAGATCACCTTGCCCGGCGTCGTCGCCATGTTGACGCCGACCTCGAGATTGGCCGGGTCGGACTGCCTGATCTTCAGCGTGCCCTTGCCGGCTTCGATGTCCTCGGCGAGCATCTGCATGCCGCGCACGAGATTGTCGCCGCTCGACGCCACCGTCTGCCGCATCACCTCGGGGTTGGTGAGCACGAAGTTGGACGGTGCCAGCGCATTGGTGATCTGGTTGACGTAGAACTCGGCCTTCTTGCGCGTGTGCGGATCGAGGCCTTCGGCATTGTGGACGAGATCCTGCGCCCACTGCGTCGTCAGCAGGTAGGCCTGCATGACGAAATCGTAGAACTGATTCGACTTCCATTCCGGATCGGCGAACCGCTTGTCGCGCGGCGACGGCGAGATCGCCGGCGGCGCCTGCTCTCCGGCCAGCCGCCGCGAGGCCGAGCCCCACAGGTCGAGATAGCCCTTGGCGATCTTGGTCTGGATATCGCTGGCGCGATCCTTGTCCGACAGCCAGTAGTCCGCGACGGCCGTGAACGACTTCACGACTTCGGTGAGCTCGGTCGGCGGCCGGTCCTGAACCTCGCCGGTCTCACGCGGCTTCAGATAGGCCGCAAGCGCCTTGCCGCTGCTCTCCATCGCTCTCGCGACGTTCGTCGCGAAGGCTTCGGCGTCGAATGTTTTTTGTGAATTGGTGTTGTTCGGAACGTCGGTCATGGCCTGCTCACACTATCGCGTCGGAATCGTTTCGTCACCGCGCGTGATCAACAATCCGGGAGTTTGGGGTTAATTCGATGTCTGTCTGTTGCGCTGCGAAAATTGCTCTTGCTTCGGCCATGGTGAACTCGTAGGGCGGGTCGAAATACCTGTTCAACCAATCAATCTTTCGAGTGACAATTGGTTGTAGTGCGGCAAAATGTGCCGTGTTGCGATTGGTGGCGGTGGGGGCTGTGGCGTGGCGCTGGTGAGCGAGGGCTGGAGGACGAGGGCGCGAGCCCTTGTGGCGGGCGTGGGGCTTTGCTCCTGCGTCGCGCTGTCCGGCTGCTCCAGCCAGATCGCCGACATGCCGTCGCTGGAGGCCGACGCTGCGGCGCGGCCGAAGGAGCAGAGCGGATACCTGCCCGTCAACGATGTGCCGCGCGACCGCGAGACCCCGATCATGTCGCTGGAGGAACGGGCCCGGATCGAAAAGGAGCTCCGCGCCGCGCGCGACCGCCAGGCTTCGGCAGGCACGGCGGTCAGGGACCGCTGAGCGCCCGAGGCGCCGCTGGCCACGTAATTGTCTGGCGCGGCGCGACGTCCATGATAAAACACCGGAATCAACCGCACCACAGCGTGTCGTCGCCCGTCAGGCCGCAAGGCCGTGCTAAGTTCATGATCTAGCACGGATTTCAGGGGGGCGTCACCGCCGGGCCAGCGCTGCTGGCTGATCCGCCCCCGGTTGCCGGAGCCGAGAGACCCATGGAAGATTTCTACCGCATCCGCCGTCTGCCGCCCTACGTGTTCGAGCAGGTCAACCGGGCCAAGGCGGCCGCGCGGAACGCCGGGGCCGACATCATCGACCTCGGCATGGGCAATCCCGATCTGCCGGCGCCGGCGCATGTGCTGGAGAAGCTCAAGGAGACCTTGGGCAAGCCGCGCACCGACCGCTATTCGGCCTCCCGCGGCATCGTCGGCCTGCGCCGCGCGCAGGCGGCCTATTACGATCGCCGTTTCGGGGTGAAGCTCAATCCCGATACCCAGATCGTGGCGACGCTCGGATCGAAGGAAGGTTTCGCCAACGTGGCGCAGGCGATCACCGCGCCGGGCGACGTGATCCTGTGCCCGAACCCCAGCTACCCGATCCACGCCTTCGGCTTCCTGATGGCGGGCGGCGTGATCCGCTCCGTGCCGGCCGAGCCGACGCCGCAATTCTTCGAGGCGGCCGAGCGGGCGATCATCCATTCGATTCCCAAGCCGCTGGCGCTGATCGTGTGCTATCCGAGCAACCCGACCGCCTATGTCGCGAGCCTCGATTTCTATCGCGACCTGGTCGCATTCGCGAAGAAGCACGAGATCCTGATCCTGTCGGACCTCGCTTATGCCGAGGTCTATTTCGACGACAAGAACCCGCCGCCGTCGGTGCTGCAGGTGCCGGGCGCGATGGATGTCGCCGTCGAGTTCACCTCGATGTCGAAGACCTATTCGATGGCCGGCTGGCGCATGGGCTTCGCCGTTGGCAACGAGCGCATCATCGCGGCGCTGGCGCGCGTGAAATCCTATCTCGACTATGGTGCGTTCACGCCGGTGCAGGTGGCCGCCACGGCAGCGCTGAACGGTCCGGACGACTGCATTCGTGAGATGCGCGAGGTCTACCGCAAGCGCCGGGACACGCTGGTCGAGTCGTTCGGCCGGGCCGGCTGGGAGATCCCGTCGCCGGAGGCATCGATGTTCGCCTGGACGCCGCTGCCCGAGAAGTTCAAGACCCTCGGCAGCATGCAGTTCGCGACCCTCATGGTGGAGAAGTGCGGCGTCGCGGTGTCGCCCGGCGTCGGCTTCGGCGAGCATGGCGAAGGCTATGTCCGCATCGCGATGGTCGAGAACGAGCAGCGCATCCGGCAGGCCGCGCGCGGCGTCCGCCGCTTCCTTGAAAGCGGCATCGAAACGTTGCACAACGTGGTTCCTCTCGCCAACCGGCGCTGAGTCTCCCGTTTTCCTTGCTGCAGGTTCTTTGATTCCATGGTCGCACCCCTGAGAGTGGGCATCGCGGGCCTCGGCACCGTGGGTGCCGAGGTCGTTCGTCTGATCGAGCGGCAGGGGCGCGTGCTCGCCGAGCGGACGGGGCGCCCGGTGAAGGTCGTGGCCGTGACGGCGCGGTCCAAGAAAAAGCGGGCCGTCGATCTCTCTGGGATCAAATGGGCCAAGGATCCGCTGGCGCTGGCCGCCGACCCCGAGGTCGATTGCCTGGTCGAGCTGATGGGCGGCGCCGGTGATCCCGCGCTCTCGGCCATCGACACCGCGCTGAAGGCTGGCAAGTCGGTGGTCACCGCCAACAAGGCGCTGATCGCCAAGCACGGGCTGAAGCTCGCGAAGGCCGCCGAGAAGCACGGCGGCGCGCTGAACTTCGAGGCCGCTGTCGGGGCGGCCATTCCGGTCATCAAGACCCTGCGCGAAGGTCTCGCCGGCACAGGCATCAACCGCGTCTATGGCATCCTCAACGGCACCTGCAACTACATCCTGACCCGGATGGAGCAGGAGGGCCTGTCGTTCGACGAGTGCCTGAAGGACGCGCAGCGCCTCGGCTATGCCGAGGCTGATCCGTCGTTCGACATCCACGGTCACGACACTGCGCAGAAGCTCGCGATCCTGGCGAGCCTGGCGTTCGGCACCCAGGTGGCCGAGAAATCCATCTATGTGGAGGGTATCTCCTCGATCGCCCCGGAGGATCTGCGCGCCGCGGCGGAGCTCGGCTATCGCGTCAAGCTGCTCGGCGTCGCCGTGCGCACCGCCAAGGGCATCGAGCAGCGGGTTCATCCGACCATGGTGCCGAAATCCTCCTCGATCGCTCAGGTCATGGATGTGACCAATGCGGTCACGATCGACGGCGAAGGCATTCCGCCGATCACGCTGGTCGGACCGGGAGCAGGGGGCGCAGCCACCGCGTCCGCGGTCGTGGCAGATATCGCCGACGTTGCGCGCGGCATTCGCTCGGCGCCGTTCGGGCGTCCGGTTGACAAGCTGCAGGCGACCGAAAAGGCGCCAATGGAGCGCCACGAGGGCGGCTACTACATCCGCCTGATGGCGCGCGATCACGCCGGTACGGCCGCGACGATCGCGACCCGGCTCGCTGAGCAGAAGATCTCGATCGAATCGATCGTCCAGCGCCATCCCAATGGCAGCGAGCCAGGGAAATCCGCCAAGGGTGGGCCGGTGCCGGTGATCCTGATCACCTACGCGACCCATGAGGACGCCGTGCACAGGGCGCTGCAGGCCGTGCAGCGCGACAAGGTCATCAGCGGCAAGCCGCAGGTCATCCGGATCGAGAAGAATTAGCCTATGATGCCCAGGGAACCGCTTGTCCCTGCTCAAACAAACGCGTGGCGTTTGGCTGAGGTTCATGCTCAAAACGCAGAATGCAGGGACGGCGACACCTAGACCGGTGCCGGCCGCCCGACTCGTACGTCGTTCGTGGGGACGCCGTCCGAGCGGTAGATTTTGATGGCGGATGTCCGCCGTGACGCCTTGAGGAGTTGACCGATGTCGACGCAGATTTCCGTCCCGCAACAATTGCTGCTCGAGCGCATCCTGACGTTGGAGCTGGTGCGCGTGACCGAGCGGGCGGCGGTGTCGGCGGCGCGTCTGCGTGGCCATGGCCAGGAGAAGCCGGCCGACCAGGCAGCGGTCGATGCCATGCGCCGCGAGCTCAACAAGCTGCCGATCGAGGGCACCATCGTGATCGGCGAAGGCGAGCGCGACGAGGCGCCGATGCTCTACATCGGCGAGAAGGTCGGTCTGAATGCCGGGCCGAAGGTCGACATTGCAGTCGATCCGCTCGAGGGCACGACCCTCTGCGCCAAGAACATGCCGGGCGCGATCGCGACCATGGCGATGGCCGATGGCGGCACCCTGCTGCATGCGCCCGACGTCTACATGCAGAAGCTCGCGGTCGGCCCAGGCTACGCCAAGGGCGTGGTCGACATCGACGCGACCCCGGCTGACAACGTGCGTCGTCTGGCCAAGGCCAAGGGCGTCGATCCCTCGGCCATCACCGTGCTGGTGCTCGACCGTCCGCGGCACGCCGACATCATCCAGGGCGTGCGCTCGACGGGCGCCGCCGTGCGCCTGATCACGGACGGTGACGTCGCCGGCGTGATCCATTGCGCCGATCCCGACAACACCGGCGTCGACATGTATCTCGGCACCGGCGGCGCCCCGGAGGGCGTGCTGGCGGCCGTGGCCCTGCGCTGCATCGGCGGCCAGATGCAGTGCCGCCTGATCCTCGACACCGAGGAGAAGCGCGAGCGCGCCCACAAGATGGGCGTCGGCGATCCCAAGATGATCTATGGCATCGAGGACATGGCCCGCGGCGACTGTCTGTTCGCGGCGACCGGCGTGACCACCGGCTCGCTGCTCTCCGGCGTCAAGTTCCGCAAGGACGGTGTCATCGAAACCGAGACCGTCGTGATGCGCTCCGTCACCGGCACCGTACGCTACATCCGCGCCGAACACCGGCAGCTGGAGAAGTTTCACCTCGACTGACGGCGGAGCGGCATGATGTCCGATCTCTCCCTGGTCAAGGCGCTGGTGTTCGACGTGTTCGGCACCGTCGTCGACTGGCGCACCAGCCTGATCAACGACTTCACGGCGTGGTCGAAGACCCGCGGCATCCAGGGCGACTGCACCGCGCTGGTCGATGGCTGGCGCGGGCTCTATGTCGGCTCGATGGACGAGGTCCGCAAGCATCCCGAGCGCGGCTACGTCATCCTCGACGTGCTGCACCGGCGCTCGCTTGAGACGCTCGTCGCCAAGCTCGGCATCACCGGCCTTACCGAGGCCGATCTCGATCATCTCACCCGCGGCTGGCACCGGCTGCATCCGTGGGCCGACAGCGTCGCCGGGCTGACCCGGCTGAAGTCCAAATACATCATCGCGCCGCTCTCCAACGGCAATGTCGCGCTGCTCACCAATATGGCGAAGTTCGCGAGGCTGCCCTGGGACCTCGTTCTCTCCGCCGAGCTGTTCGAGCATTACAAGCCTGACCCCGAGACCTATCTCGGCGCCGCGCGTCTGCTCGGTCTTGCGCCCGGCGAGGTCATGATGGTCGCCGCACACAACAACGATCTCGAGGCCGCCCAACGCTACGGTCTGAAGACCGCCTTCGTCGCGCGCCCGACCGAATACGGCCCGCTGCAGAGCCGCGACTTCGAGGCCACCGGCGCCTGGGACATCGTCGCCGCCGACTTCAACGGCATCGCCGACCGGCTCGGCTGCTAATCCTCCTTATCCGCCCGACACGATCACGCCGTACCAGCCGAGCCCCTTGTAGGTCTCGTAGCCCGGCGTGGCGTGGAAGGCGATCATGCGTCCGGACGCGTCCTGATAGAAGCCGCTGCGCTTGCCATCGAGCTTCAGCGAGACCCGCTCGCTCAGGATGCCCTGGCCGTCCGAGGCGGCGATCACGCGAAGGCTGGAATCCACCAGCAGCGCGCGCGCCTTGTCGCTCTCGCTGACGCGCACGCCCTGGACGATCGCGCGCGCCTGCGCCTCCCAGTCGAAATGGATCGCGAGCACGCCGAGCGGCTTGCCATGCGCCTTGCCGTCCTCGCGCACCGAGGCGCAGTACGTGGCGACCTGGGCGTTGCCGAGCAGCGGCTGGCACTCGACGTCGCCGGCGACGTAGTCGTCGCCCGAGCGCAGGCCGCGCGCCTCGCGAAACCATCTGGTGTCGGCGACGCTCTGGCCGACCACGTTGTAGCGGTCGGCCCGGCCGTTCGCGATCACCTTGCCACTGGGATCGCACAGCCAGAGATCGAGATAGACCGTGTAGGCGGAGAGGATCACGGCGAGCCGCTCGGAGACATGGGCGACGCGGTTGGCATCGGGCGAACCGGCGCAATCGACCACCGCGGAATCCGTCGCCCACCAGCGCACGTCGCAGGTCCGCTCATAGAGATTGCGGTCGATCAGCTCGATCGCGTTCAGCGCCAGATCGACCATGCGCTCGCCGCGCGCCCGCTCGGTCATGCGCTCGATCGAGCTCTTGAGATTGCCGGTGCGCGTCGTGAGCTGGCCCTCCAACTCGCGCGCGATGGTCTCGACCTGCTGGCCGACCGCGCGCACCTCCTGCGCGACCACCGCGAAGCCCGCGCCTTGCGCGCCCACCCGCGAGCTCTCGATCAGCGCATTCAGCGCCAGCATCTTCATCTGGTTCGTGATCTGCTGGATCGACTTGGTCTTTTCGCAGGCGATCTGGTTGACCTCGCCGGTGAGCCGCGCGATCAACGCCGAGACGTCGGTCTCGTCCTGGGGGGCCGTGGGAAAGGGCGCAGTCGAGGGGGCGGTCTTCAGCTCAGGCGCTGCCAACATTGAACAACTCCATTTCATCGCTGTCTCGGTCGGTGCGGAGACGGCGAGCAATTCAGTCGGTATAATTTGATTGAAATGTTACGGAGTTCGCCTAACGCGCGTTTAATGCACGCTCCTGAACACAGCTGTAATTTTAGGCAAGCCGCACTATATGTCATCAGTTGCCCCGCTCTGGTTGTGATTTCCACCGATGATGCAGCGCGATTCCAGTGGGTTCCCTGGCCGGAGCCTGTGGAGCGCGACGACTTGCTGTAGATTCGGCGCCGTCGTTTTCGAATCGCCATGCCGTATGCGAGGCCCATAGCCCGATGGCACCGTCCGCCCTTGCCTTGCCCCTGAGCGCCCCGCAGGCGTTCCTCGGCGTGCGGCTGTCGCTGACCAACAAGCTGTGGCGCGACCGGCTGGACGCGCGCGGGGCGGCGCGGGCGCTCGCCATGGTGCAGCGCTATCAGTTGCCGGAGATGCTGGCGCGGGTGCTGGCCGGACGTGACGTCGAGCTCGACGCGGTCAACGACTTCCTCGACCCGACCATCCGCAAGCTGATGCCGGACCCGTTCACCGTGACGCAGATGGAGGCGGCGGCGCAGCGTATCGCGGATGCCGCCGTGAAAGGTGAGAAGGTCGCGATCTTCGGCGACTACGACGTGGACGGTGCGACCTCGGCGGCGCTGCTCGCGTGGCATCTGCGGCATTGCGGGCTCGATCCGCTGATCCATATCCCCGACCGCATCTTCGAGGGCTACGGCCCCAATGTCGAAGCCATCCGTGCGCTGGCCAACAAGGGCGCGACCCTGCTGGTGACGGTCGACTGCGGCACCACCAGCCTGGAGCCGCTCGCGGAGGCACGGCGGCTCGGCATGTCCGTGGTGGTGATCGATCACCATCAATGCGGCGAGGAGCTGCCGGAGGTCGAGGCGCTGGTAAACCCGAACCGGCCGGACGATCTCTCCGGTCTTGGCCATCTCGCCGCCGTCGGGCTGACGCTGGTGACGCTCGTCGCAGTCAACCGCGAGCTGCGCGGCCGCGGCTTCTGGAGCGGCACGCGGCCGGAGCCTGATCTGCTCGGCATGCTGCATCACGTCGCGCTCGGCACCGTGGCCGATGTCGCGCCGCTGGTCGGGCTCAACCGCGCCTTCGTGGCCAAGGGGCTGATCGCGATGCGCCGGCGCGACCATGTCGGCCACACCGCGCTGATGGATGTCGCGCGGCTGAATGGTCCGCCGGAAGCCTGGCATCTCGGCTTCATGCTGGGGCCGCGGATCAATGCGGGCGGCCGCATTGGCCGCGCCGATCTCGGCGTGCGGCTGCTCTTGGAAACAGACGTGTCGGAAGCCGCGCGGATCGCCGCCGAGCTCGACCGGCTCAACAGCGAGCGCCGCATCATTGAGCAGCATGCGGAAGCGCAGGCCGAGGCCGAGGCGCTGGCTTCGCTGGGTCTGGAGGACAAGGGCGCGGTCATCGTCACCGCATCCGAAGGCTGGCATCCGGGCGTGGTCGGGCTGGTGGCCTCGCGGCTGAAGGAAAAGTTCGCGCGGCCGGCGTTCGCGATCGCGCTCGAGCCGGGTGGCATTGGCACCGGATCGGGCCGCTCGATCCCCGGCGTCGATCTCGGCCGCGCGGTGCGTCACGCGGTGGAGCAGGGCATCCTGATGAAGGGCGGCGGGCACGCGATGGCCGCCGGCGTCACCTTGCGCAAGGAGCGGCTGGCGGAGTTTCGCGCCTATCTCGAGAACGCGCTCGCGGCCGAGGTCGCGGAGGCGCGCCACGTCAACGAGATCCTGATCGATGGCGCGATCAGCGCCCGCGCGGCGACGCCCGAGCTGGTCGCGACGCTCAATCGCGCCGGTCCGTTCGGCAGCGGCAATCCCGAGCCGATCGTGGCGCTGCCGTCGCATCAGCTGGTCTATGCCGACGAGGTCGGGCAGGCGCATCTCAAGCTGCGTTTCAAGTCCGGCGACGGCGCCACCGTGAACGCCATCGCGTTCCGCTCGGTCGGCCAGAAGCTCGGCAATGCCCTGGTCCAGCATCGCGGCCAGGTCCTGCATGTCGCGGGCACCCTCACCGTCGATCGCTATCAGGGCGTCGAGCGCGTGCAGCTGCGCGTGCTCGATGTGGCCGTGCCGGATCATGGCCCGGCGATGATCAGGTAGCAGTCCCACCCGCAGTGTCGTCCCGGACAAGCTTCGACGACGCTCGCGTCGGCGAAGCGCCGATCCGGGACCCATGCGCCGCAGCAGAAGTTGTGAGACGAGATGCCCACTGCGATCGTGCCTCACACGCCTCCCTGTGGGTATGGGTCCCGGCTCGGAGGCCGGGACGACGCCGGAGTGCGTGGTGTGCATCGCGCCCCACATGATCAAGTGCAAGCATGACCATTCGATCTCGCCGCGTCGATGCGCCCGAGTGATGCCTGATCAAAACCCTCATCGAAA
>NZ_CAFI01000180.1 GCF_000239775.1 Bradyrhizobium sp. ORS 375
CCTGGTCAAGGGCGCGGTCGAGCTGTCGGCCGGCTATGACAGCAATCCCGCCCGGCTCGCGCGGCCACGCGGCATGCCGGCCTGGATGATCGCGCCGGAATTCTTGGCGGTATCGAACTGGGAGCGGCACGCGCTGGTCGCCGATTTGCGCGGCTCGTTCACCGGCTATCGCAGCACCCTGCCCGCCATGATGGATGGCGGTATCAATTCGGCGCCGACCACGCTCGACCGGCCCGACTTCACCGGCCATGTCGACGGCCGCCTCGACGTCACGCGCGACACCTCGGTCGGTGCTCAACTGCGGCTGCGCGCCGCGACCGACAATCCCGGCAGCCCGAGCGTCCAGGCGGGCCTCGCCCGCTATCCGGTCTACACCACGCTCGGCACCACCGTCGGCTTCGACCAGCGCTTCAACCGGCTGCAGATCTCGGCGGGCGCCACCGCCGACCGCACCAGCTATCAGCAGAGCAAGCTGACCGACGGCACGATGACGTCGAACGACGACCGCAACTACAACCAGTTCGGCGGCATCGGCCGGGTGTCCTACGAGGTCACGCCGGCCCTGAAGCCGTTCGTCGAGGTGCAGGGCAACACCCGCACCTACGACCAGCAGTTCGACCGCTCAGGCTATCAGCGCGATTCCGCCGGCGGCTACGCCAAGGCCGGCACCTCGTTCGAGTTCACGCGGCTTCTGACCGGCGAGCTCTCGCTCGGCTATGCCACACGCAGCTACACCGATCCGCGGCTCAACCGGCTCCAGGGATTTTTGACGTCCGCCTCGCTGGTGTGGTCGGCGACGCCCCTGACGACGGCGCGCTTCCTCTCAGACACCCAGGTCGCAGAAACCACCGTCGCCGGCGCCTCCGGCGTGCTGATCCGCACCTACACCGTGCAGGTCGACCACGATTTCCGCCGCTGGCTGACCGGCATCGGCAAATTCACCTTCGGCACGCTGGACTACCAAGGCTACGGCCGCAACGACCGAACCTATTCGGCCGAAGGCAACCTCGTCTACAAGATGACGCGCAGCCTGTGGGTCAAGGGCACGCTGCGATATGACAAGCTGGACTCGAACATCGCGGGCGCCGCGTCGTCGGGCACGGTGGTGATGCTGGGGGTGAGGCTGCAGAACTGAGCCCCCGCCCCCTCTCTCCCCGTCATTGCGAGGAGCGAAGCGACGAAGCAATCCAGGGCCGCACGTGACGCCCTGGATTGCTTCGCTGCGCTCGCAATGACGCGGTTGGAGCGTCGCTTCAATCAAGCAACACCGCCCGCAGACCTACGCCGCCGTCACCGTCAGATGCGCGCCATCGGCCTGCACAATGCGGACGCGGCTGCCGGCCGGTGTATCCGGGCCGGCGACGCGCCAGACCGTGTCGTCGATGCGCACCGTGCCGTTGCCGTCGATGATCGGCTTCTCCAGGGTGAACTCACGCCCGACCAGCGCGGCCGAGCGGCGGTTGAGGAACGGGTTGTCCTGCGATGGCCCGGCATTGGCGCGGGCGAGGCGCCGCCACAGCGGCACGGCGGCGATCGAGAACAGGGCGAACAGCAGGATCTGCAGTTGCCATCCCGGCGCGAACGCAAACGACAGCAGGCCGACCAGCAGCGCGGCGAGGCCGAGCCAGATCAGGAAGACGCC
>NZ_CAFI01000179.1 GCF_000239775.1 Bradyrhizobium sp. ORS 375
GGTGGTCGTGGCGGTGCGGAGAGTGTCGCTGAGAGCGGTCACGCCGTGCGAGCGTCGGCTTTCTTGGCAGCAACCACCTTTTCATACGCCGCCTGCAGTCGCTGGCCGACACTGGGTCCGGCCTTCCTGCGCCGTTTCACGCCGAGATGAATCTCGCGCAGCTCGTCCATGAACTCGGCCCACATTGTCGGTCCGCCTTCCATCAACAGCTTGGCGCGGATGCCGAGCTCATCCGAGACCGGCAGATATTTGTAACCCCAGCCGGCCATCTGAGCGAGGATCGGCAACAGCTCGATGCCCTGCTCGGTCAGCGAATAGATGCCCTTCTGCTTGTGGCTCGGATCGTCCTCGCGGCTGATGATGCCGGCGGCGAGCAGCGTCTTCAGCCGGTCGGCGAGGATGTTCGAGGAGATGCCCTCGATGGAGCCGCCGAGCAGCTCGCGATAATGCCGGCGATTGCCGAACATCAGATCGCGGATGATGAGCAGGCTCCATTTGTCGCCGACCACCTCGAGGGTGAGGTTGATCGGGCAGCCGGAGCGCTGAGGATCGGACATCGGATTTCCGTGAGCGTCGTCGCCAACAAACTGCTTGCAATATTGCATCGGTCTCGGCATTCTCCAACTGCTTGCAAAACGAAAGCAGTCAGGGAGGGGCGCCGATGGCGAGGCTGGTGATGTGGAACATGATGACCCTCGACGGCATGGTCGCGGGCGCGAGTGGCGACATTTCCTGGCACGAGGACGTCTGGGGGCCTGAGCTGGAGCGGTTCTCCGAGGCGCAGCTGCAGGAAGCTGGCGGGCTGCTGTTCGGGCGCGTGACCTACGATCTCATGGCGGGCTACTGGCCGACGCAGCAGGGCGTGATCGCGGAGTTCATGAACGCGATCCCGAAATATGTCGCCTCGCGCAAACTGTCCGATCTCGCATGGTCCAACGCGCATCTGCTGGGCCAGCAGCCTGCGGCCGAGGTCGACAGACTCAAGAAGGCAACGGCGAAACAGCTGTTCCTGTTCGGCAGCGCGGATTTCGCCGCCACGCTGATGACGCATGATCTGATCGACGAGTATCGAATCGCGATCAATCCGCGCGTGCTCGGCGGCGGAGCGCCGCTGTTCAAGCCGGGGCAGGCGAAGAAGCTGCGACTGATCGATAGCCGCGCGCTGTCGTCTGGCGTCGTGATCGTGCGCTTTGTACCAGCGCGGGAGGGGTGAGCGTCCATCCCGGCGTGCTGCTTGTTTGTTTCTCCGTCATGCCCCGGGGAGAGGAGCGCGCTGTCCGTGCTGCGGGGAGTCGGGGTTCGATGAAAGCGGTTCTTTGTCACCTCTCAGGAGTAACCCATGTCCCTCACCCTCTACTATCATCCTCTGTCGTCGTTCTGCTGGAAGGTGCTGATCGCGTTGTACGAGAACGACACTCCGTTCACGCCGAAGCTGATCAATCTTGGCGATGCGGACGAGCGTGCGGCGTTCGTGAAGCTGTGGCCGGTCGGCAAGTTTCCGGTACTGTGCGACGAGCAGCGTCAGCGCACGATTCCGGAGTCGAGCATCATCATCGAATATCTCGACCAGCACTTCGGCGGCGCGACGCGCTTCATCCCCGACGATCCTGATCTGGCACTGCGGACGCGGTTGCGCGATCGTTTTCTCGATCTCTATCTGCACATGCCGACGCAAACCGTCGTGTTTGACCGGCTGCGGCCAGGCGATGCGCGCGATCCCCTGGGCGTCGCCGAGGCGAGGACGCGGCTGCGAACGTCCTATGCGATGCTCGAGGCCGAGCTGCCGTCGGACGGCTGGGCGATGGGCGATCACTTCACGCTGGCGGATTGCGCAGCCCTGCCGGCGTTGTTCTACGCCGAGAAAGTGGAACCGTTCGGCGGCGAGCTGGCGAAGGTGCCGGCCTATCTCGCGCGCCTCAAGGCGCGGCGATCCGTTGCGCGCGTTCTCGCCGAGGCCGAGCCCTATTTCGACATGTTCCCGCGCGAGCCCGGCTGAGCGCGCCTCTTCGCAAAAATAATTGCCCCGCGATGTCGGCAGGCCTGATCGCCGATCGTCTTTCTGAGAGCAGGGAGACCTACCGCAGCATCAGGGAGAGTGACCATGCGGTTCATGGTGATCGTGAAGGCGACCCGGGACACCGAAGCCGGAGTCCTGCCGACCACGGAGGAATTCGCGGCGATGGGCCGGTTCAACGAGGAGCTGGTCAAGGCCGGCATGATGGAGGCGGGCGAGGGGCTGCATCCGACGGCCAAAGGCGCGCGCATCGCGTTCTCCAATGGAACGGCGCAGGTGACACGCGGGCCGTTCGACTACACGAGCGATCTCACCGGCGGCTTCTGGATGCTCAAGGCGCGCTCGCTCGACGAGGTGATCGATCACATGAAGCGAGCGCCATTCCCGAGCGGCGAGATCGAGATCCGGCAAGTGTATGCGGACGATGATTTCGGCGAGACCTTCACCCCCGAGCTGCGCGAGCGCGTCGAGCGGCTGCGGGCGCAGGCCGGAAAGGGCTGAGCCCGCGACCGTCGTCAGGAGGAGCAGAAGTCATGCGATTCATGATGCTGATGATCCCGCTCGGCTATGAGAGCGCATCGCCAGATGTGCAGCTCGATCCCGACCGCGTGGCGGCCATGATGCGCTACAATCAGGCGCTGCAGGACGCTGGCGTGCTGATCACGCTGGAGGGCCTGCACCCGCCGTCGCTGGGCGCACGGGTGTCGTTCCCCGGCGGCAAGCCTGTCGTCACCGACGGTCCGTTCGCCGAGGCCAAGGAGGTGCTCGGCGGCTATTGGATGATCGAGGTCGGCTCGCGCGAGGAGGCGATCGCCTGGGCGAGGCAATGCCCGGCCTCCGAAAACGAGATCATCGAGATCCGCCAGGTTCAGGAGATGTCGGATTTTTCCGACGAGGTGCAGCAGGCCGCGGCCGGCTTTTCCGAGCTGCCGCATGCCGGCCGCGCCTGATCAGTTCGTTTCAACAAGGAGGGATGTGCAATGAGCGACAACCACAACACCTATCTCGCCGTGTTTCTCGGCAGCCGGACCAGTCCGTCATGGCAGGCCTGGGAGGCCCTGTCGGAGACGGAGCGGAACGCGCGGGGACAGCAGGGCATGGCGGCCTGGCACGCCTGGGTCGACACCCACAAGGACGCGATCGTGGCGATGGGCGGGCCGCTCGGCAAGACCAAGCGCGTCGACAAGGGCGGCGTCAACGACATCGCCAACGAGATGGGCGCGTTCACGGTGGTTCGCGCTGGCTCGCATGAGGATGCGGCGAAGATGTTCGTCAATCATCCGCACTTCGCGATCTTCCCCGGCGAGCGGGTCGAGATCATGCCGGTGCTGCCGATCCCGGGCGGTTAGAGCCCCCACCGCGGCCAACTGCCAGCAATCCTGCATCTTGCAAGCCCCGGTGCGACCCTCGCCTGGAGGGGGAGGGTCGGTTCGGATCCGCGCAGTGGATGCGAGCCGGGGTGGGGTGACGGACGATCCTCATGCTCGATGCTGATGATTGCGCTGGTCGAGGCGACTGCAGGTCGGAGCGTCTCATGCTGACCTTCCCCCCGGAGCCCACCCCACCGCGATCACCCGCTTCGCGCGCGATCGACCTCCCCCTCCAGGGGAGGGTGGCACCTGTTGCGCGGCGGGCTGATCCACCGTTCCGAAAAGTCTCTGGTGTCTTCCGCCCCGGCTCATGTAAAAGCCCTTCACATGAGCTGGCGCAAGGAGCAGCGCCGCGCCGAGCGCGGCTATCATCACGGCAACCTCAAGGAGGCGCTGCTGCAGGCGGCGCTCGACCTGATCGCACAGAAGGGGGCTGCCGGCTTCACCTTCGCCGATGCCGCGCGCATGGCCGGCGTCAGTCCCGCCGCGCCGTACCGGCATTTCCGCGATCGCGACGAGCTGCTGTCGAGCATCGCCCAGCGCGGCTTCGAGCAGTTCGAGTCCCAGCTTTCGGCCGCCTGGGACGATGGCCGTCCCGATACCGTTACGGCGTTCGAGCGCGTCGGCAAGGCCTATCTCGCCTTCGCCCGATCGGAGCCTGCGTTCTATTCGGCGATGTTCGAATCCGGCGTGCCGGCAGACTCGACGGCCGGTCTCATGGCTGCGGGCGAGCGCGCCTTCGGCGTGATCCGTGCCGCCGCCGAGCGGCTGGCCGCACTGGCGCCGCCCGGCGTGCCCAGGCCGCCGGCGATGATGATGGCGCTGCACATCTGGTCGATGGCGCATGGCATCGCCTCGCTGTTCGCCCGCGGCGACGCGGCGCGCCGCAAGCTGCCGATGTCGCCGGAGGAGCTGCTGGAAGCCGAGGTGCTGATCTATCTGCGCGGCCTCGGCTTCAACACCGACCGCCAGGCGGCGACGAAGCCGGCGGCCGAGCCGCCGCCGCTGCCGGACGACGACAAGCCGGCGGGGCCGTGGGGCCGGCCGAAATAAGGTTCAACGAAGCGTGAAAAAGATTCCGGGCGGCGCGTCAGGCGGCCGCCTTGACAAAAACAAGGGTTGAGTTAGCTATGTAAATGTTATTTACATTCACACGGCATGGCGCCGCGAATGGAGAGGGAGATGGCCTACACCGCAGATGTCAATCGTTGGCGCGGTTCGGAGGAGGAGCAGAGGTACCGGCCCCACATGATGGAGTCGCCCTGGCATCCCGGCTGGATCGCCGTGACCGTGCTCGGCTTCATCATCTGGTGGCCGATCGGACTTGCCCTTCTCTTTTTCACACTCGGGAGCAGAAAGATGGCGTGCTGGAACGGCGGTGATCGCTGGGCGAACAAGATGGAGCGGATGCAGTGGAAGATGGACCGCATGCGCGACAAGATGGAGCGCCGCGGTTTCGGGTTCGGCTTCTCGCAGCCCGCCTCGAGCGGCAATCGCGCCTTCGATGAATACCGCATGGAGACGCTGCGCCGGCTCGAGGAGGAGCAGCAGGAGTTCCGCGACTTCCTGACCCGGCTGCGCCACGCCAAGGACAAGGAGGAGTTCGACGCCTTCATGGCCCAGCACAAGCCGCGTCCGACCCCGCCGAACGACCAGCCCCAGAACTGAACCGTCGCTGATCGGCACCCGACCCTGACGCCGCAGGGCTTTCAGCCCCCGCCCTGACGGCACGAGACGCCCGCCCGCGGTCCCGCTGGCGGGCGTCTTGCGTTTCGGGATACCGTTCGGCTGCGGCGGCTCGCCGCTGCCGGTCGGTGACCGTGTTCCAGCGGAACCCGCAAGCGCCTGATCACAAAGGCTCTATCTGGCTGTCCCGGCTCGGCCTTTGACCTCCGTGGATGTCCGCGGTAACCCCGCCTTAACCCCGGAGGGGGTTTGGTTAAGGGGCGCTTACGCGCGCCACGAGCCCTTGTTTTGACACGTTGGCAGAGGATGCAGGCCGCTTATGGCTTCGGCGGGCCTCTTAAAGCGATCAGTTCAGGGTTTTCTTGCGTAGGCGCTTTCGCCGCGACGGCGTTCGCCGTGGAACGGCGGATGCATGGTCCCGGGACGACCGGGATGGTTGGTTGAGAGGATATTGCGGATGACTGGCGACGGCACCGGCCTGTCCCTGATCGAATTGTTCGCCAACGCGGGCTGGGTGGTCCGGATCATCATGCTCGGCCTGATCTCCTGCTCGGTCTGGGTGTGGGCGATCGCGATCGACAAGATGTTCCTGTTCTCGCGCACCCGCCGCTCGATGGACCGCTTCGAGCAGGCGTTCTGGTCCGGCGAGTCGATCGAGGAATTGTATCGGGTGCTGTCGGCCAAGCCGACGCAGTCGATGGCGGCCTGCTTCGTGGCGGCGATGCGGGAATGGAAGCGCTCGTTCGAGGGCCATGCGCGCTCCTTTGCCGGCCTGCAGATGCGCATCGAGAAGGTGATGAACGTGTCGATCGCGCGCGAGGTGGAACGGCTGGAGCGCCGTCTGCTGGTGCTCGCGACCGTCGGCTCCGCCGGCCCGTTCGTCGGCCTGTTCGGCACCGTCTGGGGCATCATGACGAGCTTTCAGTCGATCGCGGCGTCGAAGAACACCTCGCTGGCGGTGGTCGCTCCGGGCATCGCGGAGGCGCTGTTCGCCACCGCCATCGGCCTGATCGCGGCCATCCCGGCGACGATTTTCTACAACAAGTTCTCCTCCGAGGTGAACCGGCAGGCGCAGCGCCTGGAAGGCTTCGCGGATGAATTTTCGGCCATCCTGTCCCGTCAGATCGACGAGCGGGGATGAGGGCAGGTATAGTGGCGTCCGGATCGTGAGTACCAGAACATGGGCATGAGCATGGGCAGCGCGTCCGGCGGCGGTGGCCGCCGCGGGCGGCGCAGGGCGCAGGTGATGGCGGAGATCAACGTCACGCCGATGGTCGACGTCATGCTGGTGCTGCTGATCATCTTCATGGTCGCGGCGCCCTTGCTCACCGTGAACATCCAGGTCGATCTGCCGCAGGCGCAGGGCGGCTCGGCCTCGACCGCCGACGCCAAGCCGCCGCTCGAGGTGACCGTGAAGAAGACCGGCGGCGGCTGCGCCTCCAAGGTCGACGTCTATCTCGGCGAGACGCCGATCGCGATCAACGAGCTCGGGCCGAAGATCAAGGCGATGAAGGACGCCGGCGCAGGCGGACCCGACAATGTCGTCAAGATCCGCGGCGACCGCGACGCCTGCTACTCCGACATGATGAAGGTGCTGGGGCTTGCCCGCGATGCCGGCTATCGCGCCAGCATCGTCGTGCTGCCGGAACAGGGCTCATGACGTCAAAAGACCTCATGCACTTCCTGCGGACGCGGCAGAGCACGGTTCTGTCCGTGGGCGCGCACGTTCTCGTGCTGTGTGTGAGTCTGTTCAGCTTCTCGGCCCGGCCGATGGTGGTGCCGCCGGAGGATTTGGTGCCGGTCGACGTGATCTCCGAGGACAACATCTCCAAAGCCAAGGCCGGTGCGCTCAGCGGCAAGAAGGACGCGCAGAAGCTGCTGGCCGACAAGATCGGCGAGAAGAAGCCGACCGAGGACATCGTCGGCAAGGTCGATCCCAAGCAGGTCACCGAGACCGACGCCGCCCCGACGCCGCAGCCCAAGCCGGAGAAGCCGGTCGAGAAGAAGCCCGATCCGCCGAAACCGGTCGAGAAGCAGCCGGACACGCCGAAGCCGGTCGCCGAAAAGAAGCCGGATCCGCCGAAGCCCGCGCCGGCCGAGAAGCCGAAGCCGGAAGAGAAGAAGCCCGATCCGTTCAATCCGGATCAGATTGCCAGCGTGCTCAATAAGGACAAGCCGAAGCAGCCGCCGAAGCCGCAGCAGAGCGCGGCCGCGACGCCCGAGCCGCCGAAGCACAAGAGCGAACGCAAGTTCGACGCCGAGAAGATGGCGAGCCTGATCAATCAGAAGGACCCGACACGGCAGGCCGTGACGGGGGCCGAACTGAATGCCAATGCGGCGCTGGGCACAGCGCGCGGTACGGCGGCGCAGAATGCGGCGAGCTGGGTGGCGCTGTTCCAGCAGCAGGTCAACCGGTGCTGGAAGCCGCCTTATACCAGCGTCGACGCCAATCCCGTCGTCGCGTTCAATGTGCGGCTGCGCCGCGACGGCACACTCGATGGACCGCCCGTTCCCGTCGGCGCGGCCAATACGCCGTTTCTGCAGTCGTATCGCGACAGCGCCCAGCGCGCGATCATCGCCTGCGCGCCCTACAATCTGCCGGCCCAGTACTACGATGATTGGAGCTATTTCCAGCCCGTCTTCAACGAAGACGCACGGCGGACGTAACGAGGTCTATGGTTGTCCTCATGAAGCGAATTCACGATATGAACAAATCCTCCGAACTGCGCCGCTCGCTCATCTCGCCCACCAGGCGTGAGCTGATCGCGGGGGCCGTCGCGCTCGGCGCTGCCGGGATCGGCGCGCCGCGCTTCGCCATGGCGCAGAAGCAGGTCCCGATTCAGCCGGGCGAATTCGCGCCGATCCCGATCGCGATTCCGCCCTTCGTGCCGGGCGGCGCGGGCGACGGCGACGTCGCCAACGGCATCGCGCAGGTGATCAACAACAACCTCAAGCGCAGCGGCCTGTTCGCGCCGGTCGATCCGGCGGCGTTCCCCGAGCGCATCAGCAATTTCGACGCGCCGCCGCAGCTCGCGAGCTGGCGGCCGCTCAACATCCAGGGGCTCGTCACCGGCCGCGCCACGCGGCAGCCGGACGGCCGGCTCAAGGCCGAGTTCCGGCTCTGGGACCCGGTCTCCGGCCAGCAGCGCACCGGCCAGCAATATGTGACCGCGCCGGAATATTGGCGCCGCATCTCCCATATCATCTCGGATCAGATCTACACCGCCATGACCGGCGAGAAAGGCTATTTCGACAGCCGCGTCGTGTTCGTCGACGAGAGCGGGCCGTCGGAGCGGCGGGTCAAGCGGCTGGCGCTGATGGACCAGGACGGCGCCAATGTCCGCTATCTCACGCGTGGCTCCGATCTCGTGCTGACGCCGCGGTTCTCGCCGTCCAGCCAGGAAATCACCTATATGGAGTTCGGGCAGGGCGACCCGAGGGTCTATCTGTTCAACATCGAGACCGGCCAGCGCGAGATCGTCGGCAATTTTCCGGGCATGTCGTTCTCGCCGCGGTTCTCGCCGGACGGCCAGCGCATCATTCTCAGCCTGCAGCAGGGCGGCAATTCCAACCTGTTCGTGATGGACCTGCGCTCGCGCACCACCACGCGCCTCACAGACACGCCAGCGATCGACACGTCGCCGTGCTACTCGCCGGATGGCAGCCAGATCTGTTTCGAGTCGGATCGCGGCGGCAAGCCGCAGATCTACGTGATGTCGGCGAACGGCGGCAACGCGCAGCGTATCTCGTTCGGCGAGGGCAGCTACTCGACCCCGGTGTGGTCGCCGCGCGGTGACTATATCGCCTTCACCAAGCAGGGCGGCGGCCAGTTCGCGATCGGCATCATGAAGACCGACGGCTCGGGCGAGCGCATCCTCACCTCCGGCTTCCACAACGAGGGCCCGACCTTCGCGCCCAACGGCCGCGTGCTGATGTTCTTCCGCGATCCCGGCGGCACCGCAGGTCCCTCGCTGTATACGATCGACGTCTCCGGCCGCTTCGAGCAGAAGGTTCCGACGCCCGGCTATGCGTCGGATCCGGCCTGGTCGCCGCTGTTGTCGTGACGGGACGGCGGGCCCGCCCAGGGCCCGCTAACGCCCCGGTGGACGCGATTTCCTGGGGCACGCGATGCGTGTTGTCGAAAAAAATAGAACCATTCGTTGCAGCAGCTGGGTAGTGTTTGCCTAGTTCGCTGAATTTTCGAGCGAATTCCCATAGTTCGCGGCGAAGGCAACGCTCCGCTAACGATGTTCGCTCAGAAAGACTTCATCTGCGAACGGTAATGTTTGCGCACCGAACCGAACGCGTGCGTCCGAATGCAGCTTGCCAGCCAGAACAGAGAAGACGATCGAAAGTTGTCGCCCGCCATCCAGGCGGCTCTCGTCGACTCTCTCTTCCAGGATCCCGGTCCGATGTTTGCCGGCGCACTCTGCGCCGCCATCGCGGCTGTCATGACCGCAATCAAGAGCGGCGATGCCAATCTGTGGCCATGCGCGGTCATGCTCATCGTCGCCGGCGGGCTTCGCTCGCTCGACATGCGCTACTACCGCCACCTCTGCGACAGCGGGCGGCTGACGCAGGAGGCGGTGGCGCGCTGGGAGATCCGCTATCAGATCGGCGCGATGCTGTATGCGCTCGTGCTCGGCGTCTGGTGCGTCGTGGCCGTGGTCGACAACAGCGACCCGGTCGTGCACCTGATCGCGATCGCAGTCACGCTCTGCTACATGTCGGCGGGGGCGGGGCGGACCTACGGCCGTCCTTGGATCTTCCACGTCCAGATCCTGCTGGCCTGCGGACCCCTGGCCCTGGCGCTCGCGCTGCACGGCAGTCCCTACTACATGGGGCTGGCGGCGTTCTGCCTGCTGTTCTTCCTCTCGCTGAAGCACATCTCGACCAACCTGCAGCGCATCTTCGTGCAGGCCTTCGTGGCGCGCGAGGGCGAGGCGGCGCTTGCCAAGCAGTTCGACACCGCCCTCAACAACATGCCGCACGGGCTGTGCATGTTCGGTCCGGACGGACGTCTGGCCGTCATGAACCACCGCTTCGGCGAGATGATGAGCCTGCCGGGCGACATCCTTCAGCGTGGCGGCAAGGCGGCCGACATCATCAATGCCTGCGTCATCTCCGGTGCGATCTCGGCCTCCAGCGGCCGCATGATCCTGTCCGAGATCGAGCACACCAAGACGCACAACATCATCACCAGCGATCCCGACATCGTGCGCGACCGCTCGCTGTCCTGGACCTTCCAGCCGATGGCCGATGGCGGCGCGGTGGTCCTGCTCGAGGACATCACCGAGCGTCAACATGCCGAGGCCAGGATCTCGCACCTCGCCCGCTACGACGAGCTCACGACCCTGCCGAACCGCGTCAGCTTCCGCGACGAGATCGAGCGCCTGCTCAAGATCCCGCAGCGCCATGGCGAGCTGTCGGCGCTGCTATTCGTCGATCTCGACCGCTTCAAGCAGGTCAACGACACCCTCGGCCATCCCTGCGGCGACCAGCTGCTGTGCGCGGTGTCCGAGCGGCTGCGCGACATGCTGCGTCCCGAGGATTTCGTCGCCCGTTTCGGCGGCGACGAGTTCGTCGTGTTCCAGCGCAACATCCGATCCAATGACGACGCCGCGGTGCTGGCGCGCCGCATCGTCGACCAGCTCAGCGAGCGCTATAAGATCGACAATCACCTGGTCGAGATCGGCGCCAGCGTCGGCATCGCCATGACGGCGCCTGGGATCAGCGCCGACACGCTGCTCAAGAACGCCGACATGGCGCTGTACCGCGCCAAGGCCGAGGGCCGCGGCACGTTCTGCTTCTTCCGCGACGAGCTCGCCCAGACCGTCGAGGCGCGCCGCATCCTCGAGCTCGATTTGCGCAAGGCGCTGGCGAGCGAGGAGTTCGAGCTGTTCTATCAGCCGCTGGTGAATCTGAAGTCCGGCAAGATCTCGACCTGCGAGGCGCTGCTGCGCTGGAACCATCCGGTGCGCGGCACGGTGTCGCCGGTCGACATCATCCCGGTCGCGGAGGACATGGGCCTGATCGTCGATCTCGGCCGCTGGATCCTGCGCAAGGCCTGTCTGGAGTGCATGAAGTGGCCGGAGGCGGTGAGCGTCGCCGTCAACTTCTCGCCGCAGCAGTTCCACCAGCGCGACGTGCTCAGCGAGGTGCGCTACGCGCTCGAAGTCTCGGGCCTGCCGCCGCACCGCCTGGAGATCGAGATCACCGAATCCTCGCTGCTGCGCAACACGCAGCTGACCCACGACGTGCTGTCGCAGCTGCATATGCTCGGCGTGCGGATCTCGCTCGACGATTTCGGCACCGGCTATTCGAGCCTCAGCTATCTGCACAACTTCCCGCTGGAGAAGGTCAAGATCGACCGCTCGTTCCTGGAAGGGATCGACAGCGACCGGCCGCTGACATTGCTGCGCGGCGTCGCCCGGCTGTCAGCGGATCTCGGCATGTCGGTCGTCGTCGAGGGCATCGAGACCAACGAGCAACTGGAGCTGGTCAGCGTCGACGGCACGGTCACCGAGGCCCAGGGCTATCTGTTCAGCCGGCCGGTGCCCGCCGTGCGGATTCGCCAGCTGCTGAATGCCTCGCATGGGCGACGGACAATGGACGAGCCGCTCGCAGCCATCGGCGGCACGCGCTCGATCGCCTGACCATCTGCTCTGCCTCCAGAACATGGCTGCGCGCACAGCCATGCGGGACAACCGGACGTCGTATCAGGTGAGGGCAGGACGCGCGTATGCCACGCGAATTCGTTTCGGATTGGCACGTAGTTGCTCCGAAGCGAACCCGCGCGGTCCCGCAGGCCCCAGGTTAAGTGACGGTTGTGGCACCGGGATTCTACGTGCCGTTAACTGTGTACCGGCGAAAGCTTTGCATCCCAATTAACGCACTGTTAATCTCACAATTGCTCGTAAGAGTTGTGTGGAAAGGGATTGCGAATGAAGTCGGCGGCTAAAGTGACTGCCGTTGCTGATCAGAAGTTGGATGCGCTCGACAACGTGGATTATCGGCTGGCTCTCACCGCCGAGGACAAGGACGAGATCTACCGGCTGCGCTACCGCGCATATTTGCGCGAGGGAGCCATTCTCCCCTCGGTCAGCGAGCGCGTCACGGACGAGTACGACGATCTGCCCAACAGCTTCATCTTCGGCGTCTACGTCAATGGTGAACTCTACAGCTCGATCCGCATCAGCGTGCTCAACTCGCAATGGCGCCGGTCGCTGTCGTCGGACATGTTCGCCGACCTGCTGCATCCGGAGCTCGATCGCGGCAAGGTCATCATCGATCCGACCCGGTTCGTGGCCGACTACGAGAAGGCACGGCTGTTTCCGGCGCTGCCTTATGTGACCGTCCGGCTTGGCTACGTCGCCTGCGCCCATTTCAACGCCGACATCGGTCTCGCCAATGTGCGGCCGGAACATCGTGCCTTCTACAAGAAGGTGTTCCTGCAGGAGCCGTGGGGCGAGCCGCGGCTCTACTCCGGCCTGACCAAGCCGGTCGGGCTCGTGGCGGCCCACTATCCGCGGATCCGCGATCGCGTGTTCCAGCGCTTCCCGTTCATGCGCTCCAGCGCGTTCGAACGGCGCATGCTGTTCGACCGGCCGGCTCCCGACGCGTTCAGCGATTCGTTCAGAATCCAGCCCGTTGCCAAAGCCGGCTGACCGTCCGGCCCCCATCGCAGCGAACCCGGCTGTTCGGCGGGTTCAATCTGCGACTTTCCCGCAAGAATCAGCGAAAAAGCGCCTTGCTCAAGGCGCGCCGCCGCTTGCCTTCACCCTGGCGCCACATTTACAACCCATTAACCATCAGGGTCGCTTTTTCGGGTTTCATTAGCATTTGACGGGGTTCGGCAAGACCCCATCAAGGTTGACGGAACGTTCGCTTAACCATCGCCCTGTAGACCGGATGGCAGTCTAGAACGTGAGCGTGGAGGCTCCGGGAATGAAATATCAGATGCGTATCCTCCAGGGATTGAAGTTGGCTGCCGTGCTCGCGGTTGCTCTCTCCATGGGCGCTTGCGCCAACAAGAGCCTGACCGACGCCAATGCCATGGCGGGCGGCGCGGCGGCCCCGGGCAGCCAGCAGGATTTCGTGGTCAACGTCGGCGACCGCGTGTTCTTCGAGAGCGATCAGACCGATCTCACGCCGCAAGCGATCGCCACTCTCGAGAAGCAGGCGCAATGGCTGCAGAGCTATCCGCGCTACTCCTTCACGATCGAAGGTCATGCCGACGAGCGCGGCACCCGCGAATACAACATCGCCCTCGGCGCGCGCCGGGCGCAGTCGGTCCGCAACTTCCTGGTCTCGCGTGGCATCGATCAGAGCCGCATGCGCACGATCTCGTATGGCAAGGAGCGGCCGGTCGCGGTCTGCAACGACATCTCCTGCTGGTCGCAGAATCGTCGTGCGGTCACCGTGCTGAACGCAAGTTCATAAAGCTGAACAAACTGGTTGCTGATGAAGCCGGCGTCGGAGATCGACGCCGGCTTCATCTTTTTGTCTTCGCTTGAACGTCATTTGTCTCTATTGCCGTTCTGCCGTACAGCCCGCCCCATAGGGCTATGATTTCCAACCTCTCGCCGATCCGGTCGTCAGGGCAGCATGTCGTTCATGTCTCTTTCCAGGAGCGCAGCCGCGGTTGTCGCGGCGCTCGTCGTCATTTCCTCGCAGACCTTATCGACGCGGGCGTTCGCCCAGGTCGATGACGATCCGGAGATCCGGATCCAGCGGCTCGAGAACCAGCTCCGGCAGCTGACCGGCCAGAACGAGGAGCTGCAATATCGCAATCGTCAGCTCCAGGAGCAGCTGCGCCAGCTACAGAGCGGCGCGCCGCCTGCCGCTCCCGCCGCGCAGCCGACCGTGGCGGCTCCGCCGCCGACCCAAATCACGCCGTCCCAGCCCGGCTACGGCCAGCCGCAGCCGCAATATGGCCAGCAGCAGCCGGCCTATCCGCAGCAGCAGCCAGGCTATCCGCCCGCG
>NZ_CAFI01000178.1 GCF_000239775.1 Bradyrhizobium sp. ORS 375
CTCGGTCCTGAGCAAGAAACCCCCACCCCCAACCCCTCCCCGCAAGGGGGAGGGGAGCTCACCGCCGTTGCCGCAGGGGCGTGCCTCAAACTGAGAAGCACGCTCACCTTCCACCGCGCTTGACGCAGCCGCATCTCAGAGATGAGCGCAATCGCCGCCATCGAGCTCTCCAAAAATCATCGACGAAACCGTCCGAGAAACCGTCGTCGCACGTCATCGCGATCTCGCGGCGCGCAGCGCCCGAGTGATGCGCCATTCTCGCCGCCCTCTCCTAACGGAGGGCGCAGGGAAGGCCGGGCGCTGGCCGCGCCCGTGGCCCGCCTGCAGAAAAGAAAGCAGGCGGCAGTCACCACAGGTCTGGCCGATCACCCGGCCCTCCCTGCGCGATGGCTTTACGATTTATACGCGATCTCCCTGGGGACCGGCTGTCTTGCCCCCATCACCCGCAGGCAGCGTGTTCCGCAACGCCGGCAGGCTTGACCTCAGCACCGGGAGGCCAGGACCACGCCACTTCACCGTGCGCCAAGATCGTTCGTCGGCACGGCGAACCATGCTGCGACCCAAAGCGCCCATCGCACCCCACACCCGACGTCCGTGACGACCGCGAAGCGTCCCCTCGTTGGGGCGGGACGGGCAGAGTAGAGCACAAATTCTGGGAAAACGAAAGCTCTAATCTCTAACTCTCAAAATTGAATTCAAGCGTGCTACCGAAGAGGCTCAGCTTTGAATTATCTGACTGGAGACGGCGGGTTGACTTCCGCGGGCATGCGCACGTCCTCCACAACATTATTCCGATGGATTCGCCACAACGTACACACCCCTGTGACCTCCCGTCGAAATCGTCGTAAGATGAATAAACCCGCTTTAAGAGAGCGAACGACATGGGCTCGGACGACGACAACTTCTACATCGCTATAAATCATCCAGACGGGAACTGGAGAGGCTTCATAGTTTCCCCCACTCTGCGCCAATTGGAGGAAGGGGATTCTGCGACCTCCGAAAAAGCCAATTTGGACAGCCAACCTGTCCCAGGAGAACAAAGCAGCTTCAAGAATGTATTCTCGTCCTTTCGTTCGACCATGTCTACCTATCGTAGTTTTCTAAACTTCATGATTGCGATGGCTCCTGCTGCATCGGCCGCCCTCGCAGAACGAACGATTTCCGAATTTGCAAAAACCCGGGGACGAAAACGGGAGGACCTTTCCAATACAGATCGCAGTGTATTTGAGCTGACTAGCTCAGCTTACAGGCAACTACTAATCCACAGGGAAGAGATAACCGCAGCTCGCCGCGGAGCCAAACACCTTCCCGAAGTGATGCTTATTGGCCTCGTCAGCGCGTACGACGCTTTTCTCGGCAAACTCCTAAGGGTCGTCTTCGACCAGCATGAGGAGCTCATTCTAACAAGCGAGAAGAATATCAAATTTTCGGAGCTCTCAAAATTCGAATCGATTAAAGCTGCAAGAGCTGCACTGATAGACCGGGAAGTCGAATCTATACTGAGGGAGAGCCACCACGAGCATTTTCGCTGGATGGAGGAGCGCTTCAAAATGAAACTGCGCGAAGGTCTTCCCGCCTTCAAAAAATTCGTTGAACTCTGCGAGCGTCGCAATCTACTGACTCACACCGGCGGCGCCGTCTCCGCTCAGTATATAACCAACTGCAAAGCATTTCAGGTCGAGAACCTCACGGTCAGAATTGGCGACCAGCTTGTTGTAGACGCCGATTATTACCGGGATGCCGTGAATGTCGTTTGCGAAATAGGCACAAAACTATGTTATGTCCTGTGGCGCAAATTCATGAAAGAGGAACGCGAATCCGCCGATAACGCGGTAAACGAGTTCTGCTTAGATCTGATTTCTTCACGAGACTACGCGACTGCCGAAGCCATCCTTTCCTTTGCTGCAAAATGCGCAGAGTCAGAATTGTTTCGAAGAATGATGGTCATCAACCACGCCAACTCTGTCAGGCTCCAAAAAAAACTAAACGAAGCTACGAAAATACTTGACCAGCACGACTGGTCTGCAGTTGGCGACAACTTCCGGATATGTGTTGCGGCAGTTCGAGAGAATGTAGACGAGGTTACTTCTCTAATGAAGCAGCACCCGTCTGCCATTGATGCAGAAGATTATCGAACTTGGCCGGTTTTTAGAGGATTGAGAACGAACTCAAAGTTCTCCAGCACCTACGAAGAGATCTTCAAGCAACCGCTATTGCGGTCAACGAAAACAGAAGTGACTGAAAGACCTAAAAACAAAAGTTTTAGCCACTCAACATCTCCCAATCCCGATATGACAAAAGTAGAAGAGGAGCACGAAGATATAAAGCATTCAGAGCGAAACAACGGCCCGAAAGTTCCGCTTGACACAGACACCGGACCGCCAGTTTGATTGGACGCCCGACAGCATTTAGTGCATTCGTCAGGAGAGTGTTAGGCGACCATATCTCTTTAGGCGCGCTTTCTCCTGGCACTTTTGCCGTTTCCCTTCTTCGCAGCCCAGCTATTCTTCTGCGCCGTCTTCGTCGCCTTCTTCACCGTCTTCCTCTTGGTCGTCTTCTTGCGGCCGGCTGAGGTCTTCGCTGCAGCGGCCGCCTTCTTCGGCGTTTTCTTTGCAGGTTTGGCCGCCGGCTTTGCAGGCTTGGTCTTCGCAGTCGGCTTCTTCGCCGGCTTGTCAGCTCCGCCAGTCTTGCCCGGCGTCTTCGCCGCCGCGCCCTCCTCCGCGGGAGCTCCTCCCCCACCCGCCGCCGACAGCCAGAAGCGCAGCTCCGGTGACTTCTCCTGATCGCCCTTGATGTAGCGGTCCTGCCAGCCGTCGTCCCCCTGCAGCGGCTTGCCGAAGATGTCGGGATGCTGCTTCAGCAGGAAGCGCCAGGCGTAGTGGTCGTAGAGGTCGAGGACGTGACAGGCATAGGCTTCGGCGAGGCCGCGGTGGCCGCGGATGATCAGCATGTTCTCGTCGTTATTATGCGAGGCGCGGAAGCCGAGATTGTGCGAGCCGGTGACGACGACGCAATCGTCGCTGAACGGATCGATCACCACGATCTTGTTGTGGATGATGGCGAAGCCGTATTTGGCGAGCTCGCGCTCCCATTTGCCGAAGGCGTCCTGTACCGCGCCGGCCGGCACGCCGCGGAAATCGATGCTGCCCGTCTCGCCCGGCTTCTTCGGCTTGCCGGATTCGCCGACCACCTTCACTTCCGGCGCGTCGCTGCCGCCATCATCCCCGCCGCCGGTTTCCGAATGACCGCCGGCATGCAGCGACTTGGAGAATTCGGTCGCTCGCACCGGGCTCGTCAGCGCTCCGCGCACGAACAGATCGGGCTTCTTCGCCAGCAGTTCGCCGGCCTTGTTGAGAATGGAGTTGTTGCCGGGATCGAAGGCCAGGAACAGCACAGCGTGCTTGGCCTGGTCCATCAGCTCGAACACCCGGCCCATGTCGCCCGGCGTCTTCGGAGTCTTGCCAAGCTTACCCGGCGTGTTCGGCGAGAACATCGGCTCGATGGTGACGCCGTGGTCGAGCTTGACCGGCTTGCTGATCGAGCTTGCATTGTTGGCGCGGGCGAAGTCGCGCAGGGTCTTCGACTGCAGCGCCGACCTGTCGCCGTCAGCGGCGTCGACGTCGGCCTTCAGCGCGTTCCAGTAGGACAGATAGCGGTCGGCGAGCTCAGGGCTCTCCACCACCAGCGCGTTGTTGGTCTGGGTGCACAGGCCGGTCGAGGTCCAGTTGGTCGAGCCCGACAGCACCGCCGCCGGCTTGCCGTTCTCCGTGAGCACCATGAACTTGTTGTGCGGGATGGAGCCCTTAGCCAGGATGCGGTCGATCACGGTGACGCCGGCGGCCTTCAGATTGGCGCGGTTCTCGGCGTCGGCGTCGTCGGTGTCCTTGCCCTGCTCGTTGCCGAGAATGACGGTGCGGCTCGCCGGGTTCTGGTGCAGCTGCTTCTCGAGGCCGTTCGGATCGTTGAGCTCATAGAGCGCGGCGTGGATGGTGCCGCCGCCAGCATCGGCGCGCTTCAGCAGCGAGGTCAGGCCGTCCTGCAGCTGGCCCATCAGATGGATGCGGATCGGATCGGCGGGATCGAGGATATGCGGCGCCAGCGCCGGCACGCTGGGATGATCGTTCAGCGCATGGGTCAGCGCCTGGGTCGCGGTGATGCCGCGATTGAAATAGACGTGGAACGGCGGCCGCTCCGGCGTCAGCGTCACCGGGTTGCTCTCCAGCGGCGCGACGCCGGCGAGCGGCGTCAATGTCTGGCCGGGCGTGCCGCCCATCGGCACGATGCGATATTTGTAGCTGCCGCCGCGCTTGGCCTTGAGGTCCTTCCACCAGAATTTCTGCACCGGCGCCTGGTCGGTGCCGAGCTTGTCGGCCGTCTGCCCGGCAAACCGCGCCAGCGCCGGCAGCACCGTGTCGGAATTGTCGGCGAGATCGATGCGGTGAATGGCGAAGCCGAGACAGCCGTCGAGGCGGCGATCGAAGGTCCAGGCAACGACGGCAATGTCATTGTTGGAAAATGCAAGCGCGGGCATGGCGGCACTCCTTGTCTGACAAGGATTATGTCGCGCAGTTGTAACAAGGGTTCGACACATCCGGAACAGGAAAGGAGATGGCGGAGGCAGGGAAGGGCGGCGCGTGCGGTGCAGCGGAGAAGGATGCGGCCGGTCAGATCCCGATGTCGTGATCGCCTCGAGCGG
>NZ_CAFI01000177.1 GCF_000239775.1 Bradyrhizobium sp. ORS 375
TGCTTGCCCGGGCTTGCCGTCTTCCTGTGCCTCTGTCCTGTTGGTGAACTATGAGCGTCGCGTTGGCCAGTTCTTCGATTCCGAGTTCGACCAGGCAGGAACCTCTCCGGGTGATGGTCGTGGACGATTCCGTCGTCATCCGCGGCATGATCTCGCGTTGGATCAGCTCTGAGCCCGACATGGTCGTGGCAGCCTCGCTGCGCACCGGCCTCGAAGCCGTCAACCAGATCGACCGCGTCAATCCCGATGTCGCCGTGCTCGACATCGAGATGCCCGAGCTCGACGGCATCGCCGCGCTGCCGAAGCTGCTTGCGAAGAAGAAGAACCTCGCCGTGATCATGGCCTCGACGCTGACGCGCCGCAACGCCGAGATCAGCTTCAAGGCGCTGTCGCTCGGCGCGGCCGACTACATTCCGAAGCCCGAGAGCACGCGCGAGGCCTCGGCCGCCGACAATTTCCACTACGACTTGATCCAGAAGATCCGCAATCTCGGCGCCAAGGCGCGCCGCGCGGCTCCCGCAATGCATGCGCCGGCGGCCGCGCCGCACGTGCAGGAGTTGCGGCCCGCGCCGGCGTTGCGTCCCACCGCCCCGATGCCGACCCAGGCCGTCCCGGCTGCGGCGCTGGCGCGCCGCGCCTTCAGCTCGCAGATGCCGAGAGTGCTGTTGATCGGCTCGTCCACCGGCGGTCCGCAGGCGCTGATGTCGGTCGTCACCGAGCTCGGCCCGGTCATCGACCGTTTCCCGGTGCTGATCACCCAGCACATGCCGCCGACCTTCACGACGATTCTCGCCGAGCATCTGGCACGCTCGAGCCGCAGGCCGGCGCACGAGGCGGTCGATGGCGAAGTCATCAAGCCCGGCCAGATCTATCTCGCGCCTGGCGGCCGCCACATGCGCGTCGCGCGCCATGGCGCTGATGCCGTGATCGCGCTCGACAACGGGCCGCCCGTCAACTTCTGCAAGCCCGCGGTGGATCCGCTGTTCACCTCCGCGGTCGATATCTGGCAAGGCGCGACGCTGGCGGTGATCCTCACCGGCATGGGCTCGGACGGCATGCGCGGCGGCAAGGACATCGTTGCCGCCGGCGGCAGCGTCATCGCGCAGGACGAGGCCACCAGTGTGGTCTGGGGCATGCCGGGCGCGGCTGCCAATGCCGGCATCTGCGCGGCCATCCTTCCCTTGAATCAGATCGCACCGAAGCTGGTCCGTCTGTTTGCAGGAGACCGTTCGTGACCCCCCTGGACTATGAGTTCTTGCGTAAGCTCCTGAAGGAGCGGTCCGGTCTCGACCTCTCTGCCGACAAGCAATATCTGGTCGAGAGCCGGCTGCTGCCGCTGGCCCGCCGCGCAAATCTTGCGGGCATCCCGGAGCTGGTACAGAAGATGAAGAGCGGCGGCGAGCAGCTCACGACGCAGGTGGTCGAAGCCATGACCACCAACGAGACGTTCTTCTTCCGCGACAAGATTCCGTTCGATCATCTGCGCGAGGGCATCCTTCCTGCCCTGATCCAGTCGCGCGCCAGCCGGAGGTCTCTGCGCATCTGGTCGGCGGCGTGCTCGACCGGCCAGGAGCCGTATTCGATCGCGATGTGCCTGCGTGAGTTCGGCGCAGCGCTGGCGGGATGGCGCATCGAGATCGTCGCCACCGACCTGTCGCAGGAGGTGCTCGAGAAGTCGAAGGCCGGCCTCTACAGCCAGTTCGAGGTGCAGCGCGGCCTGCCGATCCAGCTGCTGGTGAAGTATTTCACCCAGCTCGGCGAGCTCTGGCAGCTCAGCGCCGACATCCGCGGCATGGTGCAGCACCGCCAGCTCAACCTGCTGCAGGACTTCTCGCATCTCGGCAAGTTCGACGTGATCTTTTGCCGCAACGTGCTGATCTATTTCGACCAGGACACCAAGGCCCAGATCTTCGAGCGAATGGCCAAGGTGATGGAGCCGGACGGCACGCTGCTGCTCGGCGCGGCCGAGTCGGTGGTCGGCATCACCGACGCCTTCCGGCCCAATCAGGAGCGGCGCGGTCTGTACCAGATCAACCCCGTCCGGAGCCCGCGCGGCGGCGCTGCGCTGCTGCCCGGTCTGAAGGTGGTCGCGGCGCGCTGACGCACCCGGTGCTAAGTCACTGGACGGCCGGCGCAAACGCTGGCCGACCGTCCGTGGATTTGCCGCAGGGCAAAATCTTTTTCTGAAGGCTGGAACCTTTTTCCTTCCGGAGCGTCGATTCACGCCTTGGTGTGGCCAAAGCGTGTTCGCTCGACGGCGGGGGAAAAATTGATGAAAACGAGTTTGCGTCCTCGAATCGTGACGCGGGATCTCCCTGTCATCGCGAAATCAGCAACCGGGATCGACGGTCTCGACGAGGTCACCTTCGGCGGCCTGCCCCAGGGACGGCCGACGCTGCTCTGCGGCGCCGCCGGCTGCGGCAAGACGCTGTTCGCGATGACGTTCCTCTACAACGGTGCCGTCGCCTATGACGAGCCGGGCGTGTTCATCGCCTTCGAGGAGCAGCCCGAGGATCTGATCAAGAATGTCGGCTCGCTGAGTTATGACATCGAGCGGCTGATCGAGCAGAAGAAGATCGTCGTCGACCACATCCATCTCGACCGCAACGAGATCGAGGAGGCCGGTGACTACGATCTCGACGGCCTGTTCATCCGCATCGGCTTCGCGATCGATTCCATCGGTGCCAAGCGCGTCGTGATCGACACGATCGAGACGTTGTTCGGCGGCCTCGACAACCAGGCCGTGCTGCGCTCCGAGCTGCGCCGGCTGTTCGAATGGCTCAAGAGCAAGGGCGTCACCGCGATCATCACCGGCGAGCGCGGCGACGGCACGCTGACGCGCTACGGCCTGGAGGAATACGTCGCGGACTGCGTCATCCTGCTCGACAACCGCGTGCACGACCAGCTGTCCACGCGCCGGCTGCGCGTCGTGAAATATCGCGGCACGGCGCATGGCACCAACGAATATCCCTTCATCATCGACCAGGAAGGCATCACCGTGATGCCGATCACCTCGTCGGGACTGTCGCACGATGTCTCGACGGAGCGCGTGTCGACCGGCATTGCCGATCTCGACGAGATGCTCGAGGGCCGCGGCTACTACAAGGGATCGAGCATCCTTATCTCGGGCATGGCCGGAGCCGGCAAGTCGACGGTCTCGGCGCATTTTGCCAATTCGATCTGCGCGGCCGGACAGCGCTGCATCTATTTTGCGCTCGAGGAATCGCCGCAGCAGATCGTGCGCAACATGAAATCGGTCGGTCTCGACCTGCAGCAATGGGTCGATCGCGGCCTGCTGCGGTTCTCGGCGCGCCGTCCCAATCTCTACGGGTTGGAGACGCACCTCGCCGCGATGCATCGCGAGGTGAAGGAGTTCGATCCCGCCGCCGTCGTGGTCGATCCGATCTCGTCGTTGATGGGCGCCGGACTGGCCGGCGACGTGCATTCGATGACGCTGCGGCTGATCGACTTCCTGAAATCCCGTGGGGTGACCGCGCTGTTCACCAATCTCGGCGCCGGCAGCGCCGAGACGGCGACCACGGAGATGCAGATCTCCTCGCTCACCGACACCTGGCTGCTGCTCTACAACCGCGAGAGCAACGGTGAGCACAATCGCCAGCTCTATCTGTTGAAGTCGCGCGGCATGGCGCATTCCAACCAGGTGCGCGAGTTCCTGATGGGCAGTGACGGCATCACGCTGCGCGAGGTCTATGTCGGTCCCGAGGGTGTGCTCACCGGATCGGCGCGGGTGGCCCAGGAGGTCAGGGACCGCGCCGACCGCCTGTTGCGTACGCAGGAGATGGAGCGCCGTACGCGCGAGATCGAGCGCCGCCGCCGCGAGATCGCGACGCAGATCGAAACGCTGAAGGCGCAGCTTGTGAGTGAGGAGGGGGAAATGGAGCTTCTGAACCTGGAAGGCGCTGCCCGCGAGGATCAGCGCTCGGCCGACCACATTGCCTTGGTCCAGAGCCGCTCGTCGAAGCGGGCGGGCTCGCCGTCGAAGCCGATGACATCACGCAAATGACGGCCGCAGCGATGGAACAGGACGGCTATAATCTCCGCCTCTATGTCGCGGGCCAGACGCCCAAGTCCGTGGCGGCTCTCGCCAACCTCAAGAAGCTGTGCGAGACGCATCTGCCCGGCCGCTACACGATCGAGGTGATCGATCTGATGAAGGATCCTGCGCTCGCCCAGCGCGACCAGATCGTCGCGATTCCGACGCTGATCAGACAGCTGCCGGAGCCGCTCAAGCGCATCATCGGCGATCTCTCCAACGCGGAGAAGGTGCTCGTCGGTCTGGATATTGCTCCGAGCTGAACGGAGGATTTGTGGCAGGAAAAGACGCGAGGCAGGCGGCGCGGCCGCGGAACGAGGCGGAAGAGACTGTCGAGGCGATTCATCGCGGCAACGTCGATGCCGTGGTGGTGCAGGGCCCGAGCGGCCCCCAGGTCATCATGCTGCAGGGCGCGGATGCGCCCTATCATGTCCTGGTCGAGCGGATGAGCGACGGCGCGCTGACGCTCGATGCCGATGGCAGCATCGTCTACGTCAATTCGCGGCTGTGCGCGCTGACCGGCCTGCCGGCGGATCAGATCGTCGGGCGAACCTTCTCGTCCTTGTTCGCCGGATCGGCGCCGCAGCAGCGCGCCGACGACGCCGCGAGCGATGCCCAGTTGCAACGGGTTGACGGAGACGATCTGCCGGTCTCGGTCTGGATGCGGCAGATGGCGATGGGCGGCGTCGTCGCCACGCTGGTGACCTTGACCGACATGTCGATCCAGCGCCGTGCGGAGGAGGTCGCCAACGCGGAGCGCTTCGCGCGCTCGATCCTGGAGCAGGCGACCGACGCCGTCGTCGTGCTGGCGCTCGACGGGCGGATCACGCATGCGAGCTGGGTGGCGGAGCAACTCGCGGGACGGACACCGGTGGGGCAGTTGTTCTCGGCGGCCTTTCCGCTCGATGCCCAGAGCGCCAGCCAGCAGGGCACCTTGACGCGGTTCTCGCGCGAGAGCCTCGATCGCGCGCTGGCCACCAAGCCGTTTCATGGCGTCGAGGTGCGTCTGCGCGACGAGCGGATGTCGGGACGGTCATTCCTGCTGTCGGGCGGTCCGCTGGTCAACGACGCCAAGGAGACGGTCGGATCGATCGTGACCCTCACGGACATCACCGATCGCAAGCGCGCCGAAGAGCAGCAGACCATGCTGGTCGCCGAGCTCAATCATCGCGTCAAGAACATCCTCGCCATCGTGCAGTCGGTGGCGGGCCAGACGCTGCGCACCTCGCCGTCGCTGCCGGCCTTCAACAAGGCGTTCTCCGGCCGCATCCAGGCGGTCTCGATCGCACACGACATCCTGACGCAGACGCGCTGGATCGGCATCGGCTTCAACGAGCTGCTGACGACGGTGCTGGCGCCCTATGGCGTCGGCGAGGGCCGCATCAGCATCGAGGGACCGCCCGTGCTGCTGGAAGCACGGCTGGTGCTGCCGCTGTCGATGGTGCTGCACGAGCTCGCAACCAACGCCTCGAAATATGGCGCCCTGTCCGCGCCGTTCGGTCAGGTCGCGATCAGTTGGCGGCTTTGCGATGATCGACGCCGCCTGGAGCTGGTCTGGCTGGAGCGCGGCGGACCGGTGATCGAAGGCAGCGGATCACGCGGCTTCGGCACCACGCTGATCGATCGCGTCGTCCGCTTCGACCTCGACGGCGAGGCGGAGCTGGATTTCGCCCGGGACGGAATCCGTTGCACGCTGAGATTTGCGCTGACCGCCGAGACGGCGCCGGAGCAGGTGCCGGCCTCTGCCGTGCTGCCGCATTAGGTCTCTCGGCTCCGCAGAAAGGTCGCTTCGCACATCGCGCGCAGTGCGCGCTCGTCGAACGGCTTGGCGAGCCGCGGCAGGTTGCGGAATTCCGGCGGGAACAGCGTCGCGTCGTCATAGCCGGAGGTGATGACGATTGTCAGCCCCAGCGCGATCAGTTGCGGCAGGACGGCGAAGATCTGCTCGCCGCGCAGGTTGACGTCGAGCAGGGCGCCATCGAGGTTGCCGCGCTCGGCCTCGCGCAGCACCTCGGCAACGCGCGACACCGGGCCGATCACCTCACAGCCGAAGCCCTGCAGCACCGTCTCGAGCTCGAGCGCGATCAGGCCCTCGTCCTCGGCGACCAGGATGCGCAAACCTTCGAGTTGTGAGTTGTTCGTCGCCATGCCTCAGATCCGGTCGTGCGTCGACGCCGCGTCCTGGAGTTCCGTCTGCCACTTTATCTAACCATCCCGGACGGCGTGTCGAGCCGTTTTCGGTCCGGCTCGTTAACGAGCTACACAATTGCATGTGGCAAAAAGCGCGAGCGATTCCCCGTGATGGGGCTTGCATCCTCGCGGATCGACAGCCCGCAGGGCTGGTGATCGACGAGCCAGCTGCCGATCACCGGGAAGACGCCGCCGAAATCCGGCAGTGGCGCCAGGGCCTGGCGGATGAAGCCTTCGGCGCCGTAAGGCCCGTCCTGCGCCGACACGGCGACCCCGTCCGCAACCAGGCTCACATTGGCGCCCTCGCGCGAGTAGATCGGCTTGCGCACGAAGCTCGGACCGAGACTGGCGGCTTTCGGATCGTCCTCGAAATAGGCCGGCAGCAGGTTCGGATGGCCTTCGAACATCTGCCAGAGCAGCGGCAGGATGCCCTTGTTGGAGAGGATCGCCTTCCATGGCGGCTCCACCCATTGCGTCGGCGCGCCCGCGACCTTGGCACCGAAGGCATCGTGGAACATCCACTCCCAGGGATAGAGCTTGAAGGCGAGCGCGATGGCGTTGTTGTCGAGATCGAGGAAGCCGCCTTTGTCGCGCCAGCCGATATCGGCGATGTCAAGGATGGTTGTCGACAAGCCGGCTTGCGCTGCCGTGTCGGCGAGATAGGCCAGGGTGGCGGCATCCTCGGCTTCGGCGGTCATCCCGGCGAGATGCAGCCGGCGTCCCTTGCCGAGCGCGCGCCAGCGTTCGATCAGTCGCTCGTGGATCGAATTGTACTGGTCGGCGCGTCCGGGCACGATGCGGCGCTCGATCGCCTGTTCGAGCCAGGTCCACTGAAACACGGCGGCCTCGAAGATCGAGGTCGGCGTATCCGCATTGTATTCGAGCAGCTTCGCCGGCGCGCGGCCGCCGTCGCGAAATCCTGCAAAGCTGAGGTCGAGCCGACCATAGAGACTGTCGTCGCGGCGACGCCAGCTCTCCGCCAGCAGCGGCCAGAAGGGCTGCGGGATTTTCAGCCGGCGCAACAGCGCCTCGTCAGCGATGACACGCCCGACGAGCTCGAGGCACATCTGCTCGATCTCGGCGGTGGGCTCCTCGATGCCGAGCTCGATCTCGGCGATCGTGAACGCGTAGTAGGCGCGCTCGTCCCAATAGCGCTCGCCGTCGAGCTCGTAGAAGTCGAAGCCGCATTGCTCGGCTGTCTGCCGCCAGTCGTCGCGCTCAGGGCAGGGGATGCGCTGCATGGGGGCTAGCCGCGCGCATGACCAGGCATGCCGTGCCCATGAACGGGGAGCACGACACGACCTGAGCCGCCGCCGATGGCGCGGCAACGGAGAGCGCGGCGCCCCAGCGCCTGATCGCGCGGGGGAGCGCAAAATGGATTGCGTAGGAATCCGGTCGGGACCGCAGCGGTGGCCGCAGCCTCGATCATCGCCCGCGCCATCAAGCGCGCGCGCTTCACCGGATGCATTCCGATCAGTCGGCGGGCGAGTTTTTTATGATCGTTGGTCTGTGTCAAAGATCCGAATCCGAACAAACAACACAAAGGCGGTGTTTTCACGGCAGCCCGGCGACGGAATTCAGCCCCCGCGTCCACCGAAGCCGAAGGCGTGCGCAAAGCCGCCGAAGCCGCCGCGCGAGACATGCGCGGAGGAGGCGTCGGCGACATGGGTCGAACCGCTGCTTCGGGACTCGCTGTCGCTGCTGGAGAAGCCCCAGCGTCCGCTGCCACCACCGCCGCTGCCGCCGGAGCGGCGGGTCGTGCACTCGGTGCTCTGCGGCTGTCCGGCGATCGCCGGATCCTGCTGCGGGCAGCTCTGCTGACGCGGCATCAGGGCGTAGGCGCTGCCGCCCACGGCGAGCGTGCCCATCAGCAGCAGCGCGACCTGGCCGGAGCGCTTCACCGGCGGCGTCGCCGGCGGCGGGGGCAGCGGCCTGCGCTTGCCGAAGTCGATGCGTTTCTCGACCATGGTCAGTAGATCATCGAGGCGGCGTTGAGCGCGCCGGCGGAGAGCGAGGCGAGCCCGAGCCAGATGGCCGAGGCCAGCTCGCCGGCGACGATGCGGTTGGCGAGGTCCGGCACCGGGATGCGGACGAGATAGTAGACGATGACCTGCACGATCAGCGCGACCAGCGCCCAGATCAGGCAATCCAGCACGTTGGCCGAATGGGCGATGGCGCTGACCAGCGGCAGCGTGAAGCCGAGCAGGCTGAGGCCCAGCGAGATCGCGGCCGAGGGGTGATTGTCCCGGATCAGCTGGAATTCATTGTAGGGCGTGACGCGGGTGTAGATGAAGAGGTACGCCGTCACCGCGACCAGCGCGGTGCAGAAATACACCAGGAAAGCCGGCAGGCCGGCGAGCGATTGCAGGATCATGGCGGGGCCCGACGCGAAATGCCTTCATCTGTCGCGGCGCCAGCATGACCGGTTCGACGTGAACAAAGTCTATGCGCGGGTCATGATCCGGCCCGGGTCTGATTCAGCATCTGCAGCACGGAATCCCGGTCTTGCGGGTGTGCGCGCTGAGCGCCCGCGTGGAGCCGGGGGCGACCATCACGTCGAAGATCCCGGCGATCTCGCTGATGGCGATCGGCGTCACCACCGGCGTGCCTTCAGGGGAGGATCTTGAACCCCTCGCGCAGCGACAGCCGCGCCAGCGGCCGCGTCGGCTGGGCGGCCGACGGCTTGAGCCGGGCCGGCTTGAAGCGTGTCTTGAGCTTGGGCCGGGATGCCGTGGTGGTCATGACAGCGGCGATGGCTTTCCGGATTGCCTGAATTCCGGGCGAGGCGCCCGCAGATCGGGCAAGTCAACGAGATTGGATGACATAACAACTATTGAAATGGCCGAAGAAAATCAGCATTGCATTTCGCATTCAAGTTCAACGCGTTGAAGCGGCATATGCTGGCACCCCGACCCTCTCAGCGCGAGCAAAGCTCGTCGCGCCCCCGCGAAGAACGGGGAGACGGAGCGCACGGCCATCGCCTTGCATGTTGGGAACCCCACGAGAAAGTCGAGCATTCATGACCAAACGCACCCTTCTCGGCATGCTCACGCCGTCGTCGAACACGGCGCTGGAGCCAATCACCTCGGCGATGGTGGCTGGCCTGCCCAACGTGTCCGCGCATTTTTCGCGCTTCAAGGTCACCGAGATCGCGCTGTCGACCGATGCGCTGGCGCAGTTCGACACATCCAACATCCTGCGCGCCGCCGAGCTGCTCGCGCATGCCAAGGTCGATGTCATCGGCTGGAACGGCACGTCCTCCGGCTGGCTCGGCTTCGAAACCGACGTGAGGCTCTGCGAGCAGATCACCGCCGCGACCGGCATCCCCGCCACCACGTCGATGCTGGCGCTGAACGAGATCCTGGCGGCGTCCAAAGCGACATCGCTCGGCCTCGTCACACCCTATCGCGATGACGTGCAGGCGCGCATCATCACCAATTACGCGCAACTCGGCATCGCCTGCCGCGGCGACCGCCACCTCAATCTGCAGGACAATTTCTCCTTCGCCGAGGTGACGCCGGCCGAGATCGAGACCATGATCCGCGAGGTCGCGCGCGAGAAGCCGGATGCGATCGCGGTGGTCTGCACCAACATGCGCGCTGCGCCCCTGGTGGCGCGGCTGGAGCTGGAGACAGGCATTCCCATTCTCGACACCATCGCCACCGTGGTATGGAAATCGCTGAAACTGGCAGGGGTGGACCCCCGCGGCGTCAGCGAGTGGGGATCGCTGTTTCACAAATTCGCTTGAGATCGAGACTGGGAGAGCGCGTCACATGGCTGCCTTCGACACCGTCATCCGCAACGGCACCGTCGCCACCGCGAGCGATACGTATCAGGCCGATGTCGCCATCAAGCAGGGCCGCATCGCCGCGATCGGCGAAGCCATCACGGATGCCGATGAGATCGTGGACGCGAGCGGTCTGCTGGTGCTGCCCGGCGGCATCGACAGCCACGTCCATATCAGCCAGCCCTCTGGCCCGGGCATCGTCATGGCCGACGATTTCGAAAGCGCCACCCGCGCTGCGGCGTTCGGCGGCAATACCTTTGTGATGCCCTACTGCCTGCAGGAGAAGGGCCAGCCGCTGCGCGCGGCACTGAAGGACTATCACGCTCTGGCCGACAAGGCCTGCTACGTCGACCATTCCTTCCATCTCATCATCGCCGATCCCACCGATGCCGTGCTTGGCCAGGAGCTGCCGGCGCTGGTCGCCGACGGCTACTCGTCGCTGAAGATCTTCATGACCTATGAGGGCCTCGCGCTCAACGACTACGAGATCCTGGGTGTGCTGCAGGTCGCGCGCGAGCAAGGGGCGCTGGTGCAGATCCACGCCGAGAACTACGACGCCATCCGCTTCCTCACCGACCGGCTGGAGCGCGAAGGCAAGATCGCGCCATACTATCACGGCAAGTCGCGCCCGATCCCGGTCGAGCGCGAGGCCACCCATCGCGCCATCTCGCTGGCCGAGCTGATCGACGTGCCGATCGTCATCGTCCATGTCTCCAACCGCGAGGCGATGGAGGAGATCCGCCGCGCGCAGATGCGCGGCCTGAAGATCCATGGCGAGACCTGTCCGCAATATCTGGTGCTGACGGAAGAGGACATGCAGGGCCTCAACATGGAGGGCGCCAAATATGTCTGCTCGCCGCCGCCGCGCGATCACGCGAGCCAGGAGGCGTGCTGGGAAGGCCTGCAGCAGGGCGTGTTCTCGCTGTTCTCCAGCGATCACTGCCCGTTCCGCTACGACGACGAGGCCGGCAAGCTGATCCCGAAGGGCCGCACCAGCTTCCGCTGGGTGCCGAACGGCATCCCCGGCGTCGAGACGCGGCTGCCGATCCTGTTCTCCGAAGGCGTCAGCAAGGGCCGTATCAGCCTCAACCAGTTCGTCGCCTTCACCGCGACCAACCATGCCAAGACCTACGGACTGAAGGGCAAGGGCTCGATCGCGATCGGCTACGACGCCGACATCGCGCTGTGGGATCCGAACAGGACGGCGAAGATCAGCCAGGAGGGCCTGCACCACGGCTCCGACTACACGCCCTACGAAGGCATCGAGATCACAGGCTGGCCGGTCGCCACCATGCTGCGGGGAAAATTCGTGGTGCGCGACGGCAAGTTGGTGGGTGAAAAGGGCGGGGGGCGCTACGTCGCGCGCGGCAAGCCGGGCGGAATGGCGTAGTACGCGCTTTCGTCTCCCGTCATTGCGAGCGCAGCGAAGCAATCCAGAGTCGCGGACGGGACCCTGGATTGCTTCGTCGCTTCGCTCCTCGCGATGACGTGGGGAGGCATCACGTCTCCATGGTTGGCGAATTCGGTACCG
>NZ_CAFI01000176.1 GCF_000239775.1 Bradyrhizobium sp. ORS 375
CGCGGCCATGCCGAGGCCCGCCATCACGGCCGCCGCGACGGCGGCAACGCCACCACCCACGAAAACCTCCGCCCACGACACACCCGCCGCATCGAGATGCTGTGCAGCCATGGCACGCACGCCGCACGGCTCCGCCATGGTGGCGACCGGCAGCGGCTCACCAGGGCGATGCCGCCAATCTGATGATGCGAACCAGCCGAACTTTTCTTCGACGATCAGTTCACCATCAGGCCGCCCGGCTTCGAAGCGAACGATCACCGCGTCGAGCTCGCGCCGGTCGAAACTCTGCAGCAGATCGGCCGACGACCCGATCCGGATCTCGATCACCAGCCGCGGATCCCTTTCATTCATGTGCGCGATCAGCGACGGCAACTCCGGCCCGGCGACATGATCGCTGATGCCGACGGTCAGGCGCTGGCGCACACCTTCGAACACGGCCAACGCGCGGTCATGTGCCGAGAGCAGCTCACGCGCGGCATCGAGGAACGCCGCGCCCCGCTCGGACAATTGCACGTAACGCGGTGTCCGCTCGATCAGCCGACAGCCGAGCCGGGTCTCCAGCCGCCGCAGCTTCAGGCTGATCGCCGCCTGCGTGGTCTCCAACGCCTCGGCCGCGCGCGTGAAGCTGCCGAGCTCGGCGATGCGAACGAAGGCCTGGACGGCGTCGAGGTCGAGCGGTTGCCCGGTCATTTCCAACCGTTATGACTGATATCAGAGCCGGCAACATATCCGATTGCCGGGGCCGCATCTATTCTCTGTCTGGAGATCAGATGAGGACGACCATGCCCCTGCTTCACATTTCCCTGCAAGCCGGCCAGCCCGCGGCCTATCGCCAGGCCATCTTCGACAGCCTGTACCAGGCAATGCGCGAGGCCCTCGACGTGCCCGACGACGATCAGTTCATGACCATCACCGAGCACGATCCGTCGAACTTCCGCTACGGCAAGGCGTTCGGCGTCGACCGCAGCGACGACCTCGTCTACATCCAGATCACCGTGTTCAGCACCCGCACGCCCCAGCAAAAGCAGGCGCTGTTCCGGCGCATCGCCGAGCTGCTCGGTGAGAACCCCGGCATCCGGCCGGAGGACGTGTTCGTGATTGTTCTCGATGCCGCAAAGGAGAACTGGTCCGTCGGTCACGGTCTGGCAAAGTTCGCGTGAGCCGGGTCGGCTACGATCAGTTGTCGTCAGCGCGACGTCCCTGCCTTGATTTGCCCGACGGGCATGCTCCTGCTGAGATTCGGAGCTGGAATCGTCCGCCGGCCCAGGCTGATCTCTTCGCGCGGGAATGCTGATTTCATTCGTGCCTTCAATGACAAGGGGACTTTCAAGAGCCCGCACGAAAATAAATCGCTTTCCAGAAATCAGAATTTCGGGTTTATCCTCCCCCCGTTCCGGTCCGGATGAGGGGCGTACGCGTCGTCACGATACGTTGGATCGGCAATGCGGTGGACGTCGGAGCATCGGATGCGCTTGCGCGGACGAGCGGTGCTCTGCGGACGGCGAAGTCGCGTGGTTCTGATACCCCGAAGCTGGTATCAAGTCGGCCGGTGTGACGCATCGGACGATGACGGCGGCCAACGAGCCGGGCGCCGGGGAGATCGCGTATAAGCCGTAAACCATCGCGCAGGGAGGGCCGGATGCTCCGGTCCGTACCTGTGGTTCTGCCGCGTGCTTTTTTCCGCACGCGGACCATGGGTGCGACCGGCACCCGGCCTTCCCTGCGCCCTCATCTCTCCAAGAGGGCCGAGACTTCAGCAACATCCGGGCACTCAGTGCCGCGGCAACGATGTGGCTTGCCCCAGCTGTTTGACAGAGTTCAATGAGACCCACCGGCTCGCCACGCGAGATGCGGCCGCGCGTTTCAGCTAGTCGATCGCGACCGGCTCGACCACGCCCGCCCGCTCGGTGATGACCTTGTACTGATCCGGCCGACGATGCGCCGCGAAGTTGAACATCTTGTCCTTGCCCTGCCGGCACAGGTCGAGATCGATCTCGGCGACCAGCACCTCGTCGGCAAGCGTCTTCGCCTGCGCCACGATGCAGCCATTGGGATCGACGATGCAGGAGCCGCCGATCAAACCGCTGCCGTCCTCGTCGCCCGCCTTGGCCACGGCGATCGCCCAGGTCGCGTTCATGTAGGCGTTGGCCTGCGCCACAAGCGTCGAATGAAAGGTGCGCAGCGATGCATCCTCGGTGTTGCCGCCGTTCGGATCGTAGGCCGCCGAGTTGTAGCCGACGCAGACCAGCTCGACACCCTGCATCCCGAGCACGCGCCAGGATTCCGGCCAGCGCCGGTCGTTGCAGATCATCATGCCCATGATCGCGCCGCCCCACTCGGAACCGGTGCGCACGGCCGGAAAGCCGAGATCGCCGTAACCGAAATAGCGCTTCTCGAGCTGCTGATATTTGGCGCCGGCGCGCGGCTCAACCGAGCCCGGCAGATGCACCTTGCGATACTTGCTGATGATCTCGCCGTCGGGATCGACCAGGATGGCGCTGTTGAAGCGCCGCCCGTCCGGCGTCAATTCGGCATAACCGACATAGAAGCCGACACGAAGCGCGCGCGCCCGGTCGAACAGCGCAGCCACCGACGGGTTCGGCATCGACCGCTCGAAATAGCTGTCGAGCGCCTCGCCCTCCAGAATCCAGCGTGGAAAGAAGGTGGTGAAGGCGAGCTCCGGGAACACCACCAGTGTGGCGCCCTGCGCGGCCGACCGCTCCAGCAGCTCGATCATGCGGGACAGCGTGTGCGCACGACTGTCGGCCTGTTGCGTGGGGCCCATCTGGGCGGCGGCGGCGCGAAAAATGCGACTCAAGGCGGTCTCCAGTCTGCGCGCCAACGGCGTCATTGCCGGCTTTCCAGCGCGAGAGGCAGATCGCGATCAAACGAAACCAGCGCAGAAAATGCAATCTGCTTGGCGGTCATGGCGCCATGAAAACCGCAACGGCACCATCCTTTCCGGAACGGACGAGATGCGCATCAACGGCAGCGCCCCTGCGATGACATAACTGGCATGTACCGAGGCGCTCAGGCGCGAACAAGGCACATCGACGATTTCAGTCCAGGACGGGAGCCCCGCGAGCGCGTGGCGGCAAGGCTCCCGCCGCGCGATCTCACGCCCGCGCCAGCTCGATTTCGTGGGTCTGCTTCGTCTCGGCGTCGTACACCTTGATCTGCAACATCGGGAAGCGACGCTTGAGATCATGCGCGCCGTTATGCGCACCGTCCTTGGTCTTGAACTCGGTCTTGATCTGACCATCGACCACGACCGCATAGCCGGTCAGCGGAAGGTCGTTGCCGGATTTGTCTTGAGCAGGCTTGTTGTGAACAGACTTCACGTGAGCAGACTTCTCTTGGGCAGACTTGAGCATTGCGAGCCGACGTCGATTCGTGAGTTGAGGGAGTGCCGGGTACGCGGGTCTCCGCGCCTCGAACAACACCGATGTAAGGTGAGTCTGTCGCGACGAGCAAGCGAAGACGCGTTCTGCACAAGCAGGACGATTACGGTTCAACCTGATGGCGCGCCAGCGCACTGCGAAGATCTGAGCGTGATTCGTTCCGACGGCCGGAACAGTAAACGCCGAAGCTCGCTCTTGACCGTCCGTTTACCTCGCGGTCGTCCACAAGACCGTGACATTGATGCAGGTCAACGTTCTCGGTTCGAACGCGCCGCCTACTGCCGGCACGTCCAAGCGAATCAGTCGTTGCGGTTCCCTGGTTCGGCGTTCCGCCAACGGTCCCTGCATTGCCATGGAGAATCAGATGAGCGAGATCGGCGTCACCGCGTTGGACCACACCGTCCACGAAACCAACATTTGGCTGAAGACGATCGAGCAGCGGCTGGCGCTGGCAAGCCGCCAGCAGGCCTACAGCGCGCTGCGCGCGGTGCTGCACGTCCTGCGCGACCGCCTGCCGCTGGCCACCGCCGCGAATTTCGGCGCGCAGCTGCCGCTGTTGATCCGCGGCGTCTACTACGAGGGCTGGCACCACGCGGCGACGCCAACCAAGGACCGGCATCTCGAGGAGTTCGTCGACGACATCTTCCGCCAGCTGCCGCCGCAATTCCCGGTCGATCCGCTCAAGGCGGCGCGCGGCATCTTCGAGATCCTGTGGGAGAAGCTCGATCCCGGCGAGTTCGACAAGCTGATGGGCCATTTGCCGGTACCGCTCAGGAACCTGCGCGAGCCGGCGACCTGAGGACAGCCGCGAGCTCAATGCGCGAGCTGCCGGTACAGCGCCGGCAGCGCCGCAGGCAGGCGGCGGATATGGCCGACGATGGCGTAGCCGCCGCGCCCGAACAGGGTCGGAAAATACGACTGCGCCGCCGCATCGATGGTGACGCCGAACACGGCGACGCCGGCGCGGCGGGCCTCCTGCACCGCCTTGCGCGTGTCCTCGATCGCGAACCGTCCCTCATAGTGATCGACGTCGTTCGGCTTGCCGTCGGTCAACACCAGCAGCAGCCGCTTGCGTTCGGGACGCTCGGCCAGCTCGCCGGCGGCATGGCGTACCGCCGTGCCGATGCGCGTGTAGTAGCCGGGCCGCAGCGCGCCGATGCGGCGTTCGACCTGCCCGCTCATCTTCTCGCCGAACGCCTTGACGGTTTCGAGCCGAACCCAGGAATTGCGCCGCGAGGTGAAGGTGACGATGCTGTGGCTGTCACCGCAGGCCGACAGCCCATGCGCCAGCACCAGCAGCGCCTCCTTCTCGACGTCGAGGACGCGCACGCCATCGATCCACGCATCCGTCGACAAGGAGACGTCGACCAGCAGCGTCACCGCAAGATCATGCGCGAGCGGACGCATGGCGAGGTGAACGCGATCGAGGCCACCGTGGCCCGCGTTGAGATCGCTGCGCGCGCGGACCAGCGCGTCGATGTCGAGATCATGCCCATCGGCCTGGGCACGCATCACTTCGTGGCGCGGCCGCAACGTTTCGAACCTCCGCCGCACGCTGCGAATGCGGCGGCGCATCGCATCATCAGGCGCCCAGGTCTCGCCTGTCTCTGCGGCGTCGCCGGTCACGACGCGGCAGTGGTCGGGCAGATAGGCGCTGCTGCGATAATTCCATTCGGGATACAGCCGTCCGCTATCCAGCCGCGCGGTGTCCACCGCCTCGGGCGGCAGATCGAGATCGAACTTGAGCTTGCTCGCCGGCCGCCCCTTGCGTCGGGAGATCGCGAGCTCGTCGAGATCGTCCGCGGCCTTGCGGGCGTCGTCATCGTCCGTGTCGTCCGTGGGACGATCGACATTGACCATCTCCGCCATCGCGAGGATCTTCTCAAAGCGGTTGAGAATGAACGGATCGCGCCTGGTGGCATCGTCGCGCTCCCGCCGCGCGAAGCGCTTGCGGGTATCGGGCGTCTCGGCCTGCTCGGCCGGCGTCTGCGTTTCCTCGTCGTCGCGTTCCGCCGCGACGGCCTCGCGGCTCCAGCAATCGCCCCACAGCGGGCACGGCAGCATCGGCCGATAGCCGGGCGGCGCCATGCCCGGCAGTTCGCCATCGGCAATCACGGCGTTCAACAACGCGCCCTGCGGCGGCACCGCGGCCCCCAGCAGCGCCATGACGATCTGCTCGAGCTGCTGCTCCAGACGCGGCAGCGAACGCCGCGGCCGGGCTGCGGCCAGTGCGCGCGCGAGTTGGGCATAGTTTCGATTTAATCCGGGAAACCGCGTGAGCACCATGATGGTGGTCTCTCGAGCCCGACGCAGCGCGAGAAGATCGCGCCGGAGCGGATCGCCCTCCGCAATCGGATCGGTGGGCATGGTCGCGAACCACGCCGCGAGCCAGTGGTAGAGCTGCGCGTTCAGCGCACGATCCGGCAGCAGCGCGAGAGTCTCCGGAAGAAAAATGGTGGCGCCATCTCGCCCGGCCTGGTCGAGACACTCGTCACCGAGTCCGATGCGTTGGCGCCAGCCGAGACGATGCCCTGATTTGCGCGCCTTGGCACCTGCGATCTGCACGCCGGTCTCGCCGCCGAGTGCGCGGAACATCACCGCGATGCGGCCGCTCACGTCGTTCAGCGCGACGGCGTGATCGGGATGGACCGGGTAGCTCGACGTCGTGCCGACCAGGCGATGCCAGGCGCGGCCGACGGTCTCCTCCAGTTCGAGAAAGTCGAACATGGCTCACCCGATCACGGCCTGCGCGACCTCGCGCAGCGCCGCCTTGACGTCGGCATCGTCGGTCAGCGGCTCGATCATCGCGGCAAGTACGGCAGCGTCAACCGGCGTCCCGGCGGCAACGAGCGTGGCACAATACACCAGCAGTCGTGTCGAGACGCCCTCCTCCAGATCATGGCCCTGCAGCGCACGCAGCCGATGCGCCAGCGCCACCAGGGGGCGCACGCGGTCGGGCGACAGCCCGCTCTCGGCGGCGACGACGGCGATCTCCTGCTCCGCGGGCAGGAAGCCGAATTCGATCGCGATGAAGCGCTGGCGCGTCGAGGGCTTCAGCGCCTTGTGCAGCGACTGGTAGCCGGGATTGTAGGAGACGACGAGCATGAAGCCGTCCGGCGCAGCCAGTTCCTCGCCCGTGCGCTCCAATGGGAGAATGCGGCGGTCGTCGGTGAGAGGATGCAGCACGACGGTCACGTCCTTGCGCGCCTCGACCACCTCGTCGAGATAGCAGATGCCGCCCTCGCGCACCGCGCGGGTCAACGGCCCGTCCGTCCAGACGGTGTCGCCGCCCTTCAGCAGGTAGCGGCCGGTGAGATCAGCGGCCGTGAGGTCATCGTGGCAAGCCACCGTGTGCAGCGGGAGCCCGAGCCGCGCGGCCATGTGCGCGACGAACCGGGTCTTGCCGCAGCCGGTCGGGCCTTTCAGCAGCACCGGCAGGCGATGCCGGAATGCGTGCTCGAACAGCGCGCATTCATTGCCGGTCGGCGTGTAGGACGGAAACGGCGGAACGGCGTCGATCGCGTGCAGTGCGGCCTTCATGATCTCTCTCCAAAATCGGGGGATGCAGGCGGCGACCGCCGGGCCGCCGCCTGCCAGCATTCACTCCGCGGGCTGCAGGGCGCCGGGGATGACCGCCTGCTTGGCGCGGCCAGGCACCAGCACGGCCCAGACGAACATCAGCGCCGAGATCGCGACGAACACGCCGGAGCCGAGCCGCACCCAGTAGAACATCGCGAGCTGGTCCTGCACGTCCATGTAGCTCTGGCCGAGCACGCGCTGCAGATGCACCTGGATGATGCCGGCGAAGGTCAGCGCGAAGGTCATCACCATCATCGCCGTGCACATGATCCAGAAGCTCGCGATCGAGAGCCACTGATTGTACGGCGCACGCTGGCGCAACTGCGGCACCGCATAGGCCATCACGGCGAGGTTCAGCATCACATAGGCGCCGAAGAAGGCGAGATGGCCGTGCGCGGCGGTCACCTGGGTGCCGTGGGTGTAGTAGTTCACCGAGGACAGCGTGTGCAGGAAGCCCCACACGCCGGCGCCGAGAAACGCCATCACCGAGCAGCCGACCGACCACAGCAGCGCGGCGCGGTTCGGATGCTTGCGGCCTGCCTTCAGCGTCATCTGCACGGTGAAGATCACCATGGTGAAGAACGGCGCGACCTCGAGGGTGGAGAACAGCGAGCCGATCCACTGCCAGTAGCCGGGAGCGCCGATCCAGTAGAAGTGATGGCCGGTGCCGAGGATGCCGGAGAACAGCGCGAGGCCAATGATGACATAGAGCCACTTCTCGACCACCTCGCGATCGATGCCGTTGAGCTTGATCATCAGGAAGGCCAGGATCGAGGCCATGATCAGCTCCCAGACACCCTCGACCCAGAGATGGACGATGTACCACCAGTACATCTTGTCGACGGCGAGATTGGCTGGATTGTAGAACGCGAACAGGAAGAAGATCGCGACGCCCCACAGCCCGAACAGCAGGATATTGGTCACCGTGGTCTTGCGGCCCTTCAGCGCCGTCATGGTCACGTTGAACAGGAACATCAGGCAGACCACGACGATGCCGACCTTGATGATGAAGGGCTGCTCGAGGAACTCGCGGCCCTCATGATAGTGGAAGAGATAGCCGACCACGGCAGCACCCGCGGCGCCGAAGAACATCCAGAACTGGATCTTGGCGAGCAGCGGGCTGTAGAGCTCGGTCTCGGTCTCCTCGGGCAGGAGGAAATAGGTCGCGCCCATGAAGCCGATCAGCGACCAGACGATCAGCGCGTTGGTGTGGATCATGCGCACGATGTTGAAGGGCAGCAGGACCGACAGCGTGTTCGGCAGCACGTAGATGGTGCCGGCGAGCAGGCCGAACAGGACCTGGGCGAGGAAGAGCGTCAGCGCGCCGTAGAAATACAGCATCGCGACCTTCTGGGTCTCATATCTCATCGAGGATCTCTCTCATGATGGAGGGCGGGATGCGGACCTCAGCCGGCCTTGTTCGGCGGCCAGTCCTGGCGCTTGATCGTGTCGGTCCATTGCAGGAAGTCGGCGAGGTCGTTGAGCTCCTGGTCGGTCAGGTTGAACTGCGGCATCTGCCGCCGGCCCGGCGCGCCGGAGGGCTGCGACTGCATCCAGGACTTGAGCATCTCGCGCGCAGCGGCAGGATCCTGCCGGCCGCCCCAGCGGTCCCAGACATTGCCGACCTCGGGCGCGAAATAGGCGCCCTCGCCGAGCAGCGTATGGCAGTTGATGCAGGAGTTCTTCTCCCAGACATGCTTGCCGCGCGCGACGCCGTCGGACAGCGTCGACGCCTTGGTCGAGGTCGTGACCATGTAGTAGTGGCTGTGCGCGGTCAGCCCGAGGAAGATCGCAAAGAAGAAGGCCGAACCGCCGTAGAAGACGTTCCGCGCGGCCGACTTGGTCAGGCGTTCCGCCATGACACGTCCTTTCCGGTTGGTGAAGAGTCGATTGTGTGTGGAAGCAATCTACCGGCGCTGCCGAGGGGCTCTTTGTCGGAGCGCAACGAGCGCGGCGATCCCCCGTCAGACGACAGCCCGGATCGCAACCGCAAGCACGGCAAAGGCGGCGAGACCGGCAAGCCAGATGGTGAGCAGACCGCGCCACAGCGCGGGCGCACCGCGCAGGCCGAGATAATCGAGCACGATCACCCTGCCCTTCGCAGCGGCGAGCGAGAGGACCAGCGCATCGACGAGCCATCTGTTCGGCACCAGCAGCGAGACTGCGAGCGTGGCGAGGGCGAAGCTCAGCAGGTGCAGCCAAGCCATATCAAGCCGATCGCGGAACATGCCTCACCTCACCAAATAAAGGATGGGGAACATGACGATCCAGACCAGGTCGACCATGTGCCAGAACGCGGCCCCGGTCTCGACGCCGCTGGACGTGGCGCTGCGGGCGACGACGGCGAGGATGACGATCCCCAGCGCAACGTGCAGCAGGTGGAACCCCGTCAGCAGGAAGTAGAGCGTGAAGAAGACCGACGATTCGAGGCTCGCGCCGGACGCGATCTCATGGCCGTACTCCGTCAGCTTAATGGCGATGAACGCAGCACCGAGCGTCATGGCCAGCGCGATCCAGCGCCGTGCGTTGCGAGGGGATGCGCGCCGCGCAGCTGCGGCTGCGCGCGCGGCGGCCCACCCGCTCGTCACCAGCACGATCGTGTTCAATGCGGCGAGCGGTCCGTCGAGCACGCCCTGCCCGGCCGCAAATACCACCGGATGGACCGCGCGGGCGACGATGAAGGCGCCGAGCAGCAGGCCGAACGCGACGAGCTCGCTGAGGATCAGCACCCACATCATGGGATCGCCGGGCAGCCCGTCGAACGCGCCCCAGCGCTCCCCCTGCTCCGTTTCGCATGTGAGTGCAGACATCGCGCCCTCCGAATGGATGCCGGAAAGCTAGTCCGGGGAGCAGAGGCCCTCTTTGTCGGTGCACAAACAGCGCGGCGCCGGACTGCGCTAGGGATCGAGAGCACCGCCAGGAGCAGATCCAAGGAGCAGTTCTATGACCGAAGCCCAGCTCGGCCTCGTCACCGCCACGCCGATCATCATCGTATTCGCAGCCGCGCTGCGGCGCATGGGCGTGCTGTCGACCACCGGCACGGTATCAGCCATTGCGGCATCGGTGGCGATCGCCACTGTCCTGTTCGTCACCCAGTAGGCCGCTTGGAACCTTCGCGGCACCAGGGCGTAACCTCGTCCGGAGGTGCCGCATGGACGACAACCGATTCGCCGAGCTGCTCGGGAACGCCGCGATCAGCGTGTGGGGCGACATGCCGCGCGACATCCAGGAGGCGCTGTTCGAGACCGCGATGCGCGGCCACGACGATCTGCGGCATCAGCTGGCGAAGCTGCTGCACGACCGTCATCCGCGCACGGAGCATCCGCCGCGACCGGCTTGAGCCGTCACTCCGGACGGTCGTCCGGCCTGAACCGGGACGGTTCGTCGTATCCCCTGCGGCTGCTGTAGAACAACAGCACCATCAGCCCAATCCCCACGATCAACGAGAACACCACGCCGAGCGTCAGCGCGATCCATCCCTCGGTCGGCATGGGGTCGCCCGGCAGCGTCAGCCCTTGATAGGCGAAGACGACGGCGCCTGCGAGAATCAGCAGCAATGCAACGATGATCGTGATGGGACCTGCACGCATGGCGATCGCGCTCCTCGCACCGAGAACAGGGGCGGTCCGCGATCGTTCCTGGACTGCGGTGGTACCGGCGCACAGCGGCAGTTCCGAAATGTGAGAACGCGCGTCTACGGGACATTCACACGCGCTGCCGAAATCATCCCGTTGCATCCAATCGCAGCACGATTTGCTTACGGCTTGGAGGACGCGCCACAGGCCTCACACCAGCCCGCATGGCTGCTCCCGCCGGGGATCGCTAGGCGGGCGGGAACTTAGCTGATAACCATACCGGCTTCCTATCTGCCAAAGAGGACAAGACCGGAGATGGATAACCGCAGCGAGATCTGGCGCGGCGTCGACGCGATCAAGACCCGTTTCATCGAGCTCAGCGACCGCGTGTGGAGCATGCCCGAGGTCTGCTACACCGAGGCCCGCTCATCTGCCGAACATCTCGCCGAGCTGAAGCACCAGGGGTTTCGCATCACTGAGAAGGTCGCGGGGATTCCGACCGCGCTGATGGGCGAATGGGGCGAAGGCGGTCCGGTCATTGCGTTCATGGGCGAATACGACGCCCTGCCCGGCCTCAGCCAAGAGGCCGGCGTCGCCGAGCATCGTCCGATCGAGACCGGCGGCCATGGCCATGGCTGCGGACACAATCTGCTGGGCTCGGCCGCGCTGCTCGCGGCCACGGCCGTCAAGGATTGGCTCGCCGCCAACAAGGTCCCCGGCCGCGTCCGCTACTACGGCTGCCCCGCCGAGGAAGGCGGCGCCGCCAAGGCCTTCATGGTGCGCTCGGGCGCGTTCGAGGATGCCGACATCGCCATCACCTGGCATCCGTCGAGCTTCTGGGAAGTGGTGATGACGCCGTCGCTGGCCAACACCCGCGCGGACTTTATCTTCACCGGCCGCACCTCGCATGCGGCGGCGTCGCCGCATCTCGGCCGCAGCGCGCTCGACGCCGTCGAGCTGATGAATGTCGGCGTCAACTACATGCGCGAACACATGCCGAGCGACGCCCGGGTGCATTACGCGCTGCTCGACACCGGCGGCATCGCGCCGAACGTCGTGCAGGCGCATGCCCGCGTGCGCTATTCGATCCGCGCCCGCGACCTGCCCGGCATGAACGAGCTCGTCGAGCGCGTGCACAAGATCGCGCAGGGCGCGGCGATGATGACCGAGACGAAGGTTGAGATGAAGATCATCTCCGCGGTCTCCAACATCCTGCCGAACACGCCGCTCGAAGAGGCGCTGTACGAGGTGATGCAGGAGCTCGGGCCGCCGCATTTCGACGAGGGCGACAGGGATTTCGCCGGCCAGATCCAGGCGACCCTGACCGACAAGGATATCGAGTCCGTCTACTACAGCATCGGCATGGAGCCGACCGACAAGCCGCTCGCCGACTTCCTCGTGCCGCTCAACGCCAAGCGCAATCCGCAGATCGGCTCGACCGATGTCGGCGACGTCAGCTGGGTGGTGCCGACGGTGCAGGTCCACGCCCCGACGGTGGCCATCGGCACGCCGTTCCACACGTGGCAGGTCGTCGCTCAGGGCAAGACGCCCGCGGCCCACAAGGCGATGGTGCAGGCCGCCAAGGCGATGGCCGGCCTCGGCATCAAGGCGCTCAACGAGCCCGCTCTGATTGCCGCTGCGAAAGCCGACCTGCATAAGCGGACGACGCGCACGCCTTACGTCAGCCCGCTGCCCGCGGAGATCGAGCCGCCGCTGACGATGTCGGTCGCCTGAAACCAGAACTGGGGGGAATAGCATGGCAAAGACAGCAAAGAAGCCGGCGGCGAAGGCCGCCCGGCCGGTCCCGAAGCGCGCAGCGAACGCGAGGGCAAAGACGAAGCCCGTAGCCAAGGCCAAGACACCACTCAAGCCGCCGGCGAAGGCAGCTGCGGCAAAGCCGCGGCTGCCGAGGGGGCCGGCCTGGCAATGGTCGGCGGTCGACACCGCCGCTGCGATCCGCTCCGGCGCCGTCTCCTCGGTCGAGGTGACCCAGGCGCACATCGCGCGCATGCACGAAGTCAATCCCAAGCTCAATGCGGTCGTCGTCGATCTCAGCGAGGAGGCGTTGAAGGCCGCGCGGGCCGCCGACAAGGCGCGCGACAAGAGCGGCCTGCTGCACGGCGTGCCGGTCACCATCAAGGAGAACGTCGACTACGAGGGGCGGCCGAATCCCAACGGCGTTCAGGCCCAGATGAGCATCATTGCGCCGTCGGACGCGCCAGTCGTGCGCAACCTCAAGAAGGCCGGCGCGATCGTGCTCGGCCTTACCAACACGCCGGAATTCTCGTTCCGCGGCTTCACCGACAATCCGCTCCATGGCCTGACCTTGAATCCGTGGGATCCGGACATCACCTGCGGCGGCTCGTCCGGCGGCGCGGGTGCTGCGGTCGCCGCCGGCATCGGCACGATCGCGCATGGCAACGACATCGGCGGCTCGCTGCGCTGGCCGGCGCATTGCAACGGCGTCGTGACGATCAAGCCGACGCAGGGGCGCATCCCCGCCTACAACGAGAGCGCCGCGTCCGAACGGCCGATGCTGGCGCATCTGATGTCGTCGCAGGGCCCGCTGGCGCGCAGCGTCGCCGATGTCCGGCTGGCGCTGGACGTGATGAGCCGGCGCGATCCGCGCGATCCCTGGTGGGTGCCGGCGCCGCTGGAAGGTGACAAGCCCAAGCGGCCGATCAAGGTCGCACTCGCCAGGATCCCCGACGACATGGACGTCGATCCCTCGGTGCGCGCTGCGCTCCGGCAGGCCGCGGATCATCTCGAGCGCTCCGGCTATCGCGTCAGCGAGGTCGAGGTCCCCGACATCTCCGGCGTCTGGCAGACCTGGTGCGACGTCATCACCACCGAGGTCGTGGTGATGCAGGAGGCCAAGATGCTCGCTGTCACCTCCGAGGATTTCCACAAGGCGTGGGGCGGGATGCGGGCGAAGGCGGAGATCCTCGACCTCGCCGGCTGGATGAATGCAACGGCGCAACGCTCGACGCATATCCGCGCCTGGCAGCTGTTCTTCGAGGAATACCCTGTGGTGCTCGCGCCGACGACGGTCAAGCCGACGCCGGGTCCGCGCGACGACACCGTCAGCCCCGAGCGCGTCCAGGAGATCTTCTTCAACGAGATCCGCTTCATCTCCGCGATCAACGTGCTCGGCTTGCCCGGTGCCGTCGTGCCGGTCACGGTCCACAATGGCCAGCCGATCGGCGTCCAGCTGATCGCCGGCCGCTATCGCGAGGATCTCGCGCTCGACGCCGCCGCCGCGATCGAGAAGCGCGCGGGGCTGCTGGTCAAGCAGCTCTGGCAGACGATGGGCTAGACGACCCGTTCCAGGGTCCTGTTCGTGGCCATGAGGACAATTGACCCTCGCTGTCATCGTCGGCCAAGCCGGGCGTTGACAGCGCGGGTGTGGCATTATCATCCCCCCGCTGTCATCCCGGACGAGCGCGCATCGCGCGCGAAGATCCGGGATCCATAACCACAGGAAGACGTGCGGGGCACAGCCTGAGCACCTTCCTGCCTCATACATCTGCCGGTGGCTATGGGTCCCGGCTCAAGGCCGGGACGACACCGAATGTGTCGTGGCGCCGTCGTGTTTGCGACACGCCGCCGCAGCCCTTGTCGTAAGTCGAACAGGGACGCGCATCGCACGAGGCTGCCCTCGTGTTGACGGAAACAGGGCGAGCTGTCTATTCTGATATATACAAATGGATACAGCACAACCTCGACCCGGCCGGGGCGCCGGAACGGGACTTGCAATTCACCGACAACAACCCCTCTGGTGGATCGAACAAGGACAACGCGATGAGATCGATGCGCTTCGCCACTGCCGCCCTGGGCGCGGCCATTGCCCTCTTGACCAACGCTAATGCGTTCGCCGGCAGCGCGACCGTCGCCGTGGCCGCCAACTTCACCGAGCCGGCCAAGGAGATCGCTGCGCTGTTCAAGGCCAAGACCGGGCATGAGCTGGTGCTGAGCTTCGGCTCGTCCGGGCAGTTCTACACCCAGATCAAGGAGAGCGCGCCGTTCGCCATCCTGCTCTCCGCCGATGATGAGCGGCCGAAGAAGCTGGTCGACGAAGGTCTCGGCGTGCCCGAGAGCCGCTTCACCTATGCCATCGGCAAGCTCGTGCTGTGGAGCAAAGATGCGAACACGGTGAAGGGCGAGGAGACGCTGAGGGCGAGCGCGTTCAACAAGCTGTCGATCGCCAATCCGACCGCAGCGCCCTATGGCGCTGCCGCCATCGAAACGCTGAAGGCGCTCAAGCTCTATGAGGCGGTCCAGCCCAAGATCGTCCAGGGCAACACGATCTCGCAGGCCTTCCAGTTCGTCGACACCGGCAATGCCGAGCTCGGCTTCGTCGCGCTGTCGCAGCTGATGCCGAATGCCGGCGGCTCGCGCTGGCTGGTGCCACAGAATCTCTACACCGAGATCCGCCAGGATGCGGTGCTGCTGAAGGCCTCGGCCGGCAACGAGGCGGCCACCGCATTTCTCGCCTTCCTCAGGACCCCCGAAGCCCGTGCCGTCATCGAGAAGTTCGGCTATGCTCTGGACCCGAAATCGGGCACCTGAGCACTCGGACTCATGAACCTCCACGTCTCGGCCGACATCTGGCAACCGGTCCGGCTCACTCTCGAGCTCGCGGCGCTCACGACCGTCATCCTGATGCTCGTGGGCACGCCGATCGCGTGGTGGCTGGCGCGGTCGAAGGCCTGGTGGAAGGAGGCGGTCGCGGCGCTGGTCGCGATCCCGCTGGTGCTGCCGCCGACCGTGCTCGGCTTCTATCTGCTGGTCGCGCTCGGTCCGAGCGGCCCTGGCGGCGCGCTGGCCTCGCTGTGGGGCGCGCGGACGCTGGCCTTCACGTTTCCAGGTCTCGTGATCGGCTCGGTGCTGTTCTCGATGCCGTTCGTGGTGCAGCCGATCCGCAACGCCTTCGAGGCGATGGGCGAAAAGCCGATGGAGGCAGCCGCCACCTTGCGCGCCTCGCCGTGGCGCGCGTTCTGGACCATCGCCGTACCGCTGGCGAGTCCCGGCTTCCTCACCGGTGCGATCCTCGGCTTCGCCCACACGGTCGGCGAGTTCGGCGTCGTGCTGATGATCGGCGGCAACATTCCCGGCAAGACCAAGGTGCTGTCGGTCGCGATCTACGATTATGTCGAGACCTCGCAATGGACCGAGGCCTCGGTGCTCGCGCTCGGCATGGTCGTGTTCTCGTTCGTCGTCATTCTGACGATGATGCTGATCGAGAAGAAGATGACGAAAAGCGCGTCATGAGCACGGTCAAGGTCGATTTCCGCGGCACGCTCGGGCGCTTCGGGCTGGACGCACGCTTCGAGGTTCCGGCGCGCGGCGTGACCGCGATCTTCGGCCCCTCCGGCTGTGGCAAGACCGCGGTCATGCGCTGCATCGCCGGGCTCAATCGTCTCGACGGGCTGTGCTCCGTCTCCGGCGATGTCTGGCAGGACGAGAAGACCTTCCGACCCGTGCATCAGCGGCCGATCGGCTACGTGTTCCAGGAAGCCAACCTGTTTCCGCACCTCTCGGTCCGCCGCAACCTGATGTACGGCCATCCCGGGCGGACGGAGGCCGGCGCGATCGGCTTCGACGAGATCGTGGGATTGCTCGGCATCGCCAGACTGCTCGAACGCTCGCCGCGGCATCTCTCCGGCGGCGAGCGGCAGCGCGTCGCGATCGGCCGCGCGCTCCTCAGCCAGCCAAAACTCCTGCTGATGGACGAGCCGCTGTCGGCGCTCGACCAGATGACCAAAGACGAGATCCTGCCCTATCTGGAGCGGCTGCACGCCGCGCTCGTCCTGCCGATCCTCTACATCAGCCACGACATCGCCGAGGTCGAGCGGCTCGCCGATCAGCTGGTGCTGATGCGCAATGGCGCCGTGCTGGCGTCGGGTCCGCTGTCCGAGTTGCAAGCCGATCTGTCGCTACCGCTGGCGCTGTCACGCGATGCCGCGGTGAGCCTCGACGCTACTGTGCTGAAGCAGGATGCGACCGACGGCATGGCGACGCTCGAAGTCGGCGGAGGATCCTTCCTGGTGCCGACTGAGCCGCTCACGCTGGGCACCCGGCGCCGCCTGCGCGTGCTGGCGGATGACGTCAGCCTCGCGGTCGAGGCACCCAGCCGCAGCACCATCGTCAACGTGCTCAGGGCCAGGATCCTCGAGATCCGCAGCCAGTCGGATCATCGCGTCACCGCCCTGCTCGGCCTCGGCGAGGACGGCCACGGCGCGCGGCTGCTGTCGCGCGTCACGCAGCGCTCGTGGAACGAGCTTGGCCTTCAGGTCGGACTGCCCGTCTACGCCCAGGTCAAGGGCGTCGCGCTGGTCCGCCGCGAAGAGCCCCTCGCCTGAGGCCAGGACTCCGCGCTTTATCTCCAGCATCACGCCGTGTTGTATACACGACAATATAGCATCTTATGTTATATCCTAAACAATACAGCTTTTGACCGAAGCTGGTTGGATAGTCCTGGATTCGTGAACTCGTACAATGACTTGTCTCGCGCTGGGCTTGCTGGCCCGACGCTTGCTCATTTCGATCTCGCAACACGAGGTCATCAGCATGAACCCCGCCGCCGTCACCTGGCATCCGAACGCGCCCAAGCCGCTCGCGCTGGTGCTGGGCACCAACGAGATCGCCTCCGCCGTCGCGGCGAAGCTCAGCCGCGCCCGCTTTGCGATCGTGCTCTGTCATGATGCGTTTCCTCCGGTGATCCGCCGCGGCATGGCGTTCCACGACGTCCTGTTCGGCGAGGCGCGCGACGTCGACGGTGTGGTCGGCGCGCGGGCCGAGAGCATTGCGGATGTCGTGCGCATTCACCGCGCGCCCGACCAGGTCGCCGTGACCGGATTGCATCTCACCGACATCATCGCGTTCCGCTATCCAGCGGTCATCATCGACGCCCGCATGCAGAAACATCTGGCCACGCCTGATCTGCGCGGCGTCGCCGGCATCGCGGTGGGCATCGGCCCGCGCTTTGCCGTCGGGCACAATTGCGACATCGCAATTGAGACTCACCCCTGCGAGACTGGAGCGATCGTCGCGCAGGGCACCACGCGCAACGCCGACGGCAAAGCGCGCGATCTCGGCGGCGCCGGGCGGGAGCGCTTCGTTTACTCGGACCAGGACGCCGTCTGGCATACGCCGCTCGACATCGGCACCCGCGTCTACAAGGGGATGCAGCTCGGCTCGCTCGGCGGCACGCCGGCGCTGGCGCCGCTCGACGGCACGCTGCGCGGCATCGCGCGCGACGGTCTCCGCGTGCCGGCCGACATCAAGCTGATCGAGATCGATCCGCGCGGCCGTCACGCCACCTGGACCGGCATGGACGAACGCGGACAGGCGATCGCTACGGGCGTCGTCTCGGCCGTTCACCAGATCATGCAAACGGGTCGGACGGCGGGCCGCGTCTCCACCAGGGTGTGAAGAGGATTGTCATGGCATCAGCTGATAGCGGAACGAGTCGGATCGTGGCGCTGCAGGGCGCTGCATCGACGGTGATTCAGGACCTGCTCGGCGAGTTCGCCACGCGCCTGGCAGACGCAGGATTGCGCGTATCCGGCGTGATCGAGAGCAGCGCGGACAAAGCGAGACCATGCAAGGCGATGATGCTGCGCAGCCTCGGCGACAACAGCATGTTCTCGATCTCGCAGGATCTCGGTCCGGGATCGCAGGCCTGCCATCTCGATCCGGAAGGCCTGGCGCTCGCCTGTGCGGCCGTTCAGCGGTCGATCTCGCGCGGCGCCGACGTGGTGATTCTCAGCAAGTTCGGCAAGCAGGAAGCCGCAGGCAGCGGTCTCGCCGATGCATTCGGCGCGGCGATCTCGGCAGGGCTTCCGATCATCACCGCCGTCTCACCCGCCATGAGGGAGGCCTGGACGCGCTTCGCAGGCCCATTCGCCGAATGCGTGCCCGCCGACGTGGCACGCAGCCCCGGCTGGATCGAGGCGTGGTCCGCCCGGAGGGTGACATCGCGGAGCACCCATGAGATGATCGGCTCTCCACGCGAGCGGATCGGAATGGGATGAAGCGCGAAGCTCAGATCGCATTGACCATCAGTTTCAGCAATGGCGGCAGCCTGTCGCCGGAGGATCTGCTGCTGATCGAGTACATCCGCAAGGAGCGCTCGATCCTCGGCGCGGCGCGCGCCAGCGGCATCTCCTACCGCAAATGCTGGCTGATGGTGGATGCGCTGAACCGCACCTTCGAGACGCCGGTGTTCGAGACGCATCCCGGCCGCCGCGGCGGCGGCGCCGAGATCACGGCGTTCGGAGAACGGCTGGTCGCACTGTACGGCTCGATGGAGCGACGCACACGCACCGCCACGGCGGCGGCGCTGGGCGAGCTGCAGAAGGCTACCGATCCCCGCTATCAGAAGCGGGCCAGCGGCGCGGCCGAGGCAGCTCCGAAGGCCGAACCGCGCCGGGCCCGATCGCGACGCTCTTGATCATCGCCCAGGCCGAGAGATCCGGCTCCAGCGCCAGCCGCTCGACCGATTCGAGCGTCACCAGCGCATGCAGCTTCGTCGTGCCGAGATCGAAGGTGACCCGCACGTAAGGCGGATCGAGCGGCAGGATCTCCTCGATCCGGCCCGGTAAGCGGTTGGTAATCGACACGTCCATCGGCCGCGACAGCGCGATCGAGACGTCGCGCGCCTCGATGGTCACCGACACGCCGGCATCGATGGCGGCATCGACCATCGGCACCCGCAGCTCGCCATCGGCGAAGAACAGCGTCGATAGGCCGTATTGCGGATCGTGGCGCAGCACGCGCGCCGGCACCGTCGTGCTGAGCACGACGGAGGATGCTGACGAGGATGGGGACTGGGCGCTCATCGACGTCAGCCTTCCCCGCTCAGGGCCGGTCGTGATCGTACAGCACGCGTACACGGATGGTGCCGTCGACCGCGCGCAGCTCCGACAGCAGCTCCTCGCCCTCGCCGCCGACCACATCGGTTTCGAGCACGACATAGCCGACTTCCGGATCGGTCTGCAGATATTGCGCGAGGATGTTGATGTTGTGCCGCGACACCGCCTCGTTGACCTGCCGCAGCACGCCGGGAACGTTGCGGTGGACGTGGATGAAGCGCGTGCCGGTCGGGCGCGCCGGCAGTTGCACCTGCGGGAAGTTCACAGCGCCGAAGGTCGAGCCGACATCGGAATAGTCGATCAGCTTGCGCGCAACCTCGCCGCCGATGCGGTCCTGCGCCTCCTCCGTGGAGCCGCCGACATGCGGGGTCAGGATCACGTTTTGCAGGCCCTGCAGCGGGGAGACGAACGGATCGGCATTCGAGGCCGGCTCGACCGGGAAAACGTCGACCGCCGCGCCCGAGAGCTTGCCGTCGCGCAGCGCGCTCGCCAGCGCCTCGATGTCGACCACCGTGCCGCGCGAGTTGTTGATGAGGTAGGCGCCGTCCTTCATGTGGCGGATCTGGCGCTCGCCGATCATGTTGGCGGTCGCCGGCGTCTCCGGCACGTGCAGCGAGACGACGTCGCTCGTCGCCAGCAGTTCGTCGAGGCTTTCGACCGGCTCGGTGTTGCCATGGCGCAGCTTGTCGGTGAGGTCGAAGAAGATCACCCGCATGCCCATGGCCTCGGCGAGGTTCGACAGCTGCGAGCCGATATTGCCGTAGCCGACGATGCCGAGCGTCTTGCCGCGCACCTCGCGGCTGCCATTGGCGGATTTGTCCCAGCCGCCGGCATGCGCCGAGACCGAGCGCGGGAAGATGCGCCGCATCAGCATCACCACCTCGGCAATGGTCAGCTCGGCGACGCTGCGCGTGTTCGAATAGGGCGCGTTGAAGACGGGAATGCCGAGCCGCTTGGCGGCGTCGAGATCGACCTGGTTGGTGCCGACCGAGAAGCAGCCTACGGCCATGAGGCGGTCGGCAGCCTGTAAGACATCCGCCGTCAGATTGGTCCGCGAGCGGATGCCGAGCATGTGCACGCCCGACAGCATCCGCTTCAATTCCGCCGAACCGAGCGCCTTGGGCAGCCGTTCGACCTCGGTATAACCGCTGGCCTCGAACATGCGGACGGCCGAGTCGTTGACGCCCTCCAGGAGCAGAACGCGGATCTTTTGCTTGGGCAGCGAGAGCGGCATGGGCCTGGCCTGATCAAATCGTGGGTGTGGCGTAGTGTAGCGGTTGTTACAGTCGCGATGCGTTGAAACTTGGTGAATGCGCCGCGGCAGGAGCGCTTTCTGTCGCTTTCTCAGGGTCTTGTCCACTCCGCAACGGCGTTTTCAGCGGCAATGCAAAATCAGCGCCTGGCATACCGGATTCATGCCGCTTCTTGCGGCGCAACAACCGCAGATCGTTGTTTTGTGTGCTGACAAACCAAACGAGCAGAGCTAGCCTTTCCGGCAATCACAAAATCATCGGGAGGTCAGCATGTCAGACGGAATGGTCGAGGCACGCGCACAGGAGACGACTCACGGCGAAACGCAGACGGTGGACGTCGCCGTCGTCGGCGCCGGATTTGCGGGATTGTACCTGCTGCATCGCCTGCGCAAGGCGGGTTTCTCGACCGTGGCGCTCGATACCGCCAACGATGTCGGCGGCACCTGGTACTGGAACCGCTATCCCGGCGCCCGCTGCGACATCCAGACCGTCGACTACAGCTACACCTTCGATCCCGAGCTCGAGACCGCCTGGCAGTGGTCGGAGAAATACGCCACGCAGCCGGAGATCCTGCGCTATCTCGGGTTCGTCGCCGACCGCTACGACTTGCGTCGCGACATCCGCTTCGGCACCCGCGTGCTCGGCGCGTCCTGGGACGAGGCCCAGGAGCGCTGGCTGCTGACGACCGACAAGGGCCCCGCCGTGTCCTGCCGCCACTACATCATGGCGACCGGCTGCCTGTCGCAGCCGAAGCCGCCGGAGATCGAGGGCGTCAACGATTTCAAGGGCGAGATCTACTTCACCAGCCGCTGGCCACACGACGGCGTCGATCTTCGCGGCAAGCGCGTCGCCGTGATCGGCACCGGCTCGTCCGGCATCCAGTCGATCCCGATCATCGCCGAGCAGGCGGCGCAGCTCACCGTGTTCCAGCGCACGCCGAACTTCGCGCTTCCCGCGCAGAACGGGCCGCTGCCGGCGGATCGTGCCGCGCAGCTGGCACAGGATCGCGCCGGCCTGCGCGAGCAGGCGCGCTGGTCGATGACCGGCGTGCCGATCCCACCGGCCACCGAGTTCAGCTGGGCGCTGAGCGAGGCCGAGCGCCGCGAGCGCTTCGAGAAGATGTGGGCCTCGGGCGACCTCGTCGGCATGCTGACGCAGCTGTGGGCCGACCAGGGCGTCGATGCCGATGGCAACGCCCTGCTCGCCGATCTCATCCGCGAGAAGATCCGCGAGATCGTCAAGGACCCCGAGACGGCCGAGGCGCTCACGCCGCACGATCATCCGTTCGGCGCCAAGCGGCCGTGCCTGGACACCAACTACTACGCCACGTTCAACCGCCCGAACGTGACGCTGGTGAACCTGCGCAAGGAGCCGATCGCGTCGATCACCGCTGGCGCCATCACAACCGACAAGCGCAGCTTCGACGTCGACGTCATCGTGTTCGCGACCGGCTTCGATGCCATGACCGGTGCGATCCGCGCCGTGCATCCGATCAAGGGCCGCGGCGGCAAGTCGCTCGACGACAGCTGGGCCGATGGGCCGGAGACCTATCTCGGTCTCACCGTCGCCGGCTTCCCCAATTTGTTCCTGATCACCGGTCCGGGCAGCCCGTCCGTGCTGTCGAACATGGCGGTGTCGATCGAGCAGCATGTCGACTTCGTGGTCGAGCGCCTCGCCGCGCTGCGCGACGCCGGCTTCACCACCATCGAGCCGACCGAAACGGCGCAGGCCGGCTGGATGCGCCACATGGCGGACTGCTCGACGGTCACGCTGCACCGGCTCGCCAACACCTGGTACACGGGCGCCAACGTGCCGGGCAAGCCTCAGACCTTGATGCCCTACACCGGCGGCGTCGGACCTTATCGCGGCATCTGCAACGAGATCGTCAGCCGCGGCATGCTCGGCTTCAAGCTGACCGGCCCGGACGGCGCGACCCAGTGCAACGACGGTGAGATCGTGAAGCTGCAGCCGGATGTCCGGCTGGTGCTGAACATGCTCACCGAGATGAACCTGCCGCCGATCGAATCGATGGGCGCACAGGGCGCGCGCGACTTCGTCGCCGAGTTCAACAAGGCGCGGCCGCCGGGCCGCCCCGTCGGCGAGGTGAAGGACGGCACGCTGCCCGGTGCCGACGGCCCCCTCGCCTATCGCCTCTATCGTCCCGCGACGCCCGGGCCGCATCCGATCGTCGTCTACTTCCATGGCGGCGGCTGGGTGCTCGGCGACGAGCAGTCCGACGATCCGTTCTGCCGCGACCTGTGCCGCCGCTCCAACATGATCTTCGTCAGCGTGAACTACCGCCACGCGCCTGAGCATCGCTTCCCAGCCGCGGCCGAGGATGGCTATGCCGCGGCGAAGTGGGTGTCCGAGCACGCCGCCGAGCTCGGCGGCCGCGAGGGCCCGGTCCTGGTTGCCGGCTGGAGCGCCGGAGGCAACATCGCGGCCGTGACCTGCCAGCTGGCGCGCGATCGCGGCGGGCCGGCGATTGGCGGTCAGCTGCTGGTGTGCCCGGTCACCGATTGTAGTTTCGATCGTCCGTCATACACCGAGAACGCCGCCGGCTACTTCCTGACACGCGGCCTGATGTTCTGGTTCTGGGACATCTACTGCTCGCCGGCGGATCGCACCGACCCACGCGTGTCGCCGCTGCGCGGACAGCTGAAGGGACTGCCGCCGGCGTATATCGTGACCTGCGAGTTCGATCCGTTGCGCGACGAGGGCGTGGCCTATGCGGAAGCACTCGCCGCGGCCGGCGTACCCGTCGGCCAGCTCAAGGCGCGCGGTCATTTCCATTCGTCGTTCACGATGGTGGACGTGGTCATCACCGGTGTCGGCGGTCGCATCCAGATGGCCGAGGCGCTGCAGGCGTTCACTCAATCCGGGGAGGACAGCGGCTCGCCGGAGATCAACGCCGCGGCGAGCTGATCAGCGGCGAGGACCGCTGGCGATCGGGATCCAGGCGGCCCGCAGCCTTGCGGGCCGTGGTAACGCGTAGCTTGCGCCTGATCCACCACGCGGTCACCGCGACGGTGAGCCATGATGCGGTGGCGGCCACGAAGGCGAGTGCCACGCTCGACTGAACGAGCGCGGTGAACACGGCAGCGAAGGCGAGCAGGCCGATGCTGCCGAGTGCCGCGCCTGCCGTGTCCAGCGCCGCCGCCTCGCGCCCGCGCCGCTTGCCTGCCAGCCCCTCGTGCCGCTTGCGCCTGATCTCGTGGGTCTCGATCAATGTCACGCTGGCGCAGAAGATCGCCGGCAGCGCGAGAAACAGGCCGCCGATCGCCGGGCCGAAGCCCTTGGCGATCAGCCCTGTCACGACCGTCGCCGCGCCGCCAAGGGCGAAGCGGACCACATATTCGTGCCACTTGCCGTCCTTCAGCGACGATGGAGAGACGCGGACCAGCATTCACCCGCCTCCGGCGAAGACCGCCTGCAGCCCGAGCGCCGCGACGAGCCACACCAGCGTCGCGAGCAGGCTCGCCGTGAGCGCGCGCATCTGCCATCGCATCAATAGCTGACACACGGTCACGCTGTAGAGGCAGAGCGCGACCGCGCCGAACATCATCGAACGCGTCTGCACGGCCGCGTAGGCCGCGCCATGGGCGACGACCGCAACGCCAAGCGTCGCCAGCGCCACCGAGGGCGCAGCGCCGAACAGGCCGGCAAAGCTCTTCGGGCGCAGCACGTCGCCGATCATGGCGAAGGCCGACACGATGATGCCGCCGATCAGAAAGCGAACGAGGTATTCGGTCATGTCTGGCCGTCCCCATCCTGTCCATAGCCGGTCCACACGCGCAGCCCGCGCTCGATCAACGCCCCGATCACGAAGCCGACCGCAACGTCGCTGGCCCAATGCGCGAGGATGAGGATGCGGGTGGCGCACAGGCCAAGCGCGATGCTGCGCGTTCCGACCCGCAGCGGTGTCGGCAGCGTGCCAGCCGCCGAGAACAGCGCGCCCATGTGCAAGGCGTGGCCCGACGGAAAAGCATCCTCCGCGTTGCCGGACAGATGAACGCCGTTGAGATGACCGCGGATGGTCTCCCGATCGGGCCGCATCTGGCTGAAGGCCGATTTCATTGCATGCGGCAGCAGCGAGACGGCGACCGTGACGAGGAGCGCGTGGTTCGCCGCGCGTCGAACCGACCGAGCCTGTCCGCGGCTGACGAGCCAGCCGATCGTGCTCAGCCCCAGCCAGACCTTTTCGTCAGCGCCCCAGGACAGACCACGGCCGAGCTTCTGGAGGAGCGGGGTGGTCGTGCGGGCCGCAATGTCTGCGATCGTCTTGTCGGCCCTGGTCGGCGTCACGCGGATCGCGGTGCCCGGCTGATAGCTTCGACTTCCGATCGCGCTGTGCATTGCCATGGCGTTGAGAGAACAAACACGAGTTCCCGGTCAACGCCGCACGGCGGCGGCAGTTTCATGAAGGCGTCACGGAACCGTCATGCACGGTCAGGTCAGCCAACGGCGGCGACAGCCGCATCGTAGGCGTGCACGGAGGCCCATGCCGTCTTGCGCACATCGCTCGCGGTCATGCCCGGCTTGTACAGGCTCGAGCCGAGGCCGAAGGCGCGCACGCCGGCCGCGACATAGCTGGCGAGATTCGTGTCGGAGACGCCGCCGACCGCGCCGACCACGACGCCCTTCGGCAGCACGGCAAGCTGCGCCGCGATGCCCGATGGCCCGAGCACGGAGGCAGGGAAATACTTCAACGCCGACGCACCGCAGCGCAGGGCAAGGAAGGCCTCGGTCGGCGTGAACACGCCAGGCATGGTCACCATGTCGTAGGCCTGCGCCGTCGCCAGCACTTCGGCATCGACGTTCGGGCTCACCATCAACCGGCCGCCAGCCTCCGCGACGCGCACGCAATCCGGCGCGTTGACCACGGTGCCGGCGCCGATCAGGCAGTCCTTGCCGAAACGGCTGGCGAGGCGCTCGATCGACACGAACGGATCCGGCGAGTTGAGCGGCACCTCGATCATCTCGAAGCCCGCCTCGATCAGGACCGCGACGATCCCCTCGGCCTCGTCGGGCTTGATGCCGCGCAGGATTGCGACGAGCGATCGTTTGACGTCGGGCCAAGCAGCGGACTGTGCAACGGACTGTGTCATGTCAGAAACGCGCTCCCCAGATCTGCCGCGCGGCCTTGATCAGGCCGCCGCGCGACGCCCGCTCGGCGTCGCATTCATCGACAGTGAACCCGCTCGTGGTCAGCGCCTCACGGTAAAGACTGCCGAGCCGGCCCGCTCCGATCAACCGCACCGGACGATCTGCGCCGAACCGCGTGCGCGCGTCGGCGATCTCGTTACCGATCAGAAGTCCCGACAAGCGCGCCGCGCCTGCGGAGCGCGTCTCGAAGCCGAGCAATTGCGCGGCGCGCAGCCGGAACAGCGCATTGGTCAGGCTCGTCGGCGACGCCAGCGCCGATGCGAGGCCGGCAGCGAAGCCCGATTTGTCCTCTGCAGCTTCCGCCTCGACGGCGTGCTTCAGGATGCTGTGCTCGGAGATCACCGCGAACAGCTCGCCCGTCATGTAGGTCGCGAACTCGACCACGGCACCGTTCTCGATCCGAATCCATTTGCTGTGGGTGCCGGGAATGCAGACGATTCCGGTGAAGTCCGCTTCGGTCACCCCGAGCAGTTGCGTCTCCTCGCCGCGCATCACGTCCGGCCGGTCGGCGCGCGCCTGCGCAAGTCCCGGCAGGATCCGAACGTCGCCGTCCGTATCGACGCGGATCGCGCCCGCGTGCAGCGCATCGAGCCTGGTCGGCGTCTGCAGATAGGACGCCTCCACCCAGCCCTGCCGCGCGCCGGCCATGCCACAGATCAGCACCGGAGCTTCCATGGGCGCGGCCAGCCTGGTCAGGTGAGCGCGCAGCACGGGCGCGAACCCGGAGGTCGCACAGTGCAGCATGCCCTCGCTGCTGCGGCTCTCCGCCAGCTCCGTCCCATCGGCCGCGATCAGCCAGGCCCGGAAGCTCGAGGTTCCCCAGTCGACGGCCACGAAGGCCGCTTTGGACATGTCTGCCGAGCTCATCGTTCCTCTGCGGCTTTGTTGCGACGTTGTCAGACCGCTGCAAGGGTGGAGCTAGCCCTATAGGCATGATAAGGCCGACCGACAAGCGGGACATCCTCGTCGTGCAGCGTCACGGTCGAATTCCCCGGGGCGTTCGCCCATCTGCTCATCCCGAACCGCCGCCTCGCCGGACCCCATTCATGACAATCACCGACCATCGCGCGGCGCAGCTCGCGACACGCCTGGCCTTCTTCGTCGCCGGATTTGGCATCGCCTGCTGGGCGCCGCTGGTGCCGTTCGCCAAGCAGCGGCTGGGCGTCGGCGACGCGACGCTCGGGCTGCTGCTGCTGTCGCTCGGCGTCGGCTCGGTGGCCGCAATGCTGGCCGCGGGTCTGATGAGCGCGCGCTACGGCAGCAAGCCCGTGGTTGTGGTCAGCGGCTTCGCCCTCAGCCTGCTGCTGCCGTCGCTCGCGATCGCCTCGACACCCGTCACCCTGGCCGGGGCGCTGTTCGCATTCGGCGCGGCGCTCGGCTCGCTCGACGTGGCCGTCAACATCCAGGCGATCGAGGTCGAGCGGCTGAGCGACCGGCCGCTGATGTCGGGCTTCCACGCGCAATTCAGCATCGGCGGCTTTGCCGGCTCCGGCGTCATGACCGCGCTGCTCGCCTTCGACATGACACCGCTGCTCGGTACGATCATCTGCAGCGCCCTGGCGGTCGTGGCGATGATCATTGCCGCGCCGCGACTGCTGGCGAGCAAGCCGGCCGAATCCGGTCCACTGCTGGTGCTGCCGCACGGCGCGGTGCTGCTGCTGGCCGCACTTGCCGCGATCATGTTCCTGGTCGAGGGCGCAATGCTCGACTGGAGCGCCCTGCTGCTGACCGGCTCCGGCCGCCTGCCGGCGGCGCAGGCCGGGCTCGGCTACATCATGTTCTCGATCGCGATGACGGCCGGCCGCCTGGTCGGCGACCGCGTCGTGGCGCGGATCGGCGATCGCGCCACACTGCTGTGGGGCAGCGTCATCGCGATTACAGGCTTCCTCGTGCTGCTGATGGTTCCGTCCGTCGTTGCGGCCATGGCGGGGTTCGCTTTGATCGGCGCGGGCGCGTCGAACCTCGTGCCGGTGCTGTTCCGCAGGGCGGGCGCCCAGAGCACGATGCCGGTCGGCCTGGCGGTCGCAGCCGTCACCACGGCCGGCTATTCCGGCGTGCTGCTCGGCCCCGCCGGGATCGGCTTCGTTGCCGCGGCGACCAGCCTCGCTACCGCCTTCTGGATCCTGGCCGGGCTGCTGATCATCGTGCTCGTCAGCGCGCCATTGGTCGCAAGGGCACCGCAATAGGAACGAGCCACGCGACCTCGCTTTGACCTCGCATCAGATGCCTTGGCCAAGGAGCAGAACCATGCGGGCACTCAACATCATCACGCTCATTCTCGTCATCATCGGTGGATTGAACTGGGGCCTTGTCGGCCTGTTCGATTTCGACCTCGTCACCGCGATCTTCGGCAACGGCGCAGCCGAAACCGCCACGTCGTCGCCGATCGCGCGGATCGTCTACATCCTGGTGGCGCTGTCGGCGATCTATCAGATCGGCATGCTGGTGCGGCTGTCGTCGGCGCGCAGCGACGTCGTCTATCGCTGAGCGGTCGCTCAGGCCGGAGCCGATCCCTGCAGCTGGTGCGCGCGCGCTTCCTGATAGCGCGCGCCAGTCTGCGGCTTCACGAACAATGCGGCGATGACGGGATGGCGGGCGCGCAGCGCGGTCTCGATCGCCACAACGGCACGCTCGATGTCATCGGCGCGCAGATCGTCGGCAAATTCGATGCTGAGCGCCACGACGACCTGCTGGGGCGACAGCTGCACCGTCAGCAGTCCATTGGCGGACAGCACGCCCTTTGACGCGCGCGCAATCTCGAGCACCGCGCTCGCCAGCTCCGGATCCGCGGGCTCGCCGATCAGCAGGCTCTTGCTTTCCCGCGCCAGCACCATCGAGGTCGCCGCAAGTAGGAGCCCGATCAGGATCGACCCGACGCCATCCCACGCCGGCTCGTCGAATGCGACCGCCGCTGCCGTGGCCGCGGCAGCAATCACGATTCCGATCAGCGCCGCACTGTCCTCGAACACGACCATGAAGGCCGGCGGGTCCTTGCTGCGCCGGAAGGCCTCGATCGTGGACAGGCCTGGCGCGGCAGCGCGGAAGCGCCGTACCGCCACCCACCAAGAGCCGGCCTCGAACACGAACGACAGGCCGAGGACGATGTAATTCACCGTCGGATTCTCGATCGGTTCTGGATTCATCAGGTGCGCGACGCCTTCATACAGCGACACGCCTGCGCCCAGCGCGAACAGCAGCAACGCCACGATGAAGCTCCAGAAGTAGAGCTCGCGGCCATGGCCCAGGGGATGTCGGCGATCGGGCGGACGGCTCGCACGATGGAAGCCATAGAGCAGCAGAAGCTCGTTGGCGGTGTCGACGACCGAGTGGACCGCCTCGCTCATCATCGCCGAGCTGCCGGTCCAGACCGCCGCCGCGATTTTGGTGCAGGCGACCAGCAGATTGCCGGCCAACGCAGCATAGACGGCAATTCTGGAATCGGTCGTCGCTGCCATGACACCTCACGGGAAATCTCTGCGTGCGCCGGGCAACGCCGGCTCGCCGCACCGGTTCCCTTGCGGAGCCGATCCGGAACGAGCAGGATCACGCCGGATGCAACGGAGCAGAGCCATGACGGCGGACGGCGAAGGCCGATCGGATGAGACCCATTTTGCCGACGCCGACCAGCGTGACGCCCATTTCCTGCGCCACAGCTTCGCTGTCGCCCGCCGCTCGATGGCGCACGGCAATCATCCGTTTGCGGCGATCCTGGTCGACGCCGAGGGCCACGTGCTGATCGAGGCCGAGAATGGCTACATGCCCGACCGCGACGCCACGGCTCATGCGGAGCGGCTGGTGGCCACGCTGGCCTGCACATCGATTGCTCCGGCAGTACGAGCGACGGCAACGCTGTATTCGTCGGCGGAGCCCTGCGCGATGTGCGCTGGCGCGATCTACTGGGCCGGAATCGGCCGCGTGGTCTACGGCTTGAGCGAACGGCGGCTGCGCGACTTCACCGGCAACCATCCGGAAAATCCCACGCTCGACCTGCCCTGCCGCGAGGTATTCGCGAGCGGTCAGCGCGCCACCGAGGTCTCGGGCCCGCTGTTGGAGGACGAAGCCGCCGCACTGCATGTCGGCGTCTGGGACAAATGATGCGACACAAATGAAAAGCGCCGCAGCCGAAGCCGCGGCGCCCTTTGTTTGATCGATCGATCAGAACTTGACGGTGACGCCGGAATACAGCGAGGACTCGGTGCAGGCGCCGGTCGCGACGCGGGTGCCCCCGGCTCCGGCGACGGAGCAGCCGACCGCGTTGTTGTGGTCGAGGCCGAACTTGTTCTGCCAGTAGCGGTAGGCCACCCAGACATCGATCATGTGGCTCTGCTTCTCACCCCACATCGCCTTGGAGGCGTCGAAGGTCAGGCGGATCGGCTCCGAGTTGAACTCGATCTTGGTCGGATAGACGCCGTTCGCGACGCTGGCCGGGAGCGGCTCGGTGTCGGTGCCCTTCTTGCCGTACCAGCCGGCGCGGCCGGAGATCGAGAAGAACTGCATGTTCTCCGGCAGGAAGCCGAGGTCCATGTAGTAGTTCGTCTCGACCGCCCAGGTCGGCTTGAACGACGTGTTTCCGTCCGCGATGCAGGGGGCCGACCAACCGGCTCCGCACTGCGAGAACGAATTGTGGTTGGCGAACTCCCAGTACATCAGCGGTGCAACGTTGAAGTAGCCCTTGTACGGCAGGTTGAACGCGAACTGCAGACCGGCGACGACGTCACGCTTGGCAGCACCGAAATAGCGGTTCTCGGTGTTGGCATCCATGCCCACCTCGAACGAGATGTTCTGCAGCGGGCCCATGGTGAAGGCCTTGGTGTTGAAGATCTGGTTCCAGCCGAAGGTCGAGCGGAACAGGCCGTAGATTTCGGTCGCGCCGGCGCAGCTCGCCGGCGTGAAGGCGAAGCCGGCGTTGGGGGAGACGATGCCGCCGGTCTGCGTGCACGGCCCGGCCGGGTCGTTGTGATCCGACTTGAACAACGAGATCGTGAAGAAGTTCGTGCCATAGCCCCACACATCGAAGTGCGTGAACGAATAGACCTGCTTGGCCGTGTTGGCGTTGAAGGTCCCGTTCGGGTTGGCGGTCCAGGCGCCCGGCTGGCGCGCGTTGAAGATGTAGGAGAAGCTGACCCGGTTATCGACGACGAGGAAGAACGGCAGGTCCGCCGGCGCCTTCTTGGCGATTGCCTTGGCCGGCAGATCGGCTGCGCCGGCGGCTCCGACCGACGTCAGCGCTGCCGCGCCAAGCGCGATCGCAGCCGCAATGGACTTATAGAACGACATCTCAAACACCCCCAGTTAACAAGCGCCGATTCCCGACTTGCATGCACAGTTGCGCCGTTCCCACAGCGCGAGAAGCCTCAAGTTTCTCCAGCAGTTGCCCGTGCTTTGATCAAGGTTCCGCCGCATTGCAGACGCGGCGCGCGGCGTGTCGTTGCCGGCGATGAGACGATCGGTCGCGGCGGTGCGCGCGGCAGAACCAATCTTGCAGCTTCACATTGCTGAGCTTTTCCGAACGTCCGCAGTGCGCTTCGGGTCGCCGAATTTCACCAAATCCGTCGCGCGAACGAAGCTGAGACGAGGAATGAAATGATGCTGCTCATCCAACGTGCAGCCTGCCTGGCGGAGTGGATTTCCTTCGAACTGTCGCAAAACTGCCACATGCTGCTTCAGACAGGACGATTGCAGCGTAAGCCACCTGCAACCTTCTTCGCGGCTGCGCCTGGCGACGCGTGCTGGGCAAGAGTTGAGCAGAGGATGACGCTTTTTCGCCTCTTACGCGCCGCCGCAAATTAGCTCACAATTGAGGCAGTTCCATTCACTGCCCACGACGCAGCCCCAAATGCTTGATCCCGGCCCGGCCGATCTCCACGCCCAGCAACCGCTCCTGCAGACGGTCGGACTGACGAAGCGCTATGGCGATTTCCTCGCCAATGACGAGATCGACATCGAGATCTTTCCGCGCGAGATCCACGCTTTGCTGGGCGAGAACGGCGCGGGCAAGTCGACCCTCGTCAAGACCATCTACGGCCTGGTGCAGCCGAGCGCGGGCGAGCTGCGCTGGCAGGGCGCGCCGGTCAGGCTGTCCGGCCCCGCTGAGGCGCGGTCGCTCGGCATCGGCATGGTGTTCCAGCACTTCTCGCTGTTCGACAATCTGACCGTCGCCGAGAACGTGGCGCTCGGCCTGGACGGCAAGGAGCCGTTCAAGGCGGTCTCGGCGCGGCTCGCCGATGTCGCGCGCGACTACGGCCTGCCGCTCGATCCCAAGCGCGAGGTCTGGCAGTTGTCCGTCGGTGAGCGGCAGCGCATCGAGATCGTGCGCGCGCTCATGCAAAATCCGAAGTTCCTGATCCTCGACGAGCCGACGGCCGTGCTGACGCCGCAGGAGGCCGACCAGCTGTTCGTGGTGCTGGAGCGGCTCAAGGCAGAGGGGCGCGCCATCCTCTACATCAGCCACAAGCTCGACGAGGTGAAGCGTCTCTGCGACACCGCCACCATCCTGCGCGGCGGCAGGAAGGTGGCGACCTGCAACCCGAAGAGCGAGACCGCCGCCTCGCTGGCGCGCATGATGGTCGGCGCCGAGATCAAGGAGGTCAAGCCTCCGACCGAACGGCGCACGACGGTACCGCGCCTCGTCGTCAACGATCTCACGCTTGCGCCCGCGGAATTGCATGGCGTCCGGCTGCAGAACGTCTCATTCGAGCTGAAGGGCGGCGAGATCCTCGGCATCGCGGGTGTCGCCGGCAACGGCCAGGACGAGCTGTTCGCCGCGCTCTCGGGCGAGCGCCTGGTCAAGGAGCCCGGCACCATCATCATCGACGGCCTCGCCTGCGGCAATCTCTCGATCACCCAGCGCCGCAAGATGGGCGCAGCCTTCGTGCCCGAGGAGCGGCTGGGGCACGGCACCGCGCCGCGGATGAGGTTATCGGAGAATGCCCTGCTGACCGGTCATGCCGCCAGCGACATGGTCCGCCACGGCTTCATCAACGCCGCGGCAACGCTGCGCACGGTGGATCGCACCACAGAAACGTTCGACGTGCGCAAGGCCAAGCGCGATCCGGAAGCCGCCAGCCTGTCCGGCGGCAATCTGCAGAAGTTCGTCGTCGGTCGCGAGATCCTGCGCGCACCGGCGGTGCTGGTCGTCAACCAGCCGACCTGGGGCGTCGATGCCGGTGCGGCTGCGATCATTCGACAGGCGCTGATCGACCTCGCCAGCGCGGGCGCCGCGGTGCTGGTGACGAGCCAGGACCTCGACGAGCTCCTCGAGATCGCCGACCGCATCGCCGTGATGTTCCACGGCCATCTCTCCCCGGCGCTGCCGCGTGCGGACGCCACGCGCGAGAAGCTTGGTCTTCTGATGGGCGGCGCCAGTCTCGACCAGAAGGAGGCCGCGCATGCAGCTGGTGCTTGAGAAACGCGCCGAGCGTTCGCGGACCATTGCGCTGGTGTCGCCGCTGATCGCCATTGCGTTGACGCTGATCACCATGAGCGTGCTGTTCGCGATCCTCGGCAAGAACCCGATCACCGCGCTCGGCGTCTATTTCATCGCGCCGCTCACCGATGGCTACTCGCTGCAGGAGATCGCGGTGAAGGCGACGCCGCTGGTGATGATCGCGATCGGCCTGTCGCTGTGCTATCTCGCAAACGCCTGGAACATCGGCGCCGAGGGCCAGTTCCTGATCGGCGCGGTCGCCGGCAGCTGGATCGCGGTAACGACGCAGGGCACCGAGGCCGGGCACTGGGTGCTGCCGGCGATGCTGGTCGCTGGTGCCGTGGCTGGAGCGCTCTATGCGCTGATCCCGGCGCTGTGCCGGGTGAGGTTCGGCGCCAGCGAAATCCTCACCAGCCTGATGCTGGTCTATGTCGCCGACCTGCTGCTCGACTATCTCGTGCGCGGTCCGTGGCGTGATCCGGCCGGCTTCAACTTCCCGACCACGGCGGAGTTCGATCCGGTCGCGACCGTGCCGGTGCTGATCGAGGGCGGGCGGCTGCATCTCGGCAGCATCATTGCGCTCATCGTCGTCGCCGGCGCCTTCGTGCTGCTCGACCGCACCATCAAGGGCTTCGAGATCCGCGTCGTCGGCGTCGCGCCGCGCGCCGCCCGCTTCGGCGGCTTCAACGCCAACCAGCTCGTGCTGCTGACCTTCGCCGTGTCCGGCGCGCTGGCAGGCCTCGCCGGGATCATCGAGGTGGCCGGGCCGATCGGCCATCTGCAGCCAGGGATCTCGCCGGGCTACGGCTTCACAGCGATCATCGTCGCCTTCCTCGGCCGGCTCAATCCGATTGGAATACTAATTGCAGGACTTTTCCTCGCACTGACGTTCATTGGCGGTGAGCAGGCCCAGATCACCATGAAGATTCCGCTCGACGTCACCAAGGTGTTCCAGGGCATCCTGCTGTTCTACGTGCTCGCCTGCGACTCCCTCATCCTCTACCGTTTCAAGCTCGTCTTCGCCGCGCGGCAGGTGCAAAGTGCTGCTCGTTGAAGCCATCATCCTGTCGGTGCTCGCCGCATCGACGCCGCTGCTGCTGGCAGCGACCGGTGAGCTCGTCACCGAGCGCGCGGGCGTTCTCAACCTCGGCGTCGAGGGCATGATGATCGTCGGCGCCGCCTGCGGCTTCGCCGGCGCGTGGGTGTCGGGTTCGATCATCGTCGGCGCGCTGTGCGGCATCGTCGCCGGCATGCTGACGTCGCTGATCTTCGCATTCATGACGCTCGGCCTGGCCGTCAACCAGGTCGCGACGGGTCTGGCGCTGACCATTCTCGGCATCGGCCTGTCAGGCCTGATCGGTGCGCGCTTCGTCGGCGAACGCATCACCACTGCGCCCAAGCTTTCGATTCCCGGTCTGACCGACATCCCGCTGGTCGGCCGCATCCTGTTCGGCGAGGACGCCTTCGTCTATCTGTCGCTGGCCTTGATCATCGGCGTGTGGTGGTTCCTCTATCGCACCCGCGCCGGCCTGGTGCTGCGCGCCTGCGGCGACAATCACGTCTCCGCCCATGCGCTCGGCTATCCCGTGCTGAGGATCCGCATGCTCGCGGTGCTGTTCGGCGGCGCCTGCGCGGGACTGGCCGGGGCCTACCTGCCCCTCGCCTACACGCCGTTCTTCATTCCCGGCATGACCGCCGGCCGTGGCTGGATCGCGCTGGCGCTCGTCGTGTTCGCCTCCTGGCGGCCGGGCCGGCTCGTGATCGGCGCGTATCTGTTCGGCGCGGTGACGATCCTGCAGCTGCATGCGCAGGGCGCCGGCGTCGGCATCCCATCGCAATTCATGTCGGCGCTGCCCTACCTCGCCACCGTAATCGTGCTGGTGCTGCTCTCGCGCGCCCGCACCGGCGGCTCGACGGCACCCGCCGCGCTGGGCACCGTGTTCGTGCCGGATCGCTGATGACTTCATCCCGAGCGCCTGCGATGGGGCGCGACGCTTGGGATCACCGCGTTTTCCCCTGACCGTTTGGAGACATTGACCATGATGAAAAGGCTTCTGGGCGCTGCCGCCGCGCTGGTGCTGGCGGGGAGCATCGCCGGCGTGGCGCACGCCGCCGACAAGCTGAAGGTCGGCTTCATCTATCTCGGCCCGATCGGCGATCTCGGCTGGACCTATCAGCACGAGCTCGGCCGCCAGGCGCTGGTCAAGGAGCTCGGCGACAAGATCGAGACGACGTATCTCGAAAACGTGCCGGAGGGCCCGGACTCCGAGCGCGCCATCGAGCAGCTGGTGCGCGCCGGCAACAAGCTGATCTTCACGACCTCGTTCGGCTACATGGATCCGACGCTCAAGGTCGCCAAGAAGTATCCGAACGTGCATTTCGAGCACGCCACCGGCTACAAGCGCGACAAGAACATGTCGACCTATTCGGGCCGGTGGTACCAGGGCCGCTACATCCAGGGCCAGATCGCGGCCAAGATGTCGAAGGCCGGCGTGCTCGGCTATATCGGCTCGTTCCCGATTCCCGAGGTGGTCTCCGGCATCAACGCCACGATGCTCGGCGCGCAGTCGATCAATCCGAACATCAAGGTCAAGATCATCTGGGTCAACACCTGGTTCGATCCGGGCAAGGAGGCTGATGCGGCCAAGGCGCTGCTCGACCAGGGCGCCGACATCATCATGCAGCACACCGACAGCCCGGCGGCGATGCAGGTCGCGGCCGAGCGCGGCAAGCTCGCCTTCGGCCAGGATTCCGAGATGATCAAGTTCGGCCCCAAGGCGCAGCTGACCTCGATCCTCGACACCTGGGGTCCCTACTACATCGCCCGCGTCAAGGCCGAGCTCGACGGCACCTGGAAGTCCGAGGACACCTGGGGCGGCCTCGATTCCAAGATGTTCGAGATGGCCCCCTACACCAACATGCCTGACGACGTGAAGAAGATGGCCGAGGAGACGCAGGCCGCGATCACCTCCGGCAAGCTGCATCCGTTCAAGTGCCCGATCGTGGCGCAGGACGGCAAGGAGGTCGAGTGCAAGGGCGGCGACCACCTCGCCGACGGCCAGATCCTCGGCATGAACTTCTACGTCAAGGGCGTCGACGACAAGCTTCCGGGCAAGTAGGCGCCCGGCGTCGATCAAGGCTCTCCCCGCACGCGGGGAGAGATCTCCTCAGCTCGTACCGGACTGCGCCTCAGCCGCCTCGCATCGCCTTCGCCGCTGTGCTGTGGCGGCCGATCAAGCCAGCGATATCGAGGCCGGGAATGGCGCCGTCGAGCACCGTCCAGCGGCCGCCGACCATGACGCGGTCGGCGCGGTGCGCGCCGCACAGCACCAGCGCGGCGATCGGATCGCCGGCGCCCGAGAAGCGCAGCTCGTCCAGCTTGAACAGCGCGAGATCTGCTGCCTTCCCCACTGCGATCTCGCCGAGCTCGGGCCGGCCGACGCAGGCCGCGGAGCCCTTCGTCGCCCAGCGCAGCGCATCCTTGTGGCTGATGCGGCTGACGCCGTAGCGCGCCCGCTGCAGCAGGAACGCCGCGCGCACCTCCTGCATCAGGTTGGAGCCATCGTTCGACGCCGAGCCGTCGACGCCGAGGCCGATGCCGACGCCGGCCTCCTCCATCTCGCAGACCGGGCAGCAGCCGGAGGCGAGCAGCTGGTTGGAGCAGGCGCAATGGCTGATCGTCGTCTTGGCCTTGCCGAGCCGCTTCATCTCCTCGGCATTGAAGAAGATGCCGTGCGCGAGCCATGTGCGCGGGCCGAGCCAGCCATTCTGCTCGAGATAGTCGAGCGGACGGCAGCCGAACATCGCCTCGCAGAAGCGATTCTCGTCCTCGGTCTCCGCCAGATGCGTATGCAGCCGCACGTCGAGCCTGTCGGCAAGCGCCGCCGTCTTCTGCATCAGCGATCCCGTCACCGAGAACGGCGAGCACGGCGCCAGCGCGATCTGCACCATCGCGTCGGGTCCGCGCTCGTGATAGGTCGCGACCACCCGCTCGCTGTCGGCGAGGATCGTGTCCTCGTCCTGCACCACGCTGTCAGGCGGCAGGCCGCCGTCGCGCTCGGACAGGTTCATCGAGCCGCGCGTCAGCAGCACGCGCATGCCGAGCCGCTTCGCCGCGGCGACCTCGATGCCGACCGCATCCTCGAGCCCGGCCGGGAAGACGTAGTGATGATCGGTCGTCGTGGTGCAGCCCGACAGCATCAGCTCGGCCATGGCGAGGGTGACGGCGGCGTCCAGCGCATGGGGCGTCAGCCTGGCCCAGATCGGATACAGCGCCTTCAGCCACGGGAACAGCTCGCGGTCCATCGCCGCGGGCAATGCCCGTGTCAGCGTCTGGTAGAAGTGGTGGTGCGTGTTGATCAGCCCGGGGATCACGACATGCGCGCTCGCATCGAACGCCACGGCGCCTTCGGTCAAGGGCTCCTTCCCCGTCGGCACCAGCTCGACGATGCGACCATCCTTGACGACGACACCGCGCGCGGCGCCTTCGGCCAGGATGGCGAGCGGGTCCTTGATCCAGATCGGCGTGGTGCTCATGCGGTCTCGTCTCGCTGCTGGGGCGTTCGCGCCTGCGGATGGCGTGCAAGCAAAAGGCCAATGTCATCCTATTGCCAGTTGGCTCCGGTCTTGCAAGGATTTCACCGGCGATCCGCTGCGCGATTGAGCTTGCGTCACCATGGACCTGAACACCATCACCGAGGTCGTGCGCCCGAGAACGCGGGCGGAGCTGCCCAGCTGGAAGGCAGGCGATGCCTGGCTGGCCGGCGGCACCTGGTTGTTCTCCGAGCCGCAGGCGCAGCTGTCGCGGCTGATCGATCTCAGCGATCTGGCCTGGACGCCGCTCGCCATCAGCGATCAGGGCCTCGGCATCGCCGCGACCTGCAGCGTCGCCGCGCTGGATGCCCTGCAGTGCCCCGCCGAGTGGACCGCCGCGCCGCTGATCGATCAATGCTGCCGCGCCTTTCTCGCCTCGTTCAAGATCTGGAAGACGGCGACCGTCGGCGGCAATCTCTGCATGTCGCTGCCAGCCGGCCCGATGATCTCGCTGCTCGCCGCGCTCGAAGGCGTCTGCACGATCTGGAAGACCGACGGCAGCGAGCAGCGCATCGCGGTCGTGGACTTCGTCACCGGCAACAACCGCAATGTCCTCGCGCCGGGCGACCTGCTGCGGCAGATCGATATTCCCTTGGCGGCCCTGAAACGGCGCACCGCCTTCCGCCAGATCGCGCTGACACCGGTCGGCCGCTCCGGCGCGCTGCTGATCGGAACGGCGGGCCGCGAGGCCGATCTGCTGCTCACGGTGACGGGCTCGACCATCAAGCCGCTGCAGCTGCGCTTCTCGACGATGCCCGACGCCAACACGCTCCGCGCCAGCCTTCTCAGCGACGTTCCGGATGCGCTCTATCATGACGACGTCCACGGCAAGCCCGCTTGGCGCAAGGCGATGACCTTGCGCCTCGCCGAGGAGATTCGCGCCGAGCTGGCAGGCCTCAGGCCATGAGCGTGATCGTCAATGGCCAGGCGGTCGAGGCCGCGCCGCGCCCGGGGCAGTGCCTGCGCACGTTCCTGCGCGACACCGGCCATTTCGGCGTGAAGAAAGGCTGCGATGCCGGCGACTGCGGCGCCTGCACCGTGCTGCTCGACGGCGAGCCGGTGCACAGCTGTCTGATCCCCGCCTTCCGCGCCGACGGCAAGGCCGTCACGACCATCGAAGGCCTCGCGAGCGAGGACGGCCTGCATCCCATGCAGCAGGCGTTCCTCGACGCCCAGGCGTTTCAATGCGGCTTCTGCACCGCCGGCATGATCGTCACCTGCGCCTCGCTCAACCAGGCGCAGAAGAAGGACCTCGATGCGGCGCTCAAGGGCAACCTCTGCCGCTGCACCGGCTATCGCGCGATCGAGGACGCGCTGCTCGGTATGGCGCATGTCGAGCAGGTCGCCGCCGGCGAGGCGTTCGGCCACAGCCTGCCCGCCCCCGCGGGACCCGACGTGGTGCGCGGCCAGGCGCGCTACACGTTCGACACCGCGATCGACGGCCTGCTGCACGTCAAGCTGGTGCGCTCGCCGCATGCCCATGCGCGCATCACCTCCATCGACAAGACGGCGGCGCTCGCGCTGCCCGGCGTGCATGCGGTGCTGACGCATGAGGATGCGCCTGGGTTGCTGTTCTCCACGGCGCGCCACGAGCAGGCCTGGATGGATCCCGCCGACACCCGCGTGCTCGACGATGTCGTCCGCTTCATCGGCCAGAAGGTCGCTGCTGTCGTTGCCGAGACGGAAGCTGCTGCGGAAGAAGCGTGCCGGCGCCTCGTCGTCGACTACGAGATCCTGCCGGCCGTGATCGATCCCGCTGATGCGATCGCGCCGGGCGCGCCGATCATCCATGCCGGCCGTGGCAGCGCGCATCGCATCGCCGATGTCAGCCGCAACATCGTCGCCGAGAGCCATGGCGAGTTCGGCGACGTCGCCGCCGCGCTCGCCTCTGCCGCCGCGACTTATGAAGGCACCTTCACCACGCAACGCGTCCAGCACGCCGCGCTCGAAACGCATGGCGGCCTGGCCTGGCTCGACGACGCCGGCGTCCTCACCGTTCGCTCCAGCACGCAGGTGCCGTTCCTGACGCGGCGGGCGCTCGCCGAGATCTTCGAGCTCGCGCCCGACAAGGTTCGCGTGTTCTGCGAGCGCGTCGGCGGCGGCTTCGGCGGCAAGCAGGAGATGTTCGTCGAGGACATCCTGGCGCTGGCGGCGCTGAAGACCAGGCGTCCGGTGAAGCTCGAACTCACCCGAGAGGAGCAGTTCATCGCGACCTCGACCCGGCATCCGATGCGCGTCACCGTCAAGGCCGGCGCCGACAAGGACGGCAGGCTGACGGCATTGCAGCTCGACGTACTCTCCAACACCGGCGCCTATGGCAATCACGCCGGTCCGGTGCTGTTCCACGCCTGCGGCGAGTCGATCTCGGTCTACAATTGTCCGAACAAGAAGGTCGACGCGATCGCAGCCTACACCAACACGGTGCCCGCGGGCGCCTTCCGCGGCTACGGCCTGCCGCAGACCACCTTCGCCGTGGAGGCCGCGATTGACGAGCTCGCGAGCCAGCTCGGCATCGATCCTTTCGAGATGCGCCGCCGCAACATCGTCAGGCCCGGCGATCCGATGCTGGCGCCGCCGGGCTCGGAGCATAGCGACGTGCTGTACGGCTCCTATGGTCTCGACCAGTGCCTCGACCTGGTCGAGCGGGCGATGGCCGAGTCCACGGCGGCGCCGGAGCTCTCGCCCGAGTGGCTCACGGGCGACGGCATCGCGCTGACGATGATCGACACCGTGCCGCCCGACGGCCACATCGCCGATGCCACCATCAGCCTGCGTGACGATGGCGGCTTCACGCTGACCGTCGGCACCGCCGAGTTCGGCAACGGCACCAGCACGGTTCATCGGCAGATCGCCGCGACCGTGCTGGGCACGACGGTCGACCGCATCACCCTCAAACAGTCCGACACCGCGCATGGCGGCCACGACACCGGTGCCTACGGCTCGACCGGCACGTTCGTCGCCGGACGCGCGACCCAGGCCGCGGCCGAGGCGCTGGCCGACAAGATCACGCGCTTCGCGGCTGATCGCTGGAAAATTGACGCAACCGGCTGCCGGATCGCGGATGAGGCCGTGAGTTGCGGCGCGCAGCGGCTCTCGTTCGCGAGCATCGCCAGCCTGAGCGAAGAACAGCTCAGCGCCAGCGGCAACTCGCAAGGCACGCCGCGCTCGGTCGCGTTCAACGTCCAGGGCTTTCGCGTCGCCGTCAACAAGCACACCGGCGTGGTCCGCATCCTCAAGAGCGTGCAGGCTGCGGATGCCGGCCGCGTCGCCAACCCGATGCAGTGCCGCGGCCAGATCGAGGGCGGCGTCGCGCAATCGCTCGGCGCCGCCCTCTACGAGGAGGTCGTGATCGACGACACCGGACGCGTGGTCAATCCGAAATTCCGCGACTATCATCTGCCGTCCTACGCCGACGTGCCGCGCACCGAGGTGCTGTTCGCGGAGACCACCGACGCCATCGGCCCGCTGGGGGCGAAGTCGATGAGCGAGAGCCCGTACAATCCGGTGGCCGCCGCGCTCGGCAATGCCCTGCGCGCGGCGACCGGCATCCGCTTCACGGCGGTGCCGTTCAAGCCGGACCGGCTGTTTCAGCAGTTGCAGGAGACGTTCGGCGACTGACGCGATGATGGGGACGATCTGGGGGGGAACATGAGCAAGACGATTCATCCGGTCGACGAGATGCTGCCCGTGCCGAAGCTGCTCGCGCTCGGCCTGCAGCATGTGCTGGTGATGTACGCGGGCGCCGTCGCCGTGCCGCTGATCATCGGCCGCGCACTGAAGCTGCCGCCGGAGGATGTCGCCTTCCTGATCAGCGCCGACCTGTTTGCCTGCGGGCTCGCCACGCTCGTGCAGTGCGTCGGCTTCCCCGGCGTCGGCGTCCGCCTGCCGGTCATGATGGGCGTGACCTTCGCCTCCGTCGGTCCGATGCTGTCGATGGCCGCCTCGCCGGAGGTCGGCCTGCTCGGCATCTACGGCTCGGTCATCGCCGCCGGCGTCTTCGGCATCATCGTCGCCCCCTTCATCAGCCGGCTGTTGCCGCTGTTTCCGCCGGTCGTGACCGGCACCATCATCCTCATCATCGGCATCTCGCTGATGCGCGTCGGCATCAACTGGGCCGGCGGCGGCCTGCCGACGATCAACAAGGTCGTCGATGGCGTCCAGGGAGCCTTCCCCAACCCGGCCTACGGACAACTTCAGGGACTCGGGATCGCGCTGTTCGTTCTGCTGTTCATCCTCGGCCTGATCAAATGGGGCACGGGCTTTCTCGCCAACGTCTCGGTGCTGCTCGGCATCGTCGCCGGCGCGGTGCTCGCCACGCTGCTCGGCGTGATGCATTTCGACAAGGTCGGTGCCGCCCCCTGGGGCGCGCTGGTGATCCCGTTCAAGTTCGGCGTTCCGCAGTTCCAATTCGTGCCGATCGTCACGATGTGCATCGTCATGATCGTGGTGATGATCGAATCCCTCGGCATGTTCCTGGCGCTGGGCGAGATCACCGGCAAGACGGTCGATCGCGAGGCGCTGTCGCGCGGCCTGCGCGCCGATGGCGTCGGCACCCTGCTCGGCGGCATCTTCAACACCTTTCCCTACACGTCGTTCTCGCAGAATGTCGGACTGGTCTCGGTCACCGGCGTGCGCTCGCGCTGGGTCACGATCACCGGCGGCGTCATCATGCTGCTGCTGGGGCTGCTGCCGAAGATGGCGGCCCTGGTCGAGGCCGTGCCGCAGGTCGTGCTCGGCGGCGCCGGCCTCGTGATGTTCGGAATGGTGGCGGCCACCGGCGCGCGCATCCTCGCCCATGTCGACTTCAAGACCAACCGTTTCAACCTGTTCATCGTGGCGATCTCGACAGGCTTCGGCCTGATCCCGCTGGTCGCTCCCCGCTTCTTCCACAATCTGCCGAAGGACCTGCAGCCGCTGCTGGAGTCCGGCATCCTGCTCTGCGCCGTCGTTGCAGTGCTGCTGAACGCCTTCTTCAACGGGCTCGGCAGCGGCAAGACGGCCGAGGCCGACGCCGCGGCCGCCGCGTCCTCGGCGCAGCACGTCTGACGATGTCGACGACTGCGCTACGGCTTGGGCCGGCGATCGTAGGACCAGCCGAACAGTCCGCTCCGCTCGGTCTCCGCTTCCGGCTGGGCCGCCGAGGCGGCCGGCGCCGGCTGTGCCGCCGCCTGCGGCGCAGCGGCTGGCGAGATCGGCCTCGGAATGCTCTCACACTTCATCGAATAGACCAGCTTGCCGTCCTCGGTGCGCCCGATCGGCGCGCAGACATCGGCGCGCTTGGCGGCTCCCGGCTTCGGCGCGAGTGTGGACTGCGCCCCGGCGGCTTGCGTCAGGGCCGACTGTCCCGCTACCAGAATGACCACGCCCAGTTTCTTCATCCCAACCGCCTCGCTTCCCGATCCGACACATTGAACGCAATCGCGTCGCAGAAGTCCATTGCATCAGGCGAACACCGCATTGAGTTCATCATGGCTCGCTGTTCTCAAAGGGAAAATCGAGCTATCTCAGCAGGCAAGGTGCACTGCCTCTCCCCGTTA
>NZ_CAFI01000175.1 GCF_000239775.1 Bradyrhizobium sp. ORS 375
CTCCGAAGGCCAGCTGCACGTCGCCCGTGGCTTCGTCCGAACCGAGGATGAGGTCGTGGTGTCGAAGGACGAGCCGGACACCGGAGCTGGTCACGAGAGGGACAATGCGACCGGCATTCCAGATCTGGACGGCAGGGTGCCGGCGGCGACGATCGTCATTGGTCATCGCGAGCAGGAAGGTGCCGAGGAGGCGGAGGATATCGAGCGACCGTTGCCTGACCGGTTGCTCAGCGAGCTCTCGGCCTATCGCACCCTGGCCCTTCGCGAGGCTCTCGGCCGAGAGCCGTCCATCGCGTTCCAGGCGGTGCTGCATAGTCTCGTGCTGGCAACATTCTATCCGGCCGGTTCGACGCTCAACTGCCTGGAGATCTCGCTGCGGACGCCAAGCTTCCCGGCGCAGCCGCCGGGCCTGCAGGACAGCACTCCGGCGAAAGCGATCGCCGCCCGTCATGGGGATTGGAAAGCGAGGCTGCCGGCGAGTGACAAGGACCTCTGGGCGGCTCTGATCGCGATGGACGGGTCTGTCCAGGCCGAGCTGTTCGCGCATTGTGCCGCGCAGGCGGTGAACGCGATCTTCGAGCCGGCCAGCCGGATGCATCAAGGGCGCCTGTCCGCCCATGGCGTCCACGGGCGCCTCGAACAGGCTGATCGTCTGTCGCGAGCCGTCGGGCTCGACATGATCAGTGCCGGCTGGAAGCCCACGGTGGACACCTATCTCGGTCGCGTCCCCAAGCACCGCATCCTGCAGGCGGTCCGCGAAGCGAAGGGTGAGGCTGCGGTACAACTGATCGAGCATCTGAAGAAGCCGGACATGGCGCGCGAAGCCGAACGACTGCTCGAGGGCAGCCGGTGGTTGCCGGAGCCGCTGCGTGGTTCGGAGACCGAGGTGACGCAGACGGCCGAGGGCGGCGATACCGTCAGTCTGCCGGCCTTCCTCCGTGAAGCTGAGGAGGCGGCGGAAGGCGCCGACGAAGTCGAGGAGATCGTCGTTGCGGAATGAACAGCTTCGCCGATCCGGCTGATCGCCAATCTGAAGAAGCCGAAGATGGAAGCCCGGTCAGATCGGCCGGGCTTTTCCGTTGGGCTTCGGTCTGGTCGACCGGGCGGAGAGGGAGAGAGGCGGAGCAGCGCGGGCGAGGCCGCCGGATCGGAGAGAGCGTTCGGCGGAGCTCTTCCGCATTCCGCTCCTCTTGAAGGTTCCTCGACATGATCACCGAGACGAATTGCCTGGCCGTGCCCTTTGCGCTGCTTGCACGCGCCAAGGCCGTCCTTCGAGCAGCCGAGCTGCTGCTGCCAAGTCTCACGCGGGGTGAGCGCATCGATGCCAAGGGCTTGCGTCGGGCCATGCAGACCGCGTTTGGCGCCAGTGACGCTGATGGAAGTTGGGATTGGAAGATGGCCTACGAGGCCTGTGAGATCGCCTCCGTGCTATTCCTCGTCAAGCACGGTCCAGCGATGATCAAGGTCAGCAAAGGCACTCCCTCGGCCATGCTGCCGATGATCGCAAAGGTCGCGGCTCTTCTGCCGAGCCACACCAGGCGCTCGCTCGAAAGCCAGATTTTTCAGCAGTTCTCGACCCCGCTGCCATTGGCGCTCGCCGCTTCCGTGGCGGCGCAGGTGACGTCCACCGATCGCGTGCTCGAGCCATCGGCGGGGACAGGTATCCTGGCCGTCTTTGCAGAGCTTGCCGGCGGCTCGCTTCTGCTCAACGAGCTCGCTGCAAGTCGCGCCGCCTTGCTCGATCTGGTGTTCCCGGGTCTGACTGTGACCCGCTTCGACGCCGCGCAGATCGATGATCATCTCGATGCGGCCCTCCTGCCAAGCGTGGTCCTGATGAATCCTCCGTTCTCGGCGACCGCGAACGTGGACCATCCACTGGCCGATACGGCGTTGCGCCATGTCTCGTCGGCCCTTGCTCGGCTTGAGGAAGGTGGGCGGCTTGTCGCCATCACGGCCGCCAGCCTTGCGCCCGACAATCCGGCCTGGACGGATGCCTTCGTGCAGCTGCAGGAGCGCAGTCGTCTGGTGTTCTCTGCTGCGATCGATGGCGTTGTCTATACGCGGCACGGCACGACGACTGCGACCCGGATGCTCGTGATCGACAAGCGCCCGGCACCGGATGCGCGTGTGTTTCCGCGGTCGGCCGGGACGGCACCCGACGTCAGGACATTGCTTGGGTGGATCACGGCGCGCGTGCCGCAGCGGCTGCCAACGGCCGGCCGCTTCGTGGCTCGGGCGGACCGGCGCGCAAGTCCTCCTTCGAGAGATCGACGCGATCTGAATCTCGCGTGCCCCTCTCCGTTGCCGACCTGCAGTGAGCCCGAGGGTTGCGAGCTTGTCTATGACATCGTGGATGAGGTCTGCGAAGAAAGGCCTCGCCTGATTGACGCGCTCTACGAGACGTATCAGTTGCAGTCGATCCGAATTCCGGGCGCGCAGCCTCATCCCACGAAGCTCGTGCAGTCGGCGGCGATGGCCTCCGTCCGACCGCCAAGGCCATCCTATCGGCCGCATCTTCCGGCGAGGATCGTGACCGAAGGCGCGCTGTCCGGCGCTCAGCTCGAGAGTCTCATCTATGCCGGCGAGGCGCATGGCGGATTCCTCGCCGGCTGTTGGACGGTCGACGAGACCTTCGATCAGGTCCATGCGGCCAGTGAGGATACTGAGCGGGCGGTCCGCTTCCGGCGTGGCTGGTTTCTCGGGGACGGCACGGGAGCCGGCAAGGGCCGTCAGGTCGCCGGCATCCTGCTCGACAATTGGCTGAAGGGCCGGCGCCGGGCCGTCTGGATCAGCAGGTCCGACAAGCTGATCGAGGACGCCCGGCGCGACTGGGCAGCGCTCGGAATGGAGCGGCTCCAGGTCACGCCGCTGGCGCGCTTCCGCCAGGGGACGCCGATCCGGCTCGATGCGGCCGTCCTTTTCACGACCTACGCCACGCTGCGGATCGACGCAAAGGCCGAGAAGCTTTCGCGTGTCCGTCAGATCGTTGACTGGGTAGGACGGGACTTCGATGGCGTGATCATCTTCGACGAGAGCCACGCGATGCAGAATGCTGCGGGCAGCATGGGCAATCGGGGCGAGCAGGCCGCTTCGCAGCAGGGCCGCGCCGGCCTGCGGCTACAGCACGCGCTGCCCAATGCCCGTATCGTCTATGTCTCGGCGACCGGTGCGACGACCGTCCACAATCTCGCCTATGCCCAGCGGCTCGGATTGTGGGGCGGCGAGGATTTTCCATTTGCGACGCGGGCGGATTTCGTGGCGGCGATCGAGGAGGGCGGCGTCGCGGCCATGGAGGTGATGGCCAGAGATCTCAGGGCCCTTGGGCTCTATACCGCGCGCTCGCTGTCCTTCGAGGGCGTCGAATATGAGCTGCTCGAGCATCGGCTCACGAATGAGCAGGTCAGGATCTACGACGCCTATGCTGATGCCTTCGCGGTCATTCACAACAACCTCGAGGCCGCGATGCGGGCGGCCAACATCACTGGCGCAACCGGTACGCTGAACGCTCAGGCCAGGTCGGCGGCGCGCTCGGCCTTTGAGACGGCCAAGCAGCGCTTCTTCGGACACCTCCTGACGTCGATGAAGACGCCGACGCTGATTCAAGCCATCAAGCGCGATCTCGAGGCCGGCCACGCCGCGGTCGTCCAGATCGTTTCCACCGGCGAAGCTCTCATGGAGCGGCGGCTGGCAGAGATCCCGACTGAGGACTGGGGCGACGTCCAGGTCGACATCACCCCTCGCGAATATGTCCTCGACTATCTCGCCCATTCCTTTCCGGTTCAGCTCTACGAGCCGTTCACCGATGGCGAGGGCAACCTGCTGTCGCGTCCCGTCATACGCGACGGCCAGCCGGTCGAGAGCCGCGAAGCGGCTGCTCGCCGCGATCGGATGATCGAGCATCTCGCTTCGCTCGCCCCGGTGCCGGGTGCGCTCGACCAGATCGTTCAGCGCTTCGGGACGGACGTGGTCGCCGAGGTCACTGGCAGATCGAGACGGATCGTTCGCATCCGCGATCGAATGAAGGTCGAGACGAGGGCAACCTCCGCCAACCTTGCTGAGGCTGCGGCCTTCATGGATGACCAGAAGCGCATTCTGGTGTTCTCGGATGCCGGCGGCACAGGCCGCAGCTACCATGCCGAGCTCTCGGCGAAGAACAAGCGGCTGCGGGTGCATTATCTGCTGGAGCCAGGCTGGAAGGCGGATGCCGCAATCCAGGGGCTTGGCCGGACCAACCGCACCAATCAGGCGCAGCCACCGCTGTTTCGTCCGCTCGCGACCGACGTGAAAGCCGAGAAGCGCTTCCTGTCGACGATCGCGCGCCGGCTCGACACGTTGGGCGCCATCACCCGTGGCCAGCGCCAGACCGGCGGGCAGGGACTGTTCCGCCCGGAGGACAACCTCGAGAGCCCGCACGCCCGCGATGCGCTCCGGCAGCTCTATGGACTTCTGGCGCGCGGCCAGGTCGGCAGCTGCTCGCTGCAGCGCTTCGAGCAGACTACGGGATTGAAGCTCACGGATGAGAACGGCCTGCGCGACGAGCTGCCGTCCATCACGACATTTCTGAACCGGCTGCTCGCGCTGACAATCGAGCTGCAGAACATCCTGTTCACGGTGTTCGAGCAGTTGCTCGCGGCGCGGATCGAAGGCGCGATTGCGTCGGGGACTTACGAAGCCGGGTTGGAGACCCTTCGCGCCGAGAGCTTCGTCGTCAAGGAGCGGCGCACAATCTACGCCCATCCCGCCACGGGTGCCGAAACTCATCTGGCCATCATCACCCAGCGTGATCGCAACCGGCCGATGCCGCTGGACGAGGCCCTGGAGCGGCTGCTGCAGCGCCGTGCCGTTCCGCTCCGCAATGGTCGCTCCGGACGGGCGGCGATTCAGGTGCCGGCGCCCAGCTGGCTGCTCGACGATGGCGAGATCGAGCGGCGCGTCCATCTGATCGGACCGATGGGACGTCAGACCCTGCCGCTCGCCAAACTGGCCGAGCATGATTGGATCGAGACAGATCGCGAGCAGTTCAAGGTCGGCTGGAGCGCGGAGTTCGCGTCCATTCCGGACTTCACGATCACCACGATCTATCTGGTCACCGGGCTCCTGCTCCCGATCTGGAAGCGCCTGCCCCAGGAGTCCACGCGGGTCTACCTGCTCCAAACCGACGCGGGCGAGCGCATCATCGGCCGCAAGGTGCCACTCGGTTGGGTCACCGCAGTGTCGGCGGAGCGACCTTCGGTGGCTCCCGAAGATGCGTTCACGTCCGTGCTGCATGACGGCCACGTCCTCGATCTCCACGGGGGCCTGCAGCTGCGGAGGGCGCGCGTCATGGGTGCCCACCGGATCGAGCTCTCGGGCTTCCCTGAGGGCCTGCGGGATCGTCTCAAAGCCTATGGGCTGATCGGCGAGATCATCTCGTGGAAGCTGCGCATGTTTGTGCCGACCGACGCAAGCGGCCCGGCGATCCTGGCCAGGATCCTGGAGCAGTTTCCGCCTGCTGAGGTCCGCGGGCGGGAGCCGTCGTGATGTCGGACGACGCGTCCGAACTGGCACGCCGCCTTGCGCGTGAGGCCGAGGCGGTGTGCCGTCACTATCTCTCCAATGGTCAGCGTCAGGGACGCTACTGGTTGGTCGGCGACGTCAACAACACGCGGGGTCGATCACTGTTTGTGCGATTGCACGCCTCGTCGAAGGGGGCGGCCGGCAAATGGACGGATGCTGCGACCGGGGAGCATGGTGATCTGCTCGACATCATCGGGGCGACGTGCGGATTGCACAGTTTTCGTGAGATTGCTGAGGAGGCGCGGCGTTTCCTGAAGCTGCCGGGACGGCGGCAGGAGCCGCCGACCGAGGCCGCGGCAGACCGCCGCCCTCGCGACACCGCCAGAGCCGCTCGCCGGCTGTATGCGATGGGGCAGCCGCTGTTCGGCACGCGCGGCGAAGCCTATCTTGCTCGTCGTGGAATCGACCCGCGTGTGGGCATTGGCGCACTGCGCTTTCATCCGCGCTGCTTCTACCGGCCGGACGATGTTGCTGTCGTCGAGACATGGCCCGCTCTGATTGCCGCTGTGACCGACCTCATGGGGCGCATCACGGGCGTTCATCGGACCTGGCTCGATCCCGATGGCTTCGACGATCGCAGGCTCGGCAAGGCGCCGATCGATACCCCGCGCCGGGCGATGGGCGATCTGCTTGGTCATGCCGTTCGATTCGGGACCGCTGAAGACGTGCTTGCGGCCGGCGAGGGCATCGAGACCATGCTGTCGCTGCGTACCGTGCTGCCGGCCTTCCCGGTCGCCGCTGCGCTGTCGGCCAACCATCTGGCTGGTCTGCACTGGCCGGCTACGTTGCGCCGTATCTATGTTGCTGTCGACGCTGATGCTGCAGGCGTCGCCGCTGCAGAAACGTTGGCGGCACGCGCGCTGGACGCCGGCATCGAGGCGATCGCATTGTGCCCTCGCATGGACGACTTCAATGAAGACCTGCGTGTTCTGGGGGCAACCCGTCTCCTGGACGTCTTGCGTCATCAGCTGCTGCCCGAAGATGTCGAGCGTTTCGTGAACGCGATTGCGGTCAAAACATCGGCTTGACGCTGGAGAATGCTTCGGCGCTCGCCGCGCGTGGCCGTGACAGAGGATCTCGTCAGGGCGGTCAGAGAGCCGCGCCGGGGCCTTCTTGTGAGGCGATCGGACGGCACGCGGTCCGGTCCGGCAATGGCACTGCGCGGCTATTTTCCGCCGGCCCGCAGGCGGGCCTTTGCATCGCGAAGCAAAATAGCCGCGCACCGCCATCCTCCGCTGTCGCTCCGGCCCGCTGCTCGGGATCAGCGGGTTCTGGTCCCGTCCGCCCGCCGTCTTGGAGATCGCTATGGAAGGCCGCGATCGGCGCGGTCACCGAGCACAGACGAGATCCACATGTCCGACCAGCACGACGAGATGCGTGAGCCGCGCGAGTCCCAATCGACGACCGAGAACGTCCTGACCGAACTCCAGCTCTACGGTTACCGCCCCTTCGACGATGAGCCCGATCCGCGGCCGCTGCCGGAGGGCAGGGTCATTGCGGGCGCGGTCGCCGATATCTTCGACGCCCTGGTCGCGACGCTCTCGGAGACACGCCTCGAGCCTGAGCTGAAGGAGCTGTTGTGGTCAACGGTCAACCTGTTTCACCGTGCCACGATGCGCATTGAGCGCGAGCTCGACCACAACGAGCAGGCGCAGCGATCGAGCCAGCGCGAGCAGAACGGCTCTGAGGTGCGGTCGGTCGAGCTCGAGCGCCTGACCTCGGAAGGACTGTCATTGGTCGAACGTCGCAACGCCCTGGAGCTGTTCCGCGATCTGGCCGTCGAGGCCTTCGAGCTGCATACGGGATCGCCGTGGCGGCCGCGCTCGGGATCGCAGGTCAGCCATCGCACGCTGACGGCGGCCATGATCGACTCCCGCGACTTCCTTGCTGCCAAGCATCGCGCCGAGACGGAGGTGATGCTGCCGCCAGGCCCCAAGATCGCGCTGACCGGTGGACCGGACTTCAATGACGTCGCGCTCATCTGGGATCGTCTCGACAAGGTCCATGCCAAGCATCCCGACATGGTCCTCCTGCATGGCGGCTCGCCGAAGGGGGCCGAGCTGATCGCCAGCAAATGGGCGGCGAACCGTAAGGTGTCGCAAATCGCCTTCAAGCCGGACTGGACGAGACACAACAAAGCCGCTCCCTTCAAGCGCAATGACGCCATGTTGGCGACGGTGCCGATCGGCGTCATGGTCTTCCCGGGCTCCGGCATCCAAGGCAATCTCGCTGACAAGGCCCGCCGACTCGGCATTCCCGTCTGGACCTTCGGACGAGGCGGCGCGTGAGCGCCGCCAGTCGTTCGCTCGAAGCGATCGATCTGGCGCGGCGCTATCCGGTCCTTGGATGGGTGACCGTACCGATGCTGACATGCTTTGTGGCGCAAGATCAGACGTCGATCTGGTGCAAACAGCATGACCTCGGTCCAATCGCTGAACGGCTCGGCGCCAGATGGGCATCCCCTTCGAGGCTGATGCAGACGATTTCAAGAAGTCGCCTCTGGTCCGCACGACGTCACTGATTGGCTGCGAGCACGATCCGGGACATTTCCAATCAATTTGCGGCAGCAGGTCTCAACCGCATCAACGGTCGGCCCCAGTCATCGCGACCTCCGCCTGAGGTCAAATTGGCAGGTGTCGCCTGTCAGCTCGCTATGTCGATGCCTCGAGCAGTCAGGTTCGCGTTCGCTTGATCGGGATCGATCTGCTCAAACCACATCCATCTGACGGCGGGGTGCTTCATGAGCCGTTCGGCCGGTGCGCATCAGCCTATCGCCGGCGCAGCTCGGACGGGCTATGCCCAAACTTTCGCCGGAACACGGTGCTGAAGTGTGAGGAGCTGCTGAATCCCAGCTGGTAGGCCACCTCGGTCACCGACAGCACGGGCTGCTCGAGTCGCGTGAGCATATCGTAGGATCGTTGCAGGCGCCGGTCGAGAATCCACTCCGACACCGACATGTCCGTCATTCGAAAAAGATAGTGAAGATGTCTGAGCGAGATCCCGTTGTTCCTTGCAATCTTCTCAAGCGAAAGACCGGGGTCGGTGAGATGCTCCTCGATCCAGGCTTTCACAGAGCGCAGCCGGGCCTTTTGAGCCGTGGCGTCTTCTGAAAATTGGTCCTTGTCGCCCATATCCAGAGCGAGAGCCAGGACATCCATCAGCTCGTCGCCGAGCCGCGCTCTTGCCGCTTCGTCAACGGACGATGACTGGGATGCCAATGTCGAACAGAATTCGGCGGCAATCCGGCCGAGACCGCGTCCGGTCGCAATGGTCATTGCTACCGGAATACGGTTCTCGCTGAACCGCAATGAAAAGTCTTTGCGCGGGATCTCGAGATAGAGGGATCGAACCTTCCCGACGCACTCCAGATCGTAGGCTTCTGCCGCGGAGAAGATTGCACCGACGTGCGAACTGGTACTCAGAGTCTGGCCAGCCTGGAGGACATTGACCTTGCCCTGTTGAATGAATTCGACGTAGTAGCAATCCTTGTCCAGCCTGGCGATATGCCGCTGTCGTCGTGATATCCGCTGTTCCGACAGCAGGACGTCGGTCATTGTCAAAACGCCAAATCGTGCTTCCCTGATGAAGCCCTGATAGTCGGATCGTTGCTCCGCCTCGACGTCGACATGGACATAGACGTCGCAAATGGCGCCTTGCCAGGCCGCGTAGCGTTTGGAAGCTTCCAGGCTTTCCGTTGTGAACACGAGCTCCATCGGATATCCATCGCGAGCCCAAATTGCATTTTGCGTCGCACAAGAAACCGCGCTGCAATTCTAATTGCTAAGCCGCTCCGCGCAAGCCACCTTTGCGCGGACATGCAAAAGCTTTGCGCTCCGAGGCAAGCGTCGCTCGGTACGGCAAGCTAAGAGACAAGACGGGGGGAAGCAGTTGCGGGCGCCGGCGCAGGCGTACGCGATCTGCCTTACAAGGACCGCAGCAATGGGGGGAGGCCCGTCTTCACCGATGACGACGCGGTTCACGCGTCCTGTCGGCTCCATTGCCGACATCGTGACGCTGGAGCGGACGCCCTATGACGCGCTCGTACCTGCTCGGAATCTTTACCACCTGTTCGAGGCGACCGCCCGATTGCATCCGGACCGGCAGGCACTGACCGTCCTGATACCCCGCGAATCCCGCGAAACCAGCCTCACGCACCGTCAATTGCTGGCCGACATATCCCGTGCGGCGAACTTGTTCAGGGCAGCCGGCATCAGACCGGATGGGCCGACCGTTGCATTTCTCTGCCCGAGCCTGCCACAAGTGTTTCCCGCCATGCTCGGCGCCCAGGTCGCCGGCGTCGCGAGTTCGATCAACTATCTGCTGAACGAGGACGCGATCGTCGACCTCCTCGAAGCGCAGCATGCAGCGCTGCTCGTGATCCCTTCGGAAGCCGATGATCCGGCGATCTGGCACAAGGCGAACAAGGTCGCGGCGCGGGTCGGATCTTTGCAAAAGATCCTTGTTCTAGGCGAGAGCCGCGACGCGAACGGCCGAATGGCCGTCTTTGACGAAGCCGCTTCGAGGCACGGAGATGCGCTCGATTTCGAACCGTCAAATGATCGGGGGGCGGTGTGCGCGCTCTTCCACACGGGAGGGACGACCGGACGTCCAAAGCTCGTCCGCCTGACACATGGCAACCAGATCCACGCCGCATGGGGCTTTGCCCAGGTTCACGGGCTCGACGAGTTGGACATCGTGCTGAACGGCTTTCCGCTGTTTCATGTCGGCGGCACCATGACGGCAGGCCTGTCGATTCTCGCCGCTGGCGGCCACGTGATCATTCCCTCACCCTACGGTCTGCGAGCCCCGGAGGTCATCCGCGACTATTGGTACACCGTCGCACGACATCGCGTGACGATCGTGAGCGGCGTGCCGACCTCCATTGCGGCTTTGGCGGAGGTGCCGATCGCGTCCTGCGATATCAGCTCGGTCCGGATGGCGCTGACCGGAGGTGCGGTGCTCCCGAAGGCGGTTGGTGACCGTTTCCAGGCCAGCACGGGAGTGAGGTTGTTCGAGACTTACGGGATGACGGAGACCGCGGCGGCGATCGCATTCAACCCCGGTCGCGGCGAGCCGCTTCGGGGCAGCGTCGGATTCAGGGCGCCGTTCTCGCGAACGAAGATCGTGGCACTGGACGATCCGGAGCTGAGGAAGGAGTGTCCTCCGCTCACGAGCGGGCTGGTGCTGGCCAAGGGCCCGCAGGTCTTCCCCGGATACGTCGATCCCACGCACAATGTTGGCGTCCTGACCGACGATGATTGGATCGTGACCGGTGATATCGGCTACCTCACCGCAGACGAGCGGCTGGTTCTCACAGGCCGGGAGAAGGACCTCATTGTTCGGAGCGGTCACAACATCGATCCCGCCGCCATTGAAGATGTCGCCAATGCATATCCTGGCGTGCAAATGAGCTCTGCCGTCGGCATGCCGGACGCCTACGCTGGCGAGGTGCCGATACTCTTCGTCGTGCCGTCGCCTGGGCAGACGATCGAGCTCGCGCGGCTCTGCGACTACCTCGAGCAGAATGTCCACGAGCCCCCCGCGCGCCCGAAGCGCGTGGTGGTGCTCGACGCGCTTCCAGTCACCGCCGTGGGCAAGATCTTCAAGCCGACGCTTCGCGATCTTGCCGTTCGGGAGAAGGTCCGGACGGAAGTCGATCGGATATTTGGTCCTGCAACCGTGGCAGACATCCAGGTCAACAAGGACGACAAGCTCAACACGGTGGTCTGCATTTCGGTCGAAACGAATGACGAGGTCGCGCTGGGCCGGCTTGCAGAGAGCCTGTTGGCCTTGCCGCAGACCTATCGCATTGACGCGACCCCGCCACGCGGGCGGGCATAGCTGGGAACTGGTGAGAGCAATGATGAAGCACTTTCGGCTTGGCCAACAAGAGATCGTGTTCGCAGTCTTCGCGGCGCTTTTCCTGGCCTTCTCGATCTTCCTCAAAGGCTTTCTGACCGCCGACAACATGCTGACCCTGCTGCAGAACGTCGCCGTTCTCGGCATTCTCGGCCTGGCGATGGCCGTCGTCGTCATCGGGCGCGGCATCGATCTGTCGCTGATTGCATCGCTCGCGGTCCCCGGCGGGCTCGTCCTGCAAATGGTGCAGAACGGTCACTCCTTGCACGCCTCCTTGCTCGCCGCCGGCGTCCTGGCCGTCGCCATCGGCCTCGTCAACGGCTGGCTGATCGCCTATGCGGAGGTGCCGCCGCTGTTTGCAACGCTCGCGACCGGGCTGTTTGTTGCAGGACTTGGGCAAGCGGCGCTGTTCCAGCTCGACGTCGTCCAATGGAGCGACGGCATGGCGGGATTCGAGCGGCTCGGGCAGGGCAGCATCCTTGGCATTCCGACATCGATCGTGATGTTTGCGATCGCCGCAATCGCGGTTTTCGTGCTGTTGCGTCAGACCCGTTGGGGCGCCTTTATCTATGCGGTCGGTGATAATGCGTTCGCCGCGCGGGTGACCGGCATTCCCTCGCGCCCGATTGTCGTGCTGCAATATGTGCTTGCGGCGGTGATCGGCTGCTTTGCGGGTCTCGTGATGGCGGCATCCGTCAACTCGATGCCCACCCGGATCTTCAACTCGACCATGATCTATGACGTGATCCTCGTCGTGGTGCTCGGGGGCATTGGATTGTCCGGCGGCCGCGGCGGCGTCGTGAACGTCATCATCGGCACGCTGCTGATCGGGACCATGCTGAACGGCATGACGATTCTGGATATTCCCTATGCCGGACAGAATCTGATCAAGGGTGTCGTCCTGCTGATCGCGGTGATCACGGATACGATCTTGAATCCGCGAAACGAAGAAACGGCCCAGCAAGGCGACATCTAGCTCGGTTCGAAAAACCCAAACATCAAACGGGAGAAAACGACGATGCGTACGCATAGCTTAGTAATTGGAAGTCTGGTGGCGGTGACGCTCGCGGCGGCTGCGGCGCCGGCGCTCGCGCAGCAGGGGCTTGACGAACCCTTTCAGAAGACCTTTCGCGAGGCGCTTGCCGGCAAGACGGTCGCCTACGTGCCAGTCGCAATGAATTTCGATCTGACGGAGGGCTGGTACGCGGGCCTGAAGAAGGAGCTCGAGCCCTACGGCGTCAAGTTCGAGATCCGCGATCCCAACTGGAACACCAACGCAGGGGCGCAGGCCGTCACCTCGCTCATCTCTGAGAAGCCGGCGGTCATGGTGATCCACAATCCCGACGTCCAGACCTATGCCAAGCTGTTGCAGCGCGCCGAAAGCGAAGGGATCTACGTCATCCAGATCAACATGGGATCAGCCTATCGCAGCTCCGCGTTCGTCGGCGCGAACTGGATCGAGATCGGCGAACGCCAGACCGAAGGGGTGGTGAAGGCCTGCCAGGGCAAGTCGAACAAGATCGCGATCATTCAGGGGGCGCTGTCCGCGGCCGCCAGTGCCTACACACTCAAGGGCGTCGAGAACGTTCTCGCCAAGCATCCTGAAATCAAGGTGGTGTCGAGCCAGGCGGCCGATTGGGATGCGGCGAAAGCCAAGGCCATCACACAGACGGTCCTGAAGCAGAATCCCGACCTGTGCGGCATCGTGGGCTTCTGGGATGGCATGGATATCGGAACTGCCGCTGCGATCAAGGAGGCGGGGCTCACCGGCAAGGTCTTCCTTGCAACATCGGGCGGTGGAGAGCGCAAGGGCGCCTGCGAGCTCGTGAAGAACGGCTCGTTCGACCTGAACATGAGCTACGACGTGCCGACGCAGGCGGCGCAGATGGCCGGAACGATCAAGTGGCTGCTGTCCTCGGGGGTAAAGGCGGGCTCGGTCAAGGGCTTCGAATACAGCACGCTCATTCCCATCACGAAGGAGAACGCAGACTCCCAGACGTCGTGCTGGAACCTCTCCGACCTCAAGAAGTGACGACGCTCCGCGGCGCGCGTTCCGGCTCAGCCGGAACGCGCCTCATGACGATTGCATAGGCAGTACCCATGGAAGGCAGATGCGCGACACATTGACTCGGCTGCGATATCGCTACTGGCCCGACCATCTTCTCGGCGAGATCCTGTCCAAGAGGTGGACCGAAACTGCCGTTCCGGTGCTTCTGCTCCTGATCGTCGGCTTCGCATTGAGCCGGGTCCTGGAGCACTTTCTATCGCCCGCGAGCCTCGCCGACACTGCGCGCCAGGCTGGAGAGATTGGTTTCATTGGCCTCGGAATGGCGCTTGTGGTCATCGTCGGCGGCATCGACCTGTCGGTCGGATCGATGTTTGCCCTGACGGATTTCTGCGCGCTCTATCTCCTCGACGTTCTCAATTGGCCCGTTCCTGCAGTGGTGGTGGCGACCATGGTCGTCGGCGGGCTGCTTGGCGCCGTGAACGGACTCTTAATCGGATATCTGAGACTTCGCGCCTTCATCGCCACGCTGATCACGCTGATCATCTATCGCTCGGCGTTCGATCTGCTGATTCAACGCTATTCGAATGCCATCGCGTCATCGCTTCCAGATATCCCCTCGTGGGATTTCATTGGCGGCGGGGATGTTCTGGGAATCCCGAGCGTCGCGCTGCTGTATGTCGTCGTCGCCATCGTCGGCCACGTCTTTCTGACGCGGCTGCGGCCCGGCTGGCACATCACGGCGATCGGCGGATCGCGCCGCTCGGCCTACAATTCCGGCATTCCGGTGCGGCGGACCATCGCGCTCTGCTACGTCGCGAGCGGCGTTCTGACCAGCATCGGTGCGCTGTTCTTTGCCGCCCGGCTCGGAACCGTAGGCGGCGACATCGGCGTCGGCCTCGAGGTGATCGTCCTGACTGCGACCGTCCTCGGCGGCATCACGCTCGGCGGTGGCAAGGGGTCGGTCGTCAAGTCGCTGGTCGGTGTGCTCATCGTCCTCCTGATGACCAACGGCTTGACCGCGATGAACGCGCGTGGCGGCGTCAATCGTATGGCCCTTGCAACGATCCTCCTGGCGGCCGCGATGGTCGATATCCGTTGGCAGAAGAATCGCACGCGGATCATCAGCAAGGTCTACGTTGCACCGACCTATCATGCGCTGCCGCCACCGCCTCCAACCGAGATCGGAAAGGGCGGACCGTTCGAGCAGAATGACAAGCTTCGCGACGTGTCCCTCATTGGGCTCGGGCGGATCGAGGCGCCCGAAGACGTCATCCTCGATCGCAACGACGTGCTCTATGCCGGCTCCCGTCACGGCGACATCATCCGCTTCTATCCGCCGGACTATGAGCGGATGGAGGTCTTCGCTCATATCGGCGGCCAGCCGCTCGGAATGGCGTTCGACAGCCAGGACAATCTCTACGTCTGCATCGGCGGTATGGGTCTCTACCGCATCGCGCCCGAGGGAACCGTGGAGAAGGCGACCGATGAAACCAACCGCAGCCTGTATTCGGTGAATGACGACAGCCGGCTGCGGCTCGCTGACGACCTCGATATTACCGATGACGGCCTGATCTTCTTCTCGGAAGCAACTGTTCGCTACGAGATGGATGAGTGGCCGATCGACGGGCTTGAAGCGCGCGGCAACGGTCGCATTATCTGCTACGACACCAAGAGCGGAACGACCCAGACCGTGCTACGCGGACTTAAGTTTCCGAACGGCGTCGCTGTTGCCAGCGACGGTCAGTCGATCTTGTTCGCGGAGACCTTCGGCTGCTCGATCAAGCGATACTGGTTCGCTGGTCCGAAGAAAGGCGCGGTCGAGACCGTCATGGACAACCTGCCGGGCTATCCCGACAACATCAACCTGGCGTCGGATGGCAATTACTGGCTGGCGCTGGTCGGCATGCGCAGCCCTTCGCTCGACTTGGCGTGGAAGATGCCGGGCTTCCGGCGGCGCATGGCCAAGCGGGTGCCGATCGACGAGTGGCTATTCCCGAACATCAACACCGGGTGCGTCGTCAAATTCAACGAGCAGGGCCAGATCCTGGAATCTCTCTGGGACCTTAAGGGCGTCAATCATCCAATGATCACCTCGATGCGGGAACATCGCGGCTATCTCTATCTCGGCGGCATCGCCAACAATCGGATCGGGCGCATCAAGCTGGAAAACGCCGATCCCGATTTCGTTCACTACGACAGGCGCTGGAGGAGGCATTCGTGATCGCCGCCATCCGTGAATTCGCGAACCGCTTGCTCGGCCGTGGTGATGCGACCATCACTGTTCCGTCGTTCGACGGGGCGCTGAAGGCCAATCAAATGCTGGAGGCAGCCGAAACGCTCCTCGAATGTGAAGCACCGGAGGATATTGTGTCCGACGGCCGTTCGCTTCTCATCGCCGACGGCGAGCGGCTTCTGCGATGGGCCGGATCGTCGCCTACGGAAGTCCGCAGGTTCGAGCGGCCGATCTCCGCGCTGGCCGTCCTTCCGTCCGGCGGTGTCGCCATTGCCATTAACGGGACTGAGGTTCATATCTATGAGACCCTCACCACTCAGACGCCGGTCTCGACATTCACCGGTGAGTTGCGCGCCGTCAACGCGCTTGCGCTCGCGGCCGACGGCGCCCTGATCGCAACCGATGGTTCGTCATCGTATAAGGTCGACGATTGGGCGCGTGACCTGATGGAGCTCGGTGACACCGGCCGTGTCTTCAGGCTCGATCCGCGGACGCGGGCGATGCAGCAGCTCGCGGGCGGGCTTCGCTACGCCTTCGGTGCCGTCGCAAACGGCAACGACGTGCTCGTCAGTGAAAGCTGGCGGCACCGTCTGGTCTCGATCGCACCTGACGGCACCCGCAGGGTCGTGCTTGATCACCTGCCGGTCTATCCCTCCCGGCTTGCACCGGCGCATGGCGGCGGCTTCTGGCTGACCGCCTTTATCGCCCGCACGCAACTGGTCGAGTTCGTGCTGCGCGAACCGGCCTACCGGCGCCGCATGATTGCTGAGATCGAGCCTGACTATTGGGTGGCACCACGGCTCAGGTCCGGCCAGTCCTTCAAGGAGCCGCTGCAGGGGGCGCACATCAAGACCATGGGTGTCATGAAGCCGTGGGCTCCCCCACGGTCGTATGGACTTGTCATCCGGCTCGGTGCCGACGGATTGCCGCGTCATTCGCTGCATAGCCGGGCTGATGGCGTCAATCACGGCATCGTCGCTGCCGTCGAATTCGGCGGCGACCTGGTCATGATCGCAAAGGGGCCAGGCAGGGTCCTCAGGCTGCCCCTTGCAACCCTCGGCCAGGAGCTACTGCCATGAGCGAGGTGATCCTCTCCCTGTCCAAGGCAACCAAGCTGTATGCCGGTGTGCCGGCGATCGAGGGCGTCGATTTCGAGCTGAGGCGGGGCGAGATCCACGCCTTGGTCGGCGAAAATGGCGCAGGCAAGTCGACGCTGACCAAGGTCATGGCCGGCGTCGTCTCCTTGACATCAGGTGCAATGACGGTGGATGGCGTGGCGGTGTCTCCGAGAACGCCGCTGGAGGCGCGGCATCTTGGCATCGCCATGGTGTTTCAGGAAAACAGTCTCGTGCCGACGATGACTGTGGCGCAGAACCTGTTTCTCGGCCAGGAGAGATTTTACAATCGGCTGCGCGGCATCTACATCGCGGCTCAGCAATTCCTTCAATCGCTCAACTTCGACGTCGCGCCGACGGCGACCGTCGGCGGCTTGGGCGCGGCCAAGAAGCAGATGGTCGAAATCGCCCGCGCCGTGCTGCACAAGGCGAAAGTCATCATTTTTGACGAACCGACGGCAACGCTCACGCCAGAGGAGAAGAAGTATTTCTTCGATTTGGTGCGGGATTTGAAGAGGCGCGGGGTTTCGATCGTCTTCATCTCGCACGCTCTTGAGGAGGCCTTGCTATTGGCCGATCGCATCACCGTCCTGCGGGACGGCAAGCACGTCGTCACCGACGACGCCTCGAGATTTGATCGCGCACGCATCGTTCAGGCCATGGTCGGACGAAACCTATCAAACACGCTCTATGGTGTGCGGAAGGACAAAGTGCGGCCGGCGGGCCGGCGGGTGCTGACAATACAGAATCTCAAAATGGCGCCGATGGTCAGGAACACCTCATTGTCGGTGTTCGCGGGCCAGATCACGGGTGTGTTCGGACTGGTCGGCTCGGGCCGCACCGAGACATTCAAGATCGTCTCGGGCATTCTGAAGCGCGATTTCTTTCACGGTGGAGAAATTTTTCTCAATGATAAATCTGTACGATACCGCGTGCCCGCGCCGGCCGTGAAAGCCGGAATCGCCTACGTCACCGAAGACCGCAAGGTGGAGGGCTTTTTCGAGACGGCCTCGATCACGCGCAACATCTATTTGGGTCTGCTTGCCAAGTTCCCGGGAGGACGAGCCTGGTTGTCGCGTCGCGAAAGAAATGAGGTCGGCAAGACCTGGATCGAACGTCTCAAGGTTCGCGCCATCGGCGACGAGGTCAAGGTTGTTGAGCTTTCAGGCGGAAATCAGCAGAAGGTTGTCATCGCCAAATCCTTGATTCAGGATCCGGAGCTGATCATCTTCGACGAGCCGACGCGCGGGGTCGACGTCGGAGCCATCGTCGAAATTCACGAGTTGATCAACAGACTCGCCGATGAAGGCAGAGCCGTGGTCGTGATATCCTCCTATCTTCCGGAAGTTATGGCGCTATCCGATCGGATCCTGGTCTCGAGGCAAGGCAAGGTCGTCGAAGAATTTTCGGCAATCGAAGCGACCGAAGAGAAGATCATGTATGCCGCCATCCACTGAACTGGCCGCGGCCTCCGATCGATCGGATCCCGTCAAGCGAACCCACTCCGTGCTGGAAATATGCCGGATCGGCGTCACGGTGATTTCCCGGCTCGGGGACGCGGGGCACCGCCTCGACAGGGCGCAGGCTCGCCCCTCCGGTCTGGACTCCTGGCGAAGGCCGCGCCTGAGCGCCGTCAACTCTGCGGGCCCGACCTTGCTGAAGCGGCCCGCGTCGAGATCCCAAGCAACTTTCTGCACTCGTCATCGAGATGCATATCTGCTTAAGGCGCGTTGTACTTGGGGGCGCCGGAGCAGTCATGGTCGTCTGACGCTCTGACCGCGCGACGATACCTTCAATCGACAGTGATTGCTTCTCCTTACGGCCTCCTGATTGGTCGTGCTTGTCGGCGTTCAGGTAATGGTAGAAGGCGCCTGATCGGAACAGCCCTGGTTCGTGCTGCCGCATTGCACCGGTCGTTCGACGACGAGCTGTCCCTGCCAATCTCGCTGCACACCTGACCACGGTCGCTACTCGGTCCAGCGAGGATCACAGCAGCCTAGAGGCCGCACCGCACTCGTTCTCGAGCAGATTGATCTGGATTGTGAGCGTTGAGCGAGAGGGCATCAAGCTCCGACGGCGAGATCGTCGCAGCCCTGCTCGAACCGGCAGACCCTGTCCGCTCGGATTTCGACTATCCCAGGCATTCCGCTGGGCTTGATTCACGTTTGCCGGCCGAGAGAATTGTCGGCACACGCTTTTCTTTCCGGTGGTTTCCAATCTTACGCCAGTCATTCCGCGTCTCTTGTGCCACCTCAGTTCAACATGTCTCTCCTGTCAGCTGATTGGGGCAGCGACACACCTTGCCTCGTGATGGCGTGATCTGGTCGAAGGCCGGCTGCGCCTCGATCGCCTGGGCGCAACGCCGCCGGCCAACTTTCTTCCCCTGGGCTGAAGCCCATTCCTCGCGGGACAAGAAAGTTGGCCGGCGCCGTCCTCCGCTGCCGCTTCGGCCCTGCGGGTGCGCTGTCGCTCGCCATTCGCCCGAGACGCGCCATCGAGGCCGCGGTGGTCGCGGCCCGAAACAGCCAAGGAGAGACAACATGGCTTCCATCGGTTCCTTCAAGAAGGTCGGCGACGATTTCCAGGGCGAGATCATCACCTTGAACCTCAAGGCCAAGGGCGTGCGCATCGTCCCTGAGGCCAACCGCTCCAGCGAGAACGCGCCGAGCCACCGCGTCTACGCCGGGCGTGTCGAGATCGGCGCCGCCTGGTCGCGCCGCTCCGAGGAGGGGCGCGACTATCTCTCGCTCAAGCTCGACGACCCCTCGTTCAACGCCCCGATCTACGCCAACCTGTTCGAGGACGAAGGCGGTGAGGGCTACACGCTCCTGTGGTCGCGGCCGCGCAAGGCGACGGAGTGAGCCGATGCGCCCCGCCCGGATCTCCCGGGCGGGGCGCATCGCGGTCGGCTGGCCGTTGCGGCTACGCAGATTACTCCTCGCTGGTCTGACGTCGGGAAGCGGCCGAGACGTTATTGCGCCAGCGGGCAGTTGCCGTCGGCCAGAGGGCGGAATGCGCGATCGGCCGGGATCGTGGCAACCACCTTGTAGTAATCGAACGGCTTCTTCGATTCCTCCGGCTTCTTCACCTCGACCAGATACATGTCGTGAACGACCCGGCCGTCGACGCGCACGGCGGTCCTGCCAAACAGTGGATCGTCAAAGGTGCCGGCGTCGCGCATCGCCGCAACGACGGCGGCGCCGTCCTTGGAATGGCCGACCTTCTCGACGGCCCGCAGATAGGCCAGCGTGGCCGAATAGGTGCCGGCCTGACTCATCGAGGGCACCTTGCCGTTGCTGCGCTTGGCGAACCGCTCGGCGAAGGAACGGGTCTTGTCGTTCAGATCCCAGTAGAAGGCGGTGGTCAACATGAGGCCGTTCGCCGCCTTCAGCCCGAGCGCATGAATGTCGTTGATGAAGAGCACCAGGCCGACCAGCTTCTGGCCGCCGGCCACGATGCCGAACTCCCCGGCCGTCTTGATGGCGTTGATCGTATCGGTTCCGCCATTGGCGAGGCCGATGATCTCCGCCTTGGAGGCCTGGGCCTGCATCAGGAAGGACGAAAAATCCATTGCGTCGAGCGGGTGCCGGACAGAGCCAAGAACCGTGCCGCCATTGGCCTTGACGACGTCTCCGGCTTCCTTCTCCATCGTCGTGCCGAAGGTGTAGTCGGCCGTCAGAAAGTACCACCGCTTGCCGCCGTTCCTGACGATCGCCTCGGCCGTGCCGTGGGAATTCGACCATGTGTCCCACGTCCAGTGCAGCGTGTTCGGCGTACAGGATTTTCCGGTCAGCTCCGACGTGCCCGCCGTGGTCGCGATGAGGACCTTGTTTCTGTCCTTCACGAGGCCCGCAAGCCCAAGCGCGATGCCGGAGGTCGGGATGTCGATGATCATGTCGACGCTTTCGGCATCGATCCAGCGGCGAGCGATCGCGCCGGCGATATCGGTCTTGTTCTGCGCATCGCCCGAGACGAGTTCGACGGAAAGTCTTTTAGAGCCCGCATTGAAGTCCTCGATCGCCAGCTTGGCCGCCTCCAGAGATCCTGGGCCGCTGAAATCGGAGTATGGCCCCGACATGTCGCTGAGCACGCCGATCTTGACCGGTGTCTGGGCGACAGCGCCCGAAGCGCCGAGCACGAGAGCGAGCAGTACGGCACTTGCCTTTAGAACGGTGTTCATAGGTTTCCTCCTGCAATTTGATTGTTGGTTGATCTGACTGGGGCCAGCGCCTCAGAAGCGTTCAGTTGAATGCAGCGATGCCCGTGATCGCGCGCCCGACGATGAGCGCGTGAATGTCGTGCGTACCCTCATAGGTGTTGACGACCTCGAGATTGACGAGATGGCGGGCGACGCCGAACTCGTCGCTGATGCCGTTGCCGCCCATCATGTCCCGTGCGGTTCGGGCGATCTCGAGTGCCTTGCCGCAGGAGTTGCGCTTCATGATCGACGTGATCTCGACGGGAGCAGCGCCCTCGTCCTTGAGACGGCCGAGCCGCAGGCAGCCCTGGAGCCCGATCGTGATCTCCGTGAGCATGTCCGCGAGCTTTTTCTGCACCAGCTGGTTCGCCGCGATCGGGCGGCCGAACTGCTTGCGGTCCATCACGTATTGCCGGGCGCGCAGGTAGCAGTCCTCGGCAGCGCCGAGCGCTCCCCAGGCGATGCCGTAGCGCGCGCTGTTGAGACAGGTGAACGGTCCCTTGAGACCGCGCACCTCAGGAAAGGCGTTTTCCTCGGGACAAAAGACGTCATCGAGCACGATCTCGCCGGTGATCGAGGTGCGCAGCCCGACCTTGCCGTGAATGGCCGGCGCGCTGAGGCCCCTCCAGCCCTTCTCCAGAACGAAGCCGCGAATGGCGCCGTCATCGTCCTTCGCCCAGACCAAGAACACGTCGGCGATCGGACTGTTGGTGATCCACATCTTCGCACCCGACAGGCTGTAGCCTCCGGCGACCTTGCGCGCCCGGGTGATCATGCTGCCAGGATCGGACCCGTGGTTCGGCTCGGTCAGGCCGAAGCAGCCGATCCATTCACCGGACGCGAGCTTGGGAAGATATTTCTGCCGGGTCACCTCGTTGCCAAACTCATGGATCGGAACCATGACCAGCGAAGATTGCACGCTCATCATCGAGCGATAGCCGGAATCGACCCGCTCGACCTCGCGCGCAATCAGCCCATAGCAGACGTAGTTCAGGCCCGCGCCGCCATACTGCGACGGGATCGTCGGACCGAGCAGCCCGAGCTCACCCATGCTTCTGAAGAGACGCGGGTCGGTCGTCTCATGGCGGAAGGCGTCTAGTACCCGCGGCAGCAGCTGCTCCTGGCAATAGGCATGCGCGGTGTCGCGGACGGCGCGCTCCTCATCGGTGATCTGCCCGTCGAGGGAAAGAGGATCGTCCCACTGGAAGATCTGGCGGGCCGTCATGGACATCAAGCGCTCCTGTCGAATCGATTGGAAGGGATCACATGGCGCGGGGGTTAGCGATGGACGAAGACGGGCTTGCGCTTGTCCAAGAACGCCTGCATGCCTTCGCGTGCATCTGCAGTTGCGAAGCGGGCGTGGAGTTCGCGACGTTCGAATAGCGTCCCTTCGCTCAGCGGCTGCTCGAAGGCGCGGCTCACGCATTCCTTGAGCGCCATCAGCGCTGGCGCGGAGAACGAGGCGATGGTCGACGCGAGCCGCATGGTCTCCTCGCGAAGTCGTTCGTCGTCGACGACGCGGGCGACCAGGCCGTAGCGATCGGCTTCGTCGGCGTCGAGGGTGCGGGCCGACAGGCACATGTCCATGGCCTTCGCCTTGCCGATGGCGCGAGGAAGCCGTTGCGTGCCGCCCGCGCCGGGCAGGAGACCAAGCTTGATCTCGGGCAGCCCGAATTTGGCGCCGCGGCCCGCGACGATGATGTCGCAGGCCAGCGCGAGCTCACATCCGCCGCCGAGCGCCAGCCCGGCGACGGCGGCAATGACGGGCTTGCGTACCCGGCGAATGGTTTCCCAGTTGCGTGTGATGAAGTTGGAATTGTAGACGTCGCTGTAGCCCCAGTCCGCCATCGCTGCGATGTCAGCGCCAGCGGCGAATGCCTTTGCCGACCCCGCGATCACGATGGCGCCGATCGCATCATCGGCGTCCAGATCGAGCAACGCTGCGCCGAGCCTGTCCATCAGCTCGTCGTTTAGCGCATTCATCACCTTTGGCCGGTTGAGCGTGACGAGTCCGACACGTTCGCTGCGTTCGATCAGTATGACTTCGTCTTGCACGCGCGTGCTCCATCGCGCCGCCGGCGCGTTTCGATTGACAGATTCGAGAAGTGCAGTCCGGACGCGCGGGGCGCGTGAGCGAGCCTAGAGCTCGCCGGCCTTCAGCATGTCGCGCAGCCTGAATTTCTGGATCTTGCCCGACGGCGTCGACGGCATCGCGTCCCGCACGATGAGCTTTTCCGGAATGTACTGGATCGCGAGCTTGTGCGATTTGAGAAATTCGACCATCCCGGAGAAGTCGATGGTCTGTCCGGCCCTGGGTACGATGACGGCGCATGCGCGCTCGCCAAGGCGCTCGTCGGGATAGGCTACGATCGCGACCTGTGCGACGGCGGGATGTTTGTAGAGCAGCGCCTCGAGCTCGACGACGGGTATGTTTTCTCCGCCACGAATGATGACGTCCTTCGAGCGTCCGCTGATCCGGATGTAGCCGGCGGGCGTGATGTAGGCCAGGTCTCCGGTATCGAACCAGCCCTCGGCGTCGGTGCCGTTCCACTGCGGCCGCTTGAGGTAGCCGCCGAAGTTCGAGCAGGCTCGCACAAGGAGCTTGCCGGACTGTCCTGGCGGCAGCGGCTTGCCGTCGGCATCCACCACCTTCAGCTCGACGCCGGGGAGAGGGCAGCCGTCGGTGGTCGAGGCGAGCTTGTCGTCGTCGTCCAGGTTGATCAGCGTGACCGCGCCATTCTCCGTCATGCCCCAGGCCGAGACGATCTTGGCGCCGAGGCCCGCCTGGGCCTGCTCGGCCAGCGGACCTGGGATCGGCGCCCCCGCGCACAGGAAGCTCCTGAGAGAGGGCACCGGCTTGCCGGTCTCGGTCACGGTGCGGGTCAGATCCGTCAGGAACGGCGTGGACGCCATCGTGAAGGTCGCTTTCTCAGCGCGGATCAGGTCCACCGCCCGGTTAGGCTCCCAGACATCCTGCAGGACAGCGCTGGCCTTCAGCATGATCGGCATCATCAGGCCGTACATGAAGCCGGTCTGATGGGCCATCGGGGAAGCCATCAGGACCACGTCGTCGGTGCCGAGCTTCAGGCGCTGGGCATAGGGAATGATGTTGGCCATCAGCGTGTTCGCGCTGTGCATCACGCCTTTCGGCTCGCCCGTCGTTCCCGACGTATAGATGAGCTGCGTGATGTCGTCCGGGCCGGGGCGGGCCGAGCCGAGAATGGCCTTCGCATCCGCCGCCGTCTCCCATTCCGGCACCGTCAGCAGCGCGTCGAAATCGTCGGCACCGCCGCCGCCGATGACGACGAGGCGCGTAAGCGACGGAAGCTCGGGCATGAGGCCCCTCAGCATCGCCTCATGATCGAAGCTGCGGAACGTCTTCGGGACGATCATCACCTTGGCTTCACCATGCCGGAGCATGAAGGAGAGCTCACGCTCCCGGAAGATCGGCATCAGCGGGTTGATGACGGCGCCGATCCGGCTGCAGGCGAGGTAGAGCAGCGTGAACTGCCACCAATTGGGAAGCTGCATGGCAACGACATCGTTGCGGCTGACGCCGAGGCGCGACAACCCGATCGCCATCCGGTCCGCCAGCGCTGCCATCTCGCGATAGGTGAAGCGGCGCACCGTGTCGGTGTCGAGGCGAACCGCGGTCAGCGCGATCTTGTCCGGGCTCGTCGCCAGACAGGCGTCCAGATCGTCGTTGATGGTTCGGTCGTGCCAGTGGCCATTGGCAATGCTGGCTGCGCGGCGCGGCCCGAGCAAGACGGCGTCGAATTCCATGGCTTCCCCCTCCCGTTCGTTCGTTGTTTGATGTCAAGCAGGCACGGCCGAGCGTCCCGCCCGCGCGCGTGCGATAATCGTTTTCATGATCTGCGCGGTGCCGTCACCGATCTGGAAGCCGAGGACGTCGCGCAGCCGTTGCTCCATCGGGCCACGGTCATAGCCGCCATGGCCGTGCATCAGCAGGCATTGGTGGATCACGTCATAGGCGAGTTTCGGCGCCCACCATTTGCACATCGCCGCCTCGGCGCTGTGGGGAAGTCCCTTGTCCTTCAGCCATAGGGCCTGCAGGCAAAGCAGCCGCGCAGCCTCGACCTGGGTGTCGAGGTCCGCCAGGGGATGCGACACGCCCTGGAACGCCGACAGGGTCTTGCCGAACGCCTGCCGCTGAGCGACATACTGCCAGGTCTCGTCGAGCGCAGCGCGCGCCACCGCCAGCACCTGAAGCCCGATCAGCGCGCGCGAGAAGTCGAATCCTTGCATCACCTGGACGAAGCCCTTGTTCTCGTCGCCGAGGCGATGCGAGCCGGGCACGCGCACATTCTCGAAGAACAGTGATCCGCGTCCGATGGCGCGCTGACCGTGACAGTCGAACCGCGAGCGCGTGACGCCCGGCAGGTCGAGCGGGATCAGCAAAGCGGTGATGCCATGTGCGCCGGATTCGACCGTGCCGGTCCGGCCAAACACGACGGCCGCATCGGCTTGGTCCGCAGCCGAGATCGAGGTCTTCTCGCCATTGACGATGTAGTCGTCGTCATCGCGCTCGATCCGTAGCCGCAGACTGGCCGCGTCGGATCCTCCCCGTGGCTCGGTGAGCGCAATCGCGAACGGGGCCTCGCCGGCGACGAGGCGTGCGAGCCACGGTGTCACGATCTCTGGCTTGCCGTGCTGTGACAGGATCTGTCCGTTCAGCGAGGCCAACAGGTTGATGTAGGACATCGAGAGGTCGGCGCGGGCAATCTCCTCGTGGATGACGCCGGCCGCGAGGGTCGCCATGCCGAGGCCGCCGAATGGCTCCGGCAGCTCGGGCGCGATGAAACCCATCGCGCCCATCTCCTTCATCAGGCCGCGATCGAGAACGCGGGTGCGATCGCGCTCCTGGAATCCGGGAGCAAGCCTGTCGGCCGCGAAGCGGCGCGCCTGGTCGCCAAGCGCAACGAGGTCCTCGTCGAGATACGGATTCATCGGCACGTCCTCCCGATCTTTTTGTCGTTCACTTGGCCCGACCCCGGAGACGTCTCCGGGGTGGCAGATGACATGGCATCGCCTCCGGCGATGCCGCACATGCTGCTATTTCACGAACTTCCGGAATTCCGGCTTCCGCTTTTCGGTGAGCGCCTTCACACCTTCGCGGGACTCTTCGGTGTCGTAGTAGAGCTTCAGCGCATACATCCCCATGCCGGCGATGCCGGCCTGGTGCGCCGTGTCCATGTTGAAGGAGCGCTTGGCGATCGCGATGGCGGTCGGGCTGCGTTCACAGAGCTCCTCGCCCCAGGCCTGCACCGTCCGGTCCAGCTCGTCGTGCGGCACGCAGAGGTTTGCGAGGCCCATCGCCTCGGCCTCCCTGCCGGAATAGCGCCGGCACATGTACCAGATCTCCCGCGCCTTCTTCTCGCCGACGACACGGGCGAGGAAGGCGGTGCCGTAGCCCGGATCGACCGAGCCCATTTTGGGACCGACCTGGCCGAAGATGGCCTTCTCAGAGCAGATGGTCATGTCGCAGATCGTCGCCAGCACATTGCCGCCGCCGATCGCAAAGCCCTGCACGCGCGCGATGACGGGCTTGGGGACGTCACGAATGGCCGTGTGCAGTTCTTCCATCGGCAGGCCGATGGTGCCGCGTCCGTCGTAGTTGCCGTCATGCGCCGACTGGTCGCCGCCGGTGCAGAAGGCGCGATCGCCGGCGCCGGCGAGCACGATGCAGCCGACATCCTTGTCGTAGCCCGCCTTGTACAGTGCCTTGATCAACTCGTCGCAGGTCGTGCCGCGAAAGGCGTTCATCTTGTCCGGCCGGTTGATGATGATCCAGGCGACGCCGTTGCGGATCTCGTAGATCAGGTCCTGAAACTGCATGGTGTTTCTCCCGTCCTTGCTGGTTCAGCCGTTCATTGTCAGTCCGCCGGACACGCTGAGCACCTGTCCGGTCACGAATGCCGCGTCATCGCTGGCGAAGAAAAGAATGGCGCCGGGAAGATCATCCGGCTGGCCAATGCGGCCGAGCGGGATCGAGCGCGTGAAGGCCTCGACCAGCTTCTCCGGATTGCCTGCGCCCTGCTTGTAGTCGGCGAACAGAGCCGTATCCGTCGGTCCCGGGCACACCACGTTCACCGTGATGTTGTGGCGGGAGTGCTCGCGCGCGATCGTCTTGGAAAACGCGACGAGCCCGCCCTTGCACGCGGCATAGACCGCCTCGCCCGACGAGCCAACGCGCGCAGCGTCCGATGCAATGTTCACGATCCGGCCGGACCGGCGGGCCGCCATGCCGGGCAGGACGGCATGGTGCATGTGCAGAGCGCCGGTCAGATTGATCGCGATCAGGCGCTCCCAGTCCTTCGGCTCGGTCTTGGTGAACGGCTTGAAGATATCCCAGCCTGCATTGTTGACGAGGACATCGATCGGGCCGAGCTTTGCCTCGGCGGCAGCGAGCGCGGCATCGACGCTCGCGCGGTCGGTGATGTCGCAGCGAAAGGCCTCGGCGGTCTGTCCAGCGCCGCGAATGCCGGCGGCGACCGTTTCGGCGGCTTCCGGGTTGAGATCGAACACGGCGACCTTTGCGCCTTCGGCCGCAAACCGGCGGCATGTCGCGCCTCCGATTCCACCGCCGCCGCCGGTCACGATGACCGTCCTGCCGTCGAAACGTGCCATCCTCGCATCCTCCCTGTCGAAATTGTCGGAGTCGCCTTTTTGAGCGATCTTCGCTTGAGTAGCGACTATTTATGCAACATATTGTCCTAAATAGCATGCGACGATCGGGGATGCAAGTGGAGCGATGATGGAAAATCCTGTGAGTTCAGGCGACAAATCTCAAGATACCAAGATCCAGCTGGCTAACCGATTGTTTTTTCGACTCTATCAATGCGCCAATATGTTGCATAAAACGGGGTCGAGGGCCGTGCAGGAGGAGGGGCTGACGACCCAGCAATGGGCGGTGCTGGGCGCGCTGTCCCGCCCCAAGGCGCAGAGCGGGATGAGCATCGGCGACCTTGCCGAATACCTCATGGTCAGCCGACAGAACCTCGCGGGACTCGTCGGCCGCATGGAGCGCGACGGCCACGTGACGATCGCCCAGGACGAGCGCGACCGCCGATCACGGCTCGTCATGATGACGGAGACCGGGCGTCACGTCTGGCAGACATTGGCGCTCCCGAAGATCCATAGCTATTACGACCACGTGCTGGCGGATTTCTCCGTCAACGACACGGTGCACGCCCTGCATTATCTGCTGAAGATTCTCGAGAACATGAAGAAGTTGGATGACGCCGACAATCCATCCGAAGACGAACAAGCGTGAGGCCAACAAAAGAGCCACTGAAACTCTGGGCGGGGTTGCCAACTTATTCGGCTGGCTTGTCGCTATCGACCTGTCTTGTGCTCGCGGGCGTTTGCCAAAAGATGGACCGATCGGCTGACGGATTTGTCATCCACGGTGAACTACGCCGCCCGTGTCGGTCCGATCGGGAGCGTAGCAGGCCTTTTCGCGTCTGCAGCCTTGAACCTCGTTTGGCCGCCAAACTGGGGAGCCGACGAGTTGAGTCGGCTTTGGGAGCCGCGTTTTGAACGGAAGGCGCTGACGTTCGTTGGAGCTTGCATCCCGTGGGGAGACGATTGTGGCCGGCGTGGCGTGGCGACCTGATGGAGGCGCGTTCGCGCGGCATAGACTATCCAAGCATGCACATCTCTTCCGGACACCTTCATATCGCACGCCCGATCCTCCCCATGCCGACAACGCAGACACGGCGTTGAGAGCTCCGCCATCGCTCGAACGTTCCTTGTTACCGGTCGGGGCGCCCGGTGCACGCGGCTCCTGCCGGCAGCGCCGCCTCCGCAGGGGGCGCACGACCTCATTGATAAGCTTCCCGCCCCTTCCGGGAATGGAGGAGGTGGATGCCGGCGCGATCACGAGGTTAGGCAGAAGAAGGCTGTCCGCCATGGCGTCGATGAGCTCGCCGGGCCGCTGAACGCCTGCTCCATCGTGGCGGCCAAGGGCAGCCTTGTCGAGCAGGCCAAGAGCAACGTCCGAATCGTTTGTTGCCTTGCAACGCGAGCTACGCACCGGATCTTCAAACCCAAGCCTCATGGGAGTTCACCGCTCGGCCTGGCAGATCCGGCAGGGGTTCTCGCGAAAGAGCGATATTCCTGCTCGGTCGTGCCGCTTGGCATGTAGACCGTCGCTATGACTTTGAAGCCGGCGCGCTCATAAAGCGAGAGTGCCTTCGGGTGGTCTGAGGTGTCGGTATGCAACCAGATCCGAGTTGGCAGTTTGCTTCCCCAATATTCTCGCAATGAGACGTCAAGGAAGAACGGTCCCAAGCGACGTCCTTGGAATGCTGGTGACAAACCGAAATAGACAAGTTCACTTTCTCGCGGTTCGATCTGATTGAATTCGCATAGGCCAAACGCTTCCCCGCGAAATCGTGCGATGAAGATTTCGGTATCAGGGCTTTTGAGAACCGCGTCGACCGTCTCCGACGGAGCAAGCCGTCGCCCATCCCAATCGAGCGGATCGCCAATCAGCCGCCAAAGCCTCATGTATTCGCAGTAGGCAGGTCTCTCTGCTGCTACAGTCACGCCGTCCATCGGCGCGACAAGGGGATTGTTGTTTGGTGGAGCGATCAGCTCCAAATATGTCGTCAAGAGTTCCTGCAAATCGCAATCCTACGGGTTGCTGAACTTGGATTTGGTGGGGGCGTCCGGCTTGCCACAAGGTCGCGCCAAGGCGCTCCTCCGGGCTGCGAAGTCGTAGGGTTCATGGCCGAGGCCATCCCCCTTTTGCGATCTTACTTTGAAGAATACGGCTTTGCCGCGCAGGTGTTACATCGCGCTTTTGAGCCAGATATTTGCGGCCGAGCAGCTTCTTCTGGTCACGAATGCGACGGTGGCTGCGGGGCAAGATCGGTCTCGTCATCGCTCGAGTTGGAGGCAAGTAAGTCTCCAGCGGTCTTGAAAGGAGATCCGGGCTGGAAATGGCCGGCCATACTGGAGTTCCATATGAAGAATGTCTAAAGCACCACTCCTGCCATCTCGGAGAGCTCTCATCGCAAGCCAGCGGCTGGGGGGGGCGGCGTTCCAGCCCGCGGACGTCCGGTGGCTTGGACTCTTAAGGGTAGCATATCGTCATCAAGCCGTGATTTGACAGTTCAGTCGCATTTGTAAAATGTGACAAGATGCAGGCCAAGGCCCCTCCCCAGGACCGGATCCTCGACGCCGCCATGCGCGTGTTCCGGCGTCACGGCTTCCGCCGCTCCTCGATCGAGCAGGCGGCTGAGGAAGCCGGACTGACCCGGCAGGCGCTCTATCATCACTTCGCCTCCAAGGAAGCGCTGTTTCGCGCAGTCATCGAGCGGCTCTACGAGCAGGGGCTCGCTGCCGAAATCGCGGCGGCGCAGGCCGCGGAGGATGCGGGCCTCGAGCTTGCCGACATCCTGGTTGCCGAGATCGGTGCGCGAATGCAGTCGATGCTCGCGTCGCTCAGGGACTCACCCCATGCCGAGGAGCTGTTTTCCGAGCATCTCGCGCAGGCGCGCGACCTTTACCAGAGCTATTCCAGCCGTTTCGCCGGTGAGATTGCCGCCACGATCACACGGGTGTGCCGCAGGCGAAAGCTGAAGCTCGAAAGCGGCATCAGCGTGCGGGAGCTCGCGCGCTGCGTCGAGATGGCGGTCCACGGGACCAAATCCGCTTTCCCTTCCATGCAGCCGGTCGATGCGTTCCTGAAACAGCTCCAGACCATGCTGCGCATGCTGATCGCCGGCGCGATGGCGCCGTCCGCAAGGAAGTCCCTGCGCAAAACGGGAGTTCGAAAATGACCGCCACGACCATCAATGAACGGCCTCTGGCTTTACCCGATGATCCGGATGCGCTTTTGATCGACGTGATCCGCGGTGCCGGCCTCACCGGCACCAAACTCGTCTGCGGCTCCGGCGTCTGCGGCGCCTGCACCGTGCTGCTCGACGGTACACCTGTGGTGAGCTGCCTGTTGCCGGCGCGGGCGGCTGCCGGCAAATCATTGACGACCATCGAGGGTGTCGGAGCAGCCGGGTTGCACCCCGTGCAGAAGGCCTTCATGGCGCATGACGCGCTGCAATGCGGCTTCTGCACACCGGGCTTTGTCGTCGAGGCCGCCGCGTTCCATGATAGCTGGCGCGCGACCAAGGGGACGGCGACCCCCTCGCGGGAAGAGATCGCCGCGGCGCTCTCAGGGCATCTCTGCCGCTGCGGCGCCTATGAAGGCATTTCTCGCGCCGTTGCTGACGCATGCTCGGGCCGCTTCGACGGCGTCGATCCGATCGCACCGCGGCTGGAAGCCCGCGACAAGGTGACGGGACTGGCTCGCTTCACCGTCGACATCCACCATGATGGCCAGCTTGAAGGCGTCATCCTGCGTTCGCACGTCCCGCATGCCGAAATCACCGGGCTCGATCTGGCACCGGCGCGCGCCATGGCCGGTGTTGCCGCGGTCGTTCCCCTGCTTGACGACGACAACATGGTCCGTTTCGTCGGCGCACCGATCGCAGCCGTCGCGGCCAAGGATCGCGGCACCGCACTGAAGGCAATCGCTGCAATCACTTTCAAGGCCGAGCCTTTGCCCGCTGTGATCGGGCTCGATGCAGCGCGACGCGGCGATGCGCCAGTGGTGTTCGAAAAGAAGGACCGCAAGCGGGCCGGCAACGTGTCCGAGGGCGCAGGCGGGGCTCCAGTGTCGTGGAAGGGAAATGTGCGCGGACCGTCAGCGCCGTTCTCGCAAAAAGCCAAGCAAGCCAAAGGCTGGCTCGACGAGGCGCGTCAGCAACGCAATCCGCTGCTGGTCGAGGAAACCTTCCGCGTCTCGACGCAACAGCACGCAAGCCTCGAACCACATGCCGCGGTCGCCAGGTTCGACGGCGATCAGCTCACCTTGCACATCTCGACTCAGGCCATTCACGAAAGCATGGAGAAGATCGCCAAGCGTTTCGGCTTGCCGCACAATAAGGTGCGTGTGATCGCCGATCATGTCGGCGGTGGCTTCGGCTCCAAGGGCAGCGTTGGGCTGGAGACCATCGCTGCGATCGAGCTTGCGCGCGCGGCAAAGGCGCCGGTGCGTGTCGTCTTCGATCGTGAGGAGGAACTGTCCGTCACCGGGTATCGACCGGCCGCCGAGCTGAAGCTGTCGTTGCTGCCGTCGGAGGATGGCCGCCTCAAGGCGCTGTCGCTGACCGCTCATGCCGACACGGGCGCCGCCGTGAACTCTCTGATCGCCGGTTTGGCGCGGCTGATTTATCCGGCCGAAGCGAAAGAGCTCGTTGACTTCGACGTGCTCAGCAATTTGCCACCCGGCGCGCCGTTCCGCGGTCCCGGCGGTCCGCCGATGTCGTTTGCGCTGGAGCAGGCGGTGGACGAAGCGGCGCTGCGCATGAAGATCGATCCGATTCACCTGCGCAAGCGCTGGGATCCCGATCCCAACCGTCAACGCCTGTACGACTGGGCTGCTGGCCTCGACGTCTGGAAGAGCCGCATGCCGGCTGCCTCGCAGAACGGTCGCTTCAGGCGCGGGGTTGGCGTTGCTACTGGCTACTGGCTCTATCTCTGGCAGACCGGCTCCTCGGTCGAGCTCGCGGTCCAGGGCGGTCGTCTCGTGGCAAGCTGCGCGGTGCAGGACATCGGCACCGGCACGCGCAGCGTGATCGCGAACACCGTCGCCAAGGCATTCGATCTTGAACCGCATGACGTGGACGTTCGCATCGGTCGCTCCAACCTGCCGCCCGGACCAGGCTCCGGCGGCAGCCGTGTCACCGCTTCGGTGGTGCCGCCCACGTTGCTCGCCATTGAAAAGCTGAAAGCGGAAATCAAGCGGACCGCGTCTCGAGCACCAGCTCCGGGCTCGAATGCGCCGTGGCGCGAGATGATCGCGGCAGCTCCCGATATCGCTGTGTCGGCGAGACGTCAGGAGGACGGCAAGCCGCCGCCCGGCGCGAGGCCTGCGCTGCACGAGGCAGGAATCATGGGCCGGGTGTTCGGCTGGGTGCTGCGTTTGATGAACCACATGGTGGTCGGGGCCGGCGTGCCGAGCTCGGTGCAGGTGATGGAGGTCGAGGTCGATACCTGGCTAGGGCATGTGCGCGTCCTCAACGCTTATACGGGCCTGGCGGTCGGCAAGCTCGCCGCCCCGACGCTCGCGCGAAGCCAGGCCGCAGGCGCGGTGATCCAGGGGATCGGCTACGCACTCTATGAGACGCGGGAGACCGATCCTTGGAGTGGCCATATCCTGAGCGGCAGCATGGATGATTACCGGATTCCGGGGATTGCCGACATGCCGAAACTGGAGGTGCATTTCGACGAAGCCGGTTTCGAGCATGTGCCGGGCGGCAGCGTCGGTATTGGCGAAGTCGCTACCGTGCCGACCTCGCCGGCGATCGCCAACGCCATCCGCGATGCGCTTGGCATGAGACTGACCGAAATCCCGTTCCGCCCTGATCGTCTGCTCGCCGCGCTGAAGGGGAGGGATGCAGCATGAGTGTCGCCGCCATCGCAACCAATCCGACGGCAGAATTCCGCGCTGGGGGGACCGACTTCAGCGAACGCCGCCGCAGCGGCGTGTCACAGGCAACGCCGATCGATATCTTGGAGTCCGGCGACAAGACGATCACCTGGGACGCCGACGGCGCCGTTCAGATTGGCGCGTTGACCACCATCGCCACGATCGCGACGGACGCACGCACCGCCGCGGCCTATCCAGGTATCGCGGCGAGCGCCCAAGGACTCGCCACCCCACAAGTGCGCCATGTTGCTACGCTGGGAGGCAATCTCGCGCAGCGTTCACGCTGCTGGTATTTCCGCCGGGCCGATATCGATTGCCTGAAGAAAGGCGGCGCCACCTGTCCCGCGCGGTCTGGCAATCATCTCTATGGTGTTGTTTTCGATCTCGCCGAGTGCGTCGCGCCGCATCCCTCGACCATGGCGGCGGCTCTGCTCGCTTATGATGCAAGAATCACCACCGACCGGCGCCGCGGATTGACGATAGCAGACCTGCTCGGTGACGGCTCAATCGTGCGATCCGATCATGCACTCACGGAAGGCGAGATGATCAAGAGCATTGCGCTTCCTGCTCCGCTCGAGGGCGAGCGCGCGTCCTACAAGCGGGCGATCAGCCGGACCTATGCGGAATGGCCGCTGGTTGAACTCTGCGCCCGGGTTGTGATCGCCGACGGCAAGTTCCAGCTCGTCCGCCTCGCTGCAGGTGGCGTCGCGCCAGTGCCGCTTCGCCTCACGGCGGTAGAAGCCGAGCTCAGTGGCAAGATTGCCAATGCTCCATCGATCGCAGAAGCGGCGAAATTGTCAGGCTCGGGTGCCAAACCATTGCCGATGACGGTCTACAAGCTCGACCTTCTGCAAGGGCTGGTGCGCGACGTGCTGGAGCGACTCTCGAGCTAGCTGCTCGCGCATGTGCCGAAGACGACGACATCGATTTGCGACGAGCCGGCGAGGCGTGGGCGCCGTCACCGGGCGCTCTGCGTTGCGCCACATGGTCACCGACGGCCACGAAGCCTCGATGGTCAAAGCCTGGAGCGACGAGCTGAAAGAACGTCCCGGTGTCTGGTGTCACGCGCCAACAGCTTTGTGAAACGCCAGAGGGCTAACGGTCCAGCACCGTCGTGCTGAAGGCGCGCATGGCCATGTGATCTGAGGCCGAGAAGGCTGGCCAAGCGTTCCGCAGCGGCCGGACACGCTCCGAAAGGGAGTGAGAAATGGGACATCAGCGAGCCATCGTGCTCTTCGTCGATCTTCAGGAAGGGCTTGTCAACGCGGCCCAGACACAAAGCCCTGCCAATGTCCGCCGCGGTTCTCGGGCGCTCGCTCAGTTCGCGAAAGCGTTGGAGCTCCAGGCATTCGCGTCTAGCATCCCCGCGGGACCCGACGGAGGTCCACCGCTTCTGCGCGAGATCAGGGAGACGCTGCCCGACATGGTTGTCGCGATGCGCCGGACCTTCGGGGCGTTTGCCTCGGTACGTGATGGGCGCGAACCTACGGTCAAGGACCCAGTTCTGATCTTGGCGGGCGTGCTCACCGAAGCGGCAGTCTTGAGAACGGCGCTTGAAGCCTTGCAAAGCGAATGGCAGGTGCGTGTCGTCTTGGACGCGTGCGCCGGGCTGTCGGAACGAACTGAAGCGGCTGCGATCCGTCAGATCGAGGCCAACGGGGGCGTAGCGACCTCGATCGCGAGCTTGGCGACCGAGTTCGTAGACGACCTAAGCCTGCCTTCGGGGCAGGAGGTGCTATCGATCTTGCGTGGATTGCTGAACGGCTGACCGGCGGCCGGCACGGCGGGAGCTGGCTCGACGTCCCGCCGCCGGGCGGCCCTTCGCTTTCGTGGGCCCGGCGGGACGAAATCTCGGCGGCTTGCCCATTTCTCCGTTTTCAACCCAGGCAAGCGTGGCCGTAAGATATTTCAGAACCGCCTTCAGCTCGCGCTCTTGCCGCGCAAGAGCCGCGATCAGGCTGCGCGGAACGTCTTGTCGTGGGCCTGATCGACACTCTACATGTTCGTAGCGCCTTCCGAATTCGGCGATGGATGTGCCTATGCTGGCGGTGGTAACGACGGGAGCCGGCGCTGAGAAGCCGTTTCAGTGCGCCTTGCGCACCGCCTGTCGCATATACGATGGCGGACAGCCGACCGAGCGGTTGAAGGCGACGCTGAAGCTGCTCGCTGACTGATAGCCGCAGGCGAAGGCGACTTCTGCGATCGACGCGCCGGCGCCGATCATCTCCTTGGCGAGCGCCATGCGCCAGGTCAGCAGATATTGCATCGGCGGAACGCCGACCGCCGCGCCGAACCGATGCGCGAACACCGAGCGCGACAGACCCGCGGTCCGGGCGAGACTCTCGACCGTCCAGTCGCGTGCCGCATCGTCGTGCATGGCGTGGAGGGCGCGAGCCAGCTGCGGATCGGACAGTCCCGCCAGCAGGCCGTTGCGTGCGCCGGCGCGGTCGCCGCCCTGATGGCGGATGACTTCGACCAGGAGGATCTCGAGCAGCCGTTCGACGACAAGCGACGATCCCGGGCGCGGTTGCCAGGACTCCGTCTCCAGCATCTTCAGCAGCCCGGCAACACGGCCGGCGCCGGTGGTGGCAAACGGGATCTCGACGATCGACGGCAGGATATCGCGCAGCAATCCGATATGGGTTCGATCGAATGAGAAACGGCCGCCGAGCAATCGGAAGCTCGGCGCCGTGCTGGACTCATCCGAAACGATGCTTCGCGAGAACGGATTGCTGGGCGGAGCCTGAAATCTGATCGGCGGGGTGTTTTCGCTGTCGCCGAGTAACCACTCCGGCGGCTCGCTCATCAGCAGGAAGTCGCCGGTCTCCATCGTGCGCGCCGGGCGGCCGTGAATCTGCAGGCGGCACCGGCCGCTCGCCGCCAGGCAGAACACCGTGTCCTCAATCGATGGATAGCGGATCGCCCACCGACCGCGAGTGTCGAGCTGCTTCCAGAGCAGCGCGCGAGGCTTTAACAGCCGGACGACTTGGGTGAGGGGATCCACAGGACGATCTCGAATGACTTCGGGACGTCTGATTATAGAGGCGCGATCAGCGGGCCGCTAGTGTTCCTGCACGCCATAGACACGGGCAGGGACATGCAGCCCACATCGATCAGCGCCGATCACGACTCGACCGACGTCCACGCGCATTTCATGCTGCCGCAGACCGACGAGCAGTTGAGGCGCAGCGCGGAGCTGGGCTGCGGCACGAGCGTGCTCTACGCCGTGTCGCCCGCTTACGTGTCGGAATTGCTCAAGCCGCGCATGCGCTACCGCGGCATCTCGATCAGCTACAATCCCGCCTCCGGACTGATCGGCGGCTTTAAGCTCCGCGATCAGCTCCGCCTTCTTCGCCTGGGCCGACGGGACGTGGCCTGTGTCGTTGTCTCTGATGGGAGTCGGCTGCATCAGCGCTTTCGCGCCGTGGGTGGGGCGCCGGGCCCGCGTTTCAATCATGATCTCGCTGAGGCCTAGCCGGTGCGCGCCTGAATCGCCATGTGCTGATGTCCGGATCGGTGGCACTCGGTTCGGCGGCACTGGCGCGGATCGCCAATGCCACTGCTCAATCTCCCAGCACTCATCTTCAACCAGGGACCTCCCAGCCTCATCATGCAATCAGATTCGCCCGCGACCGCCATCAACCTTTTCAATTGGCGCCAACCGCCACACAACGTCGCCGCCTTTCACGAACTTCCTCCGGAAATCGCGACCGCAGCCATCTCGGCAGATGGAGCCGGTGTCCGTCCTCTGCCTCGATCCGCGAAGTCGTTGGAGGCGTTCGCGCTGCGGCTGCCGAACGGCGGCTCGCTCGGGCTCGACCAGTTCGTGGCGGCGACATCCACCGACGCCATGCTGGTGCTCCATCGAGGCGCCCTGGTGTACGAGGTGTATCGCAACGGCATGACGCCATCATCGCCACACGTTGCCATGTCCGCCACCAAGGCTGTCGTCGGCCTGCTCACTGAACTTCTCGCGGCAGACGACGCGATCGCGCTCGATGCGCCGGTCACCGCTTATGTCGAAGAGGTGGCGTCGTCGCCCTATGCGGGCACGACCGTTCGGCAATTGCTCGACATGCGCAACGGTGTGATCTTCAGTCCGGCCGAGGAGGCCGCCTATGCGCAAGCGACTGGGTGGGAGCCGCACGGCGACGAGCCCTCGGGCCTGCAAGCGTTCTTCACCAGTCTCCGCGGCCCGGCGGCGCCGCACGGCGGTCCCTTTCGCTATCACTCGGCCACCACCGATCTTCTGGGCTGGGTCCTGGAGCGGGCGACGTCAAAGCCGTTGCCAGCGTTGCTGAGCGAACGGCTATGGCGACCGATCGGGGCTACAAAGGATGCGGCCATGACGCTGGATCCGGCCGGCTTTTCCCGCGGCGCCGGCGGACTTTGTGCCACGATCGGCGACCTGGCGCGCCTTGGCCAGGTGCTCGCGGATGGCGGCGTCGTCGATCAGCGCCAAGTCGTCCCCGCCCGTATCATCGACGATCTGGTCAACGGGGGCGATCGGGCCGCGTGGTCAAACGGCCAATGGAGTGAGGCGTTCGCGCCGATCAGCCGGACGATGGCTTACCGCAGCGGCTGGTACACGGTCGATGGTGATCCGCAGATCCTGTTCGCGATGGGCGTCCACGGCCAGAACCTGTTCGTCGACCGCGCCAATGACGTCGTCGTGGCGAAATTTTCGTCGTGGGCACAGCCGACCGACAACCGTGCTCTATGGCTGACCCACACCGGCGTCGCAGAAATTGGACGATGTCTGGCTTGACCAACGAGGGCGCCGAGTCTCGAGCCATCCGGCAAATGGAAAGATGCGGACGGAGGGCGTTGATCGAATGAACTCCTAAGACGGGCAATAATGGGGTCGACGCCGCCAAAAAGACGCTGACGGGATCTGTCTGACCACTCTCGGGTGAGCTGTTTCTGAACGAGCGCTTTGGGTCACAAGCGGACAAAACGGCGGGCATCGCGAGGTCACCTGAAGGCCAAGACCGAAAGAGCTTCGGTGACCTTCAGCTATCAACGACGTTCACGAGGTTGCCCGCCGGATCACGAAAGAAGAACCGACGAAGTCCCCAGCTCTCCGAAACGGGGCCGTAAACCACTTCCGCACCGGCTGCTCGAACCGCGCGCTCGGTCGCGGCGAGATCGGTTACTCCGATGGAAATAACGGGTAGCTCCGTGCCACCGCCGCCCTCAGACGCGGTGTGCAGCTCGATTTTCTGGCTAGTGGCGTTGCTCAGGAAAGTGATCCAACCCATATCAAGTGGTGTATCGAGCTCGAAAACCTCCTGGTAAAATCTTGCCAACGCCATGGGATTACGAGTGGAGAGATTAGCGACGATTCTTGTCACGGCCATCTTCAGACTACTCCTTGCAATAGCGCCTCTGCACGTCGTTCTATCGAAGAATGGCAATCTGGCCTTGCGATAGCTGACGTCAGACCGAATTAAAGCCGACCTCATGACCTAGCTTCGATTTGGCAGCCAAGGGGCATTACCGGACTTAGTTTGCGGCGCCCTCTCTCATGCGAATAGTTTGCCGCGACGGCGCATGGTCGAGGGCGAGCGTCCATAGAGCTCGCCAAAGGCCGCGTTGAACCGGCGCACGCTGCCAAACCGGCCCGATCAGCAATCTGGACAAACGAATCATCTGTCTCGTCAATCAGGCGCTTCGCTCGCTGTACACGCCTGGTCTTTGCCACCTGTTGCGGGCTGGCCCCGACCTACCGCTTGAAAAAGACGCGCAAGGTGGCGCGAGCTGACCCCAAGCCGGTCGGCAAGGATAGCAACCGAGCTATCATCCAACGCTCCATCATCGATCATTTTTAAGGCGCGTGCGACGGTCGAGCGTGTTCCATTCCAGGCAGCACAGAATGGCGCGGTCTCCGGACCGCAGCGCAGGCAAGGCCGATAACCCGCAGCCGCTGTTGGGTGGCAGGTCGCGGTGCGGACCAACGGCTGCTTCACTGGCGAACTGGTCGGCAATAGATTCGCGTGGTCCTCACTGCCGTGAAGAAGCGGCCGTCATATCGTGGATCGCGCCGCAAGCGAGCGGTGTTGCATACCTCAAAGCTTAGCATGAATCATTGTACTCGCAGGCTCTAGGAATAGCCGTCAGATGATCAGGTCCGTTTCCGGCCAGCGATCTGAGCGCCTCCTTCTTATAGAGGAAGACCAAATCCGTTGAACACTTGGAGAAGCAAAATGAATATCACCAGTTCCAAAGATGTTGTCGTCAACGCCTGGAAGACGTTTAAATCGCGCGATGCAAAGTTGATCGCGGGCCTGCACATAAACACAATTTGCGTCGGATGCAGAATGGATCGCACCGGCCGAGATGGCCACTCAGACGAGGTGAGCTAGCGGCCAGCACGTCAGGCTTTCCGATTGGTCATTTCGCGGTGACCCGCGCTTATCGACGCTCGGATGACCAGGGGAAGTTCAGGTACTCATCGCGGGTGGAATAACAGATATTGCCGTACATTCTGAGGTATTCGTCTCGGCGTTTGCCATCGCGGTAAACCGAGGCGGGGTCGGCGAGGTCCGCTTCGTATTGTGCGATGTTCTGCGACGTAAGAGCCTTTGGTAGAATGTCCATTGCCTGAGGCACTGTCTTTCCTTCGAGCCAGTCTGCGGACTGCTGACCGAGCGCGTAGCCGAAGATGGGAGAGGCGAGACTTACGCTCGCTTTGTACGGACCACCGCGCTTGATCTCTTCAACTGCAGCCGGCTCCCCATCAATTCCCCCAAAGAACTGGTCATTGCGGTCTCTACCAGCCTGTCGCACAGCAGCCAGTGCGCCCAGGACGACGGTGTCGGCGCCAAGCACAACGTCGATATCCGGATTTGCAAGAAGAATTGTCTGCATCATTGACGCGCCTCCGGCTTCGTCCACCGTGAGCGGTGATATGTCTGCAACGATGACCGCACCCGGGACCGCTCTTAACGAGTCACGCATTGCGGTGAAGCGCGGGGCGAGGAATTGCAGGCTGTCGTGCGTTAACAGCACGACTTTCGCCTTTCCTTTGAGGCGCGTCGTGATGTAGCGCGCCGCCTCATCTCCCAGCACTTTCCCAGTAAGGTATTGCGGGGCATTGAGAATCGTGGTCGCGGGCGGCGGGACGACAGTTCCCACATAGGCACCAGACCAAATCGCCTGCTGAAGCACCGGTGCAAGCGCGAGAGGGTCGACGGGAGCTGCGATCAATGCTCCGACTCTTGCATCGACCAAGCTTCTTATCTGTTGCATCATCAGATCGGAATCATTGCGTGCTTGGGCCAGCCGATATTCGAGACCGCGATCCTGTGCGGCCAGCTGCAGTCCCCGCGCAACGCCCTGCATGAATTTCCGCTCATTATCCTGCGCGAACGCAATTATTTTCCCGAGGTCAGCGGGTGCAGGGCATCGCGGCTTGTTCGGGTCGTGCAACGGAAGAACGAACGGTTTTGTCAATCCAGGGCCACCCCCTTCGGCACGGAGGCTGGTTGCACCGCAAAGCAGAGCAAAGGTTAGAAGGACGTACCGCCAGATCCGCATCGTCAAGAGTCCAATGTTGCGGTGAACGAAAGCCGCGCAACTGTCCCGCTGCCCCTCACGATATATTCGACCTCGCCTCCGATTGAGCGCGCCATCGCATTGACGATGCGGGTACCAAGCCCGGTCCCCTTGGCCCGCCCGTCGTGTCGACCAACCCCGTCATCCTCGACTGAAAGTTCGGCCTTGCCGTCCAATAATCGTCGCAACAATACGCGCACCTCCCCAGGTTTGTCAGGATAGGCATATTTGAACGCGTTGGTGACCCATTCTGTGACGATCACCCCGATATTGATGCTGGAATCCGTCTTGAGCTTCAAGGGCTCAAGTTCGTAACGCAGTGAGGCAACGTGACCTTGCCCCCGCATCGACGTTTGGAAGTTGTCGAGCACGCTCGATAGATACTCCTGCAAATCGACGAACCGGGCATCACCGCCGCTGTAAAGGCGCTGATGTACCGACGCGACCGCCAGGATCCTGGCTTCCGTCTCCTTGAGCGCATCTCTCGAATGCTGATCGGTAATGAGGTTTGATTGCAACCGTACGAGGGAGGCGACGAGAGAGAGGCTGTTTGCAACCCGGTGATTGATCTCCGCTACCAGGAGTTCCGCGCGATCGCGTGCCTCCGTCAGTTGAGTGGTGCGTCTCGCTACTCGATCCTCAAGCGTGAGATTCAGCGCTGAAAGTTCGCTGCGGGCGCGGGCGACCTCCCAGGCGTATCGAAAGACCGTTGCGGTCGCTCCGCCGACCACTATGACGATGATCAGGCCCCCGACAATCGTCACCAGCCGCAGCATTGTAGCAGTCTGGCGCTGGTCGTTGAGCAGCGTTTCCAGCTGATCGTCGGCCTGGCGGATGATGCTGGACAAGAAAAGGTTGGCTTCATCCATCAGCGCCTTGCCGCGATTGCTGCGGAAGACCGCAATGGCCTGGCTGCCGTCCAGCCCCGATTTGAGCGCAATCGTCTTGTCCATCTCGGCAACCTTCTCAGAAACGATCTTGGATAGCCGTTCGACAATGACAGTGTTTTGCGGAGACGTCGGCAGGTGCCGCTTCAGATGTCCAAACTGGGTCAGCGCCTCGGCCTTCGCCGCGTCATACGGCGCGAGATAGATCTCGTTGCCCTCGACAAGGTATCCGCGCTGGCTGGACTCGGCGTTTTGCAGAGCGGTGCGCAAGCTCGCGGTGGTGGTGCGTACAGCCCGTGCACTGTTGCTTTCTGCAAGATAGATGTTGGCCTTTTCCGCCAGCCATGCCGTGGAACCCACGATGCCCAACAACGTCAGGAAGCCGATTGTAAGCAGGGCGATGCTCGAACCGATCACGAACCGACTGGAGATGGGCATCTTTGCCTGAAAGAATAACGCGGACGGATGATCTGGACGGGGTTCCAATCTAACACGGGTGAGGAGCTGGCCTAGTGATTTCTTGATTTCACAAGGTGCGACACTGGAACACGTGCATCGATTGCGCCATGCGGCAGGGCGCTCCGCGCGTGTGTGGAACCGAGCTTGCCACGACGTCGGTTCCGATCGCCGGGAAGATGATCCTATTGAAGGTCGCGCAGGCCAACAGGTCCTGCGCCAACGGCCTTGGCCAGCCTCGGCTGAGACCGAGCATGACGCGTGCGTCGATCCTAGTAAGGGATCAAGGGTGCCGATCCTCTGCCGGTCGAACAGCCTCATCTCACCTTTCGTTCGATCAGCCCGCAGCGCTTAAGCGCATCGATCAGGCCGTTGCTCTGTAGCACCGTTCCGTTCCTCGAGAATGGCACGTAGACCGCTTTGCGCCCGCTGGCATCGGTGGCCTCGATCACCTGAGGCATCGTGTCCGGATACTCGCCGCCTTGCTCAAGAGTCTCGATCTGGTAGCCGGCGAAACGCATATCCCGACCGTCCAAATAGGGATCTTGCGGTCGCTGCTCAGGCGGCATGGGACGCAAGTCGAGTGTGGCGCGCTCTTGGCGCTGCTGGCCGAGGGCAGGCCTCTCGCGATAGAGGGCATGACGCAGCTCTGCGACCGTCATCGACCCTTTCGTCTTCATCCGCGGATGGCGCGTCATCAAAGATCCTCCCGAAGCCCCTTGTAGAAGGAATGTCGGACTTTTCCCTCCGCTGATTTGGTTCGGTACTCGATTTCGGCCAGCAGCTCCGGCTCGACCCACACTCCGCGGTGCGCGATTCGCTTGGCGTAGGGTTGTGTCTTGCGGATCAGCGGCGTGAGGCGGGTGCGGAGCTCGTCGGCCGAGCTGCGATCGAAGCCGTGATCGACCTTGCCCGAGTACACCAGATCATCACCCATATAGCGACCGACATAGATGCCGTCCCATTCGTCGCCGTCGAGTGAGAAGCCTGCAATGGGCAGGGTCTCCCGTTGGGCGCAGGTCGTCTTGACCCAGTCATTGTTGCGGCCCGAAACGTAGCGGCTGCTCGCCACCTTGGACACGACACCTTCCAGGCCAACCTTGCACGCGTGGCTGAACATTTCGCGCCCATCTATCGCGAAGCTTTCGCTGTACTGAAGCCTGGTGCCGGCGATGAGCTTCCTGAGATGGGCCTTGCGCTCCGCCAGCGGCAAATGGCGCAGGTCGCGGCCATCGAGATAGAGCAGGTCGAACGCGATAAGCACGATCTTCTGGGAGCGTCCTTTGAGTTCATTTTGCAGAACAGAGAAATCCGTGGCGCCGTTTGCCTGTGGGACAACGACCTCGCCATCGATGATCGCCGAATGCATTTTGATCTCGCCCGCGTCATGGGCGATCTTGCGGAAGCGCTGCGTCCAGTCGTAACCGCGGCGGGTGAAAACCTTGACGCCGTTGCTCCTCAGATGGACTTGGACCCGATACCCGTCAAACTTGATCTCGTGGATCCATCGCGCTCCGCTCGGCACGCGGTCGACGGCACTGGCAAGCGCGGGCTCGATAAAGCGGGGATCGGATAATGTTGTGCCGACCGCAGTGCGTCGGCGACGCTGCAACGCCACGGAAGAACTCCACGCAAACAAGCGAATCGAGTCTTTCAGGCGGCTTTGGTTCCGGCAAAGGGCGGCGTGATTTTCGGATGTGCGTTGTCGTCCTGGAACAGCCCTGCCTGGTGTTTGATCAGGCCGCAGGCGGATCTTCCTTCGCCGTTCCGCGCGCGATGATCTTCAGAGCATGATCGGCCAATGGGCGTTGCAATGACTTGGCCTCGTCCCAGGGTGCCCGCAGCCAGACGTCCCGCTCTTCATGCGTGGTGAGAATGACCGGCATCGCCTTGGGGTGGATCGGAGCCACGACTGCGTTGGGGTCTGTCGTCAGGAAGCCGTAGACCAGATGAGGTCCGGGGATTGGCTTGGATTTCGTTCCGCGTTCGCCTTTGAACTCGGTCCAGATGCCGGCGAAGCTGGTCAACGGGCGATCATCGGACAATGCAAACCAGACCACATCCTTCTTCTTCGTCTCCGGGTTCGGCTCCGGCGCATATTCGGCGAAGCTGTTGAAGGGCACCAGGCATCGTTGCTCTGGCTTCAGCCAGCCGCGCCAGTGCGGCGACGAGGTGTTGCGGATGTTGGTCACGGGAGGCCCGCCAGTCCGCGGAGGTGGCGGCATTCCCCAGCGCATCATCACCATCTCGCGGTCTTCGCCGTTGCCGCGGACGACAGGTGCGGGGTAGTCCGGGAAGACACCGGCCATTGAGGGGAGGTTACCCTCGTAGCGGCGGACGATCCGAAACAGTGTCGCGATTGCCGCCTGGTTCGTCGTGATCGAATAGAGATTGCACATCAGTCACGTTGCCCGGGATCAAAGCTCTGCGGCGGCGGCATGTGGCTGGAACGGATATGCGCGACTGTCGTCGTCAGGTCGATCAGTGTGCCGCAGAAGCAGCGTGAGCGGCCCGATGGGGTCTGTGGCGGCAGGCGGCACCCGGCGTCCCACATCGCATATTTCCAGGCTGTGAAGGCGTGATGCTCGCGCCATTCATCGAAGTCCTCTGGTGAGCGGTTGGAGAAGAAGACGTGCCATGCCGCCTCGAATGCCCGACGCGCCTGTTCGTAGCTTTGGGCGCTGCCGGCCTGCTGCTCGCCCGGATGGCTGCCCGGATAGAAGCCACAGAACCATTGCCAGGCGGGCGAACCGGAAGGTCCTTCCGCACGCTTGGCAATCGTGCCGGCCTGGACATCTCCGAAAAAGATGCGCCAGGTCTCATTCGGTGATTGCAAATCGCGCCGGCGCGTGAGGGTCGTCATGACCCATTGATTCCAGTCCAGCGGCTGAAAGGAAAGCCGCTACGTCTGGGGTCGAGCGAAGTCTATGTGCTCAATCTGTGGCCGATGGCTCGGGAACCCGAACGCGGCCGCTTAGTCGTGAGATCGGCGGAGAGTTGGGCCGCGCAGCACGACGCAGTCCATCCGGCGGTGAACCAGCTTGGCGATCAGGTCGCTCGCGAGCATCTCAACGTCCTGCGGTTATTGGATACCGTTGGCGGGTCTCAGCGCGAGCATTCGATGGAGACTCAATCGCTTTTGGCCCCCTCGGCTGTAAGTTCTATGCTTGAGATGAAACACGAGACTGCTCACGCGCGCACAGGCCACAAGCCCAGGCGCGAGCGAGCGCTGCAGCAAAGCGCCTCGGAATAGGCGCAAGCGCTTCACGATGACGGCCAAGACGCGTCGAATTGTCTTCTCCAAACAGCTCCGGCTTGACGGCATTCAACTGAGAACATTGCGCTCTCCCGCGGGACGGGCGGAAGACGTTGGAAAGCGCTGTCGTGCTCGGATCTCGATAAGCACCGCGCGGCTTTCAGGTCGGCAAATCGTGTTTCGCTCAACAGGTAATGACAGAATGCCCGTTCCGCCGCTCAATCCCGCCGTTGCCGATGTCGCGCCGACCGATCCGGTTCTGACTCCCTACGACGAGGAACATGTCGTGACCTATCTGCGCCTCCTCGATGCAGCGTCCGAGGGCGCAAACTGGGAGGAAGTTGCCCGGCTGGTTCTACATATCGATCCGGATAAGGAGCCCGAGCAGGCCCGGCGTACCTTCGACAGCCATCTCGCGCGGGCGAAGTGGATGTCAGAGAAGGGTTATCATCAGCTGCTACGCAGACCGGATCGCTCGTAGCGGCTGCGCAATCTCTCTCTGCAAACATTGAAGCGGTGGCTCAGCTCGCCTCTGCTGCCAAGCCCAGCTCGAGCGGGGAGCCTTTTGGATGCTCCCACCATCGGGAACATCGATTGTCTCCTGATCGGCTGATGACGGTAGCAGACGGCTTTGATTGGGAACCACACGACGTCGCCCCCGGCCTGCGTCGCATGACCGTGCACGCTCTCGCTCACGGTTGATCCTGCCAGCGCCTGCGTACTCTCGATGAAGGGGCGGGCGCTGCTGGGCGATCTCCGTTCGAGACTTTGCAAAACTGCTGATGGCACGGCGCGCATCCAAGCTGGATGATGTGCGCCCTCGCTGCACGGTCCGCTGCGGGCTCTCGCCAGGTTGTGTCCGCCGCGCCAGATGAGCAGCGTTGCTGGCGCAGGGGGTGCCGAAAACGCGCGCCTCCATCTCCGGCATCCCCCTTCGCTGCCCTGCGCCTCCATCATGACCGTCGACGCGCCGAACCACTCGTGAGGGCGCACACCTGTCCCGGAGGATGCTCCATGCCCGATCAGACAGCCGGTCCGCCGCCGCGCTTTCTTCGTACACCCGAGGCTGCGCGCTATCTCGGTCTGTCCGGCCGCACGCTGGAGAAGCACCGCACATACGGCACCGGTCCCCTCTATCGCAAGATCGGAGGCCGCGTCGTTTATGCGCTCGACGATCTGAAAGCGTGGGCCGATCGCGGCACCAAGACGTCAACGGCGGATCCCGGGCAGGGCACCGTTCTGCCCGCCAAGCGGCATCCGGGTCTCATTCCCTATGCAGGACAGGAGCGTCGCGCGTCGCGAGCGCGGCGGGCATGATCGTGCGAGGTTTGCGCAAATCCGAGCGCGATCAGCTCGATCTGTTTCGCGCTCTGCCCGGCGATCTGGCGCCGCGCGACGCGCAGGATCTGATGGCCTATCCGTTCTTCTCGCTTGCCAAGAGCAGGCGCGTCGCGCCGATCGACTTTCGCGCAGGGTCGGTCGCCATTCGGGTCGAGGCTGTCCCCGAACATGGCATGGCGACGATCTGGGATGCGGATGTTCTGATCTGGGCGGCGTCACAGATTGTCGAGGCGCGCGACGCCGGACTGAAGACGTCGCGGCTGATGGCCGCCACCCCGTATGAGATCCTGACCTTTGTCGGGCGCGGCACCGGCGTGCGTGACTACGACCGTCTGAAGGCGGGACTCGATCGGTTGCAGTCGACGACCGTGCTCACCTCGATCCGTCAGCCGGCCGAGCGGCGGCGGCACCGTTTCTCCTGGATCAACGAGTGGAAGGAGACGGCGGATGCCCATGGCAGGCCGTCGGGATTGCAGCTGATCCTGCCGGACTGGTTCTATTCGGGCGTCATCGATGACGCGCTCGTGCTGACGATTGACCCGGCCTATTTCGCGCTGACGGGCGGTCTGGAGCGCTGGCTGTATCGTCTGGTGCGCAAGCATGGCGGCAATCAGAATGGCGGCTGGAGCTTCGATCTCGGCTACCTCCACGCCAAGTCCGGCAGCCTCTCGCCGCTGAAGCATTTTGCCTACGACCTGCGCGAGATCGTGCGCCTCCAGCGTTTGCCGGGCTATCAGCTCGTCCTGAGCCGCGATCCAAACGGCACCGAACGGCTGAACTTCGTAGCAGCGGTGACTGACCCGGTCGCAAGGCGTTTCGCCAGGCATCGTTCCTCGGGCGCGGCGGGGGACAAGCTGTGAATTGTCTCGTGCTATCGGGGACCGGAGGACTCGTGCCATCGAGGACCGGATCATCGTGCCATCGGGGACCGAAATCGGGCTTAAGCCTTTGGTCCGGCGCGCCCTTCCGCCCGTCTAACTTACCTAACCGCAAAATCCTTCGGATTTTGTCTAACGGGCTTGCGCTTTCGGGCGCCGGTGCACGCTGGTGTCTCCTGTTGCCAAGGGCGAAGGCCGCTCGAGATGCCACGGCCGTTCTCATTGCCGGCCCGCAGCGCCGTCCAGATGTCATCAACCTCAGAGTTTGCGCATGAGCGAGCTGACGCGCGTCCAATTGCTATGGCTGCAGGGTAAGATCGAAAACCGCATACGTTTTGGTCGAACCGTGCAGGAGCTCCGTCTCGACCATTATCGCCGTGAGGTCGCGTTCAAGCCGGGTAGCGTCTTTGCTTTCGTGCGCTGGTCGTCGAACGGTTTCGGCACGGTGCTGTCGCGCATCAGCATTCTGCAGGCCGTTGGGCCCGGCGAGGCGTGTGCGACCGTGCCCTTCGTCGCTCCAGGGGCAGCGATCCTGCTGCAGGTGTTTGGTTGGCCAAAGGTCGAGCGGGTGCTGCAGCAGATCGACGCGGTCGAGGCTCTCGGCATCGATCCGGCGGATGTCGCCCCGGATCATTGGTGGCACGTTCAGAACCGCATGGCTGCCGGCCAAGCGCCGCGTCCCTACACCCATCTGCGCCATCGGGCCTGGCTGCATCGAAGGACGATCATGCCATGATGCGAAGGCTTGTCGTTGCCGTCGCGATGCTTGCCGCGCTTTGGCTCGCGACGGCGATCGGGCGACCAGGGCCGCGCCCGCTGCTCATCTGGAACGTCTCCGGCAGTGTTCCGGTGGGCCTCTATCTGGTTCGGCCGGTCCGGCAATGGGTCACCAACGAAATCGTCGTTGTCATGCCCCAAGACGAGTTGGCCGGATGGCTTGCGGACAACGGCTACCTGCCCAGGGGCGTGCCGATGCTCAAACACATTCTCGCTCTTCCCGGCCAAGCCGTTTGTCGGCGCGAGCATGTCATCCTGATCGATGAGATCGAAGTCGGTCTCGCGCAGGACAACGACAGGCAGGGCCGGCCGCTGCCGGATTGGCGCGGCTGCCGCATCATCGGCGCTGACGAGCTCTTTCTGATGAACAGGCAATCGGACAGCTCGCTGGATGGACGCTATTTCGGTCCGACGGCGATGTCGGACGTCATCGGGCGTGCGATTCCCGTGTGGACGAGGGAGCCTTGATGATGCACCCGTTCTGCGCACGATCTGCGAAGGTCACGTCGACTCTGATGAACAGCCGATGCGACCGGAAACGATGGTCATCGAGATCGGCGCGAGAAGCGTCTACCGACAGAGCCGGCCGAAGCGGAAATCTTCGTGACGTTGTTACGAGGTTCGAGGCGCCCGCCTCGAGGATGATTGTCCGCCACAGTCGTTACGGCCTTTGCTTCACCACTGTTTCCGGCAGGCCAGCGCGGGGCGAAAGACCAAGGGCCGTGGCGAAGGGCCAAAGCCGGCCGCAAGCTGCCGACCGTCGATCGCAAGATAAAAGCGGCTCGCCTGTTGATCGGCAAGCCATTGACATGGCTCGCGTTCAACCGTGCCGTCCGGTCGGAGCGCGTGCCGCCTTCATGGTCTTCATCAGCAGAATCAATGTTTTTCCCGGCACCAGGATCTCGGTTCGTGTTGCAAGGCGCCGCGCATGAGCACCAGCGAGCGCGAATTCCGCATCCGCCCGGGACGCATCCGGCAGGCGCGTGAGAAGAAGGGCGGCAGCTTCATCAACCGCGTCCTGCGCGCGGCGAACGCCGCGGGGCACGTCGCGCTGCCCTCGGTGGTCGACCGACGCCGGCCGGCTCGCGCCCATTCAGGCTTCGGACGCGGCCGCCTGAGCTTCAGTCGCGAGCGCCTGTTTGCCCCAGCCCGCCGCGTCACGGTGAAGGCCCGTATCGCAAGGCACAAGGGCCGGGCGTTTCGGTCAGCGCCGCTGGCGATGCACCTGAGCTATCTCAAGCGGGAGGGGGTCACCCGCGACGGCGAGCCGGCCAAAATGTTCGATGCGCGAGGCGATCGTGCCGATGAGGCTGCCTTCGCGGCGCGGAGCAGCGAGGATCGGCATCATTTCCGGTTCATCGTCTCGCCGGAGGATGCAGCCGACATGGTGGACCTCAGAGCGTTCACACGCGATCTGATGCGGCAGATGGAAGCTGATCTGTTGACGCGCCTCGAATGGCTCGCGGTTGATCATTGGAATACGGACCATCCGCACGTTCATGTGCTCGTCCGCGGGGTCGACGAGACCGGCGCTGATCTCGTCATTGCCCGCGATTACATCGCCCGTGGGCTGCGCTCTCGGGCCGAGGAGCTGGTGGCGCTCGAGCTCGGTCCGAAGCCTGAGCACGACATCCGCAATGCGTTCCAACGAGAGATCACGGCGGATCGCTGGACACGGCTCGATCGTGAAATCCGCATGGCCTGCGACGAGGTGGGCGCCGTCGACCTCCGTCAGCAGGAGACGGGCCGTCCGGATCCAGAGATCCTGGGCCTGATGCGAGGCCGCCTGCAATATCTCGAGCGCCTGGGACTGGCCGCGGCGGCCGGACCCAATACGTGGATGGTGGAGCTTGGCGCAGAGCGACAGCTCCGCGAGCTCGGCACGCGTGAGGACATCATCCGGACGATGCATCAGGCGTTCGCTCAAGATGGCCGGGAGCGGAGCGCCGCGGACTACGTCATCGGGGGTGTCGACAGTTCATCACCGATCATGGGGCGGCTGGTCGACCGCGGGCTCCACGACGAGCTGACCGGTGAGGCCTATGCGGTGATCGATGGCATCGATGGCCGCGCCCACCACGTCCGCCTGCGCGGGATCGAGGCCTTTGCGCAGGCGCCTCCGCCTGGCGGCATCGTCGAGATCAGGCGCTTCGGCGCTCCGGACGAGCCGCGGCCGACCCTGGTCCTGGCGACGCGCTCGGACCTTGCCCTGGCCGATCAGATCACGGCCGAGGGGGCAACCTGGCTCGATCATCGGCTGGTCGAGCGTGAACCGGTCCCGCTTGCCCTCGGTGGATTTGGCGCGGAGGTCAGGAGCGCGCTGCGTAGCCGCGCCGAGCATCTCGCTGATCAGGGACTGGCGCAGCGGCATGGCCAGCAGATCGTCCCGCAACGGGACCTTCTCAAGACGCTGCGCGGGCGGGAGCTTGCCTCAATCGGGGCTCGACTGTCGGCGATCAGCGGCTCGCCGCAGCTGAAGGTCGAACCCGGCCAGCAGATTGCCGGCATCTATCGCGAGCGGCTTGTCCTCGCCTCCGGCCGATTTGCCATGATCGACAATGGTCTCGGCTTCTATCTCGTCCCGTGGTCGCGCGACATCGATGACAAGCTCGGACAGAAGGTCACGGGCCTTGCCAGGGCCACGAGCATTGACTGGCAGCTTGGTCGCAAGCGCGACCTTGGTCTTTAGCACTGCAAGGACACCACATGCCTGCGACCCGAATCCAATGGGCACAATTGCTCACCGTCTTGCTGATCACCCTGCTCGCGATCTGGAGCGCGACCGAATGGACCTCGTGGCGGCTCGCCTTCCAGCCGCGCTTGGGGACGCCATGGTTCGTGCTGGCCGGCTGGCCCGTCTACCTCCCGCCGGCGTTTTTCTGGTGGTGGTTCATCTATGATGCCTATGCGCCCTCTGTCTTCGCCGAAGGCGCGGCGATTGCGGTTAGTGGCAGTCTCGCGTCCATCGCGGTTGCGATCGGCATGTCGCTCTGGCGGTCGCGGGAGGCGGCAGCCGCTGCAACCTACGGATCCGCGCGCTGGGCCGAGCTGGGCGAGGTGCGCAAGGCGGGTCTGCTCGGCGAGGATGGCGTGGTCCTGGGACGGTTGGGACCGCGCTACCTGCGTCATGACGGGCCGGAGCATGTGCTCTGTTTTGCGCCGACGCGGTCCGGGAAGGGTGTCGGTCTCGTGGTGCCGTCTCTTCTCACCTGGCCCGGATCGGCGATCGTTCACGACATCAAGGGCGAGAACTGGCAGCTCACGGCAGGATTCCGCGCGCGGCACGGCCGTGTGCTGTTGTTCGACCCGACCAACCCGGATGCCTCGGCCTACAACCCACTGCTTGAGGTCAGGCGAGGGCCGTCCGAGGTGCGCGACGTCCAGAATGTCGCCGACGTGCTGGTGGATCCCGAAGGATCTCTCGACAAGCGCAACCATTGGGAAAAGACCAGCCATTCGCTTCTGGTGGGGGCCATTCTGCACGTCCTGTATGCCGAGCCCGACAAGACCCTGGCTGGTGTTGCCGCGTTCCTTTCCGACCCCCGGCGGTCGATCGAGGTGACGCTGATGGCCATGATGGCAACGCCTCATCTGGGCGCGGGTCCGCACCCGGTGGTGGCATCGACCGCGCGCGAGCTTCTGAACAAGTCGGAGAATGAGCGCTCGGGCGTGCTTTCAACGGCGATGTCGTTCCTCGGCCTTTACCGGGATCCGGTGGTGGCCGCGGTCACCGGCAGATGCGATTGGCGGATTGCCGATCTGGTTGCAGGGGAGGAGCCCGCGACGCTGTATCTCGTCGTGCCACCGTCCGACATCTCACGCACCAAGCCGCTCATTCGTCTGGTTCTGAACCAGATCGGCCGCCGTTTGACCGAGGATCTCAAGGCGAAGCAGAGCCGCCATCGCGTGCTGATGATGCTCGACGAGTTCCCGGCGCTGGGCAGGCTCGACTTCTTCGAATCTGCGCTCGCCTTCATGGCGGGCTACGGCATCAAGAGCGTCCTGATCGCGCAGTCGCTCAATCAGATCGAGAAGGCCTATGGGTCAAACAACGCCATTCTGGACAATTGCCATGTCCGCGTCAGCTTCGCGACCAATGACGAGCGAACCGCCAAGCGCATCTCGGACGCGCTCGGCACCGCCACCGAAATGCGGGCGGTGAAGAACTACGCCGGGCATCGCCTGGCGCCATGGCTGGGTCACCTCATGGTGTCGCGCCAGGAAACGCCGCGTCCGCTGCTGACGCCGGGCGAGGTGATGCAGTTGCCGGCGGCGGATGAGATCGTAATGGTCGCCGGCGCCCCACCGATCCGCGCCAGGAAGGTGCGCTATTTCGAGGATAAGCGACTGATGTCGCGCGTTCTGCCGCCGCCGGACGTCGCCCGGAGCAGCGCGTTTTCAGGTGCGGATGACTGGTCATCGCTTGCGCCGCTCACGCCCGTGATCGCCGGACCTCAGGTGACGGTGCCGGCTGATGCACGTGACGAGCAGGCCAATGGCGGCGTGCGGCGCGAGCCCGAGCTGCCGCAGTTCGAAGCGATCGCCAGCGAAACGGCAGGCCGGCACGCGGCGGACGAGTTTTCTGTCGTGTTCGACGACGATGTCCGGATGCCGCAGCAAGGCCGCTCACGCGATGCGAGTCTCTCGGGGATCGCGCGTCAGGCTGCGCTCGACCCTGGTGATGAGATGGGCTTGTGAGGACAGCCCGATGCGGAATCGAATGAATGTCTACTTCCCGCCGGAGCTGCTACGGCAGGTCGCCGAGCTTGCCGATCGCAGGAGGCTTTCGCGCTCGGCGATCGTCGAGGCGGCCGTTCAGTCGTTCCTGTCGCCCGATGCGGCTGATCGGCGCGAGGCGGCGCTGACGCGCCGGCTCGACAGGCTCTCGCGGCAGCTGCAACGGCTTGAGCGCGATGTCGGCATCATCGCCGAGACGCATGCGCTATTCGTTCGCTTCTGGCTGACCGTGACGCCGCCGCTGCCGTCCGAGGCACAGGCCGCAGCGCAGATCAAGGGACGAGAGCGGTTCGAAGGATTTGTCGAGGCGCTCGGCCGGCGGCTGCAGAAGGGGCAGAGTTTCCTGCGTGAAATCCCGGAGGATCTCGTCAGACCCCCATCGAGCGAGCCCGGCTCCTGAAACGGGTGAGGCCTCGCATCTACGCCAGAGTTTCTTTTTCCACGCGGCACCTCGCGAGTCGGGAGTTCGCGCGTGCCAGGCCCACGGAAGCTGACCTAATCGACGGACCCAGATGAGGTCCGAACGATGAAGAAAAAAGTCACGTTGCAGCTGTCGAACGACGTTCTCGCCCGCCTTGCGGCCGCCGCCGAGGAAAGGTGCGTGAACCGAGCGATGGTTGTCGAAAAAGCGCTCGAACGGTTTCTGGTCCATCCGCCGGATGGAGCACTGCCGGCGCAAGATCGCCTGCAAGGCCTGGAGCAGCAGCTGCAAGCCATTCAGCGCGACATCGAGGTCCTCAATGAGACGGTCGCCCTGCATGCACGTTACCATCTGGCGGTGACGTCGCTGGCTGATCAGGAGAGCGCGGGCGCGGTCGTCGGTGACGATGGTGATTTCGACCAGCTGAAGCGGATCAGCGCGATCCAGCAGCTGCAGCGTGACATGTCGGAAAGACAGCGAGAGACGCGACCGGATGGCGCTGCGCGAGCCAGTCAAGTGAGCCAGCCAATGGCAGCTCAACATCGCCGCGCCGGACCTTCGGTCGCCGAGGTGTCCTGGGGCGTGCCTGCCGCCGGGGAGGGCGGCGAGGATCCCTTTCGCTTGCCGCCGCACCCGAGCCGTTGAGCGATCTCGCCATCGCGCTGATCAGGGCAGCTCGTTGCCGGCCTACGCCTTCGGCCGGAACAGCATTGAGGCCGGAAGCCGGGCCCATGGCGAGATCACGGGCTGGCAGCTCGCGGCCCTGGTGTTTCTGCCCTTCGCCATGGGCTATTTCCTGTCCTATCTGTTTCGCACCATCAACGGCCTCGTCTCTGCCAGTCTTGCCTCGGAGCTCGGATTGAACGCGGCCGATCTCGGCCTGATCACGGCGGCCTATTTCCCGGTCCTTGCGGCGGCCCAGATCCCGGTCGGCATGATGCTCGACCGCTATGGGCCGCGAAGGGTTCAGAGCGCGCTTCTCGTGGTCGCGGCCTTGGGCGCGGAAGCGTTCGCAAGGTCGTCGGGGCCGCTGTCTCTGCTGCTCTCGCGCGCCTTGATCGGGCTTGGGGTCGCTGCGGCGCTGACCGCGGGCCTGAAAGCCATCGTTCTATGGTTTCCGCGCGAGCGGGTGGCGATGGTCAACGGATACATGGTCATGCTCGGAGCGCTTGGCGCCGTCAGCGCAACGCTCCCTGCGGAAGCGATCCTGGTCAAGACCGGATGGCGCGGCCTGTTTGACATCCTGGCAATCGCAACCGGGTGCGCTGCGATCCTGATCTATTGCCTGGTGCCCGAACGCGAACATCAGGGCCTGCCCGCGTCGGAGGCGGGCGGCTTGCGGAGCATTCTTCGCGATGTGCGGTTCTGGAGGGTCGCGCCGTTGTCCGGAGCCTGCATCGGATCGGCGTGGTCACTTCAGGGCTTATGGGCATCCGCCTGGTTGGCCGATGTAGAGGGCATGACACGACCCCAGGTCGTGACGGCGCTTTGTGTGACCGCTCTCATGCTCAGCCTTGGGGCGTGGATGCTCGGCAAGCTCGCCAATTGGACGCGGCGCAAGGGCGTTGGTCCAGAGCGCTTGCTGGCGTTGATCTCAGTGATCTCGATGGCGGCTCAGCTGGCGCTGGTGTGGCGGCTGCCATTGCCGGCGATTGCGCCATGGCTGATCATCGCGATCGTCGGTGCCGCGACCGTGCTCAGCTTCGCGATCATCTCGGACTATTTTCCGAAGGAATTGGCCGGCCGCGCCAACGGCGCGCTGAACGTGGTGCATTTCGGCTGGGGGTTTCTCGCCCAATACGGGATCGGTGTGTTGCTCGCCCAATGGCCGCAAGCCAACGGTCACTATCCGGTCGTCGCCTATCAGGTTGCTTTCGGAGTGAACCTCGCGCTGCAGGCCGCAGCATTGATCTGGTTCGCCGCTCCACGAGAGCAGCGAGCGGGATCGCCAGACCGTCAGGCGAGCAGCGAAAACGAGAGTGTCGGGGCAGATCTCGTCGCAACGTCAGCCGAACGTTTGGCGATGTCGCAAGCGCCGCTCAACCAAGCCAGGTGGTGACCACCTCCCAGGCGTCTTCAGAGACTCATGTCCGGAAGCGCCGCGCAGTGATCTGTTTGTTCGCTCCGGCTGGCCGAGTCGTGTGGCATCTGCGCTTTCCTTCGCCAGGCTACGCTTGAGGCAAGGCTGGTCTTGTCCCTGCACGAGCTCTGCATCTTTGATCATGCCGAGCGACGTTGAGTCAATCGCGCTTCAATGATCGGAGACAAACGTGAACGGCCTCGTCCAGACACAGCAGATCGCTCGTGGCGCCCGCATGCTGCGGACGGCGTTGGGACCTGCCATCGCGCGTCACCTCGACGACCGATCGGTTTTGGAGATCATGCTCAATCCAGATGGCAGACTCTGGGTCGATCGGCTCGCATCGGGCCTGGCCGATACCGGTGAGAGACTCGCAGCCGGAGACGGCGAGCGCGTCGTCCGGCTGGTCGCGCACCATGTCGGCGTCGAAGTCCACGCGGCCTCGCCGCGCGTGTCGGCAGAGCTGCCAGCGACGGGGGAACGGTTCGAGGGCCTGCTGCCGCCGCTCGTTGCGGCTCCGACATTCGCGATTCGCAAGCCAGCGATCGCGGTCTTCACGCTCGATGACTATGTGGCTTCTGGAATTGCGACCGCGGATCAGGCGGACGCCTTGCGGCAGGCGGTCGCGGACCGCTGCAACATTCTGGTGGCGGGGGGCACCTCGACTGGCAAGACCACGCTGGTCAACGCCTTGCTCGCTGAAGTGGCCAGCACCGGTGATCGCGTCGTGCTGATCGAGGATACGCTCGAGCTGCAATGCTCGGCGCCCAATCTCGTGACGCTTCGCACCAAGCATGGGGTCGCATCGCTGTCGGATCTGGTGCGCGCCGCGCTTCGGCTGCGACCCGACCGCATTCCGATCGGCGAGGTTCGCGGACCGGAGGCGCTGGATCTCGTCAAGGCCTGGGGCACCGGCCATCCCGGCGGCATCGGCACCATTCACGCTGGCTCCGCGCTCGGCACCCTTCGCCGGCTGGAGCAGCTGATTCAGGAAGCTGTCGTCAGCGTCCCCAAGGCTCTGATTGCCGAGACGATCAGCGTGATCGCCGTCCTCGCCGGGCGCGGCTCGCAGCGGCGGATCAGCGAGCTCGTGCGCGTCGAGGGGCTCTCACCTTCCGGTGACTACATGCTCGTTCACATGGGAGATCACCGATGAAGGCGCGGCTGGCTAGATGGCCTGTTGTGAGTTCAATCGCTACAGCCGCGGTGCTCATGATGGTGGCCCCCGTCCATGCGGCGGGATCGAACATGCCGTGGGAACAGCCCCTCAACAAGATCCTGCTTTCGGTTGAGGGGCCGGTGGCCAAGATCATCGCCGTGATCATCATCATCACCACCGGGCTGTCACTGGGGTTCGGAGAGACCTCGGGTGGCTTTCGGCGGCTGATCCAGATCGTCTTCGGACTCTCCATCGCTTTCGCCGCGTCGAGCTTCTTTCTGTCGTTCTTCTCCTTCGGCGGCGGGGTGCTGTTCTGATGAGTGATGAGATCAAGGGCTTCAGCGCGCCAGTGCATCGCTCCCTGACCGAGCCCATTCTGATCGGGGGCGCTCCGCGATCGGTTGCGATCATCAATGGCACCCTGTCGGCGGCGCTCGGCCTCGGCCTGCGGCTCTGGTTCTTCGGTCTGCTGCTCTGGTTCGTCGGCCATATGGTCGCGGTGTGGGCGACACGGCGTGACGCAGCCTTTGTCGAGGTCGTCCGCCGACACCTTCGCATTCCCAATCATCTCAGCCAGTGAGGCTCCCATGTTCAATTTGGCCGAGTACCGCCGCACCAACGTCAAGCTCGCGGACTTCCTGCCCTGGGCGGCGCTGGTCGACGAGGGCGTTGTCCTTAACAAGGACGGCTCGCTGCAGCGGACGGCGCGCTTTCGCGGGCCTGACCTCGAGAGCTCGGTCCCGTCCGAGCTCGTTGCGGTCGCGTCCCGTCTCAACAATGCCTTGCGGCGCCTGGGATCGGGCTGGGCGATCTTCGTCGAGGCGCAGCGGCATTCAGCCGGATCCTACCCGGCTTGCGTGTTTCCGGATGCCGCGTCGGCGCTGGTGGATGCCGAGCGCAAGGCGCAGTTCGAGGAGCAGGCGGCGCACTACGAGTCGACCTATTATCTGACGTTTCTGTTCCTGCCGCCGCGAGAAGACGTCGCCCGTTCCGAACGCGTGCTCTACGAAGGTGCGCCGCAGCCGGACCGCGCCCGCGGCCGGGAGATCCTGCGAAGCTTCGTCGACCGCACCGACCGCATCCTGCAGCTTGTCGGTGGCTTCATGCCGGAATGCGGCTGGCTCGGCGACGAGGCCGTGCTGAGCTACCTGCATTCGACCGTGTCGACCAGGCGCCAGCGGGTTCGGGTCCCTGAAATCCCGATGCATCTCGATGGCTTGCTCGCAGACCAGCCGCTGACCTGTGGCCTCGCGCCGATGCTGGGGGCGGTGCATCTGCGCGTGCTCACCATCATCGGCTTTCCCTCCGCAACCACGCCCGGACTGTTGGACGAGCTGAACGGTCTCGCATTCGCCTACCGCTGGTCAACGCGCGCCATCATGCTCGACAAGCAGGATGCCGTGAAGCTCGTGACCCGCATCCGCCGGCAGTGGTTCGCCAAGCGCAAATCTCTGGCGGCGATCCTCAAGGAGGTCGTGACCAACGAGGCAGCTCACCTCGTCGACAGCGACGCCCACAACAAGGCTGTCGACGCCGATGCAGCGCTGCAGGATCTCGGCTCGGATGACATCGGCCAGGCCTATGTCACGGCGACGGTCACGGTGTGGGATGCTGATCCGGCGAGGGCCGACGAGAAGCTGCGCCTGGTCGAGAAGGTGATCCAGGGGCGTGATTTCACCTGCATGGCGGAAACGGTGAATGCCGTGGAGGCCTGGCTCGGCAGCCTTCCAGGACACGTCTATGCCAATGTCCGGCAGCCGCCGCTGTCGACGCTCAATTTGGCCCATCTGGTCCCGCTGTCGGCGGTGTGGGCGGGCGAAGTGCGTGACCACCATTTGAGGGCGCCGGTGCTGCTGTTCGGCCGCACCGACGGCGCAACGCCGTTCCGGTTCTCACTTCACGTCGGCGATGTCGGTCACACGCTGGTGGTCGGACCGACCGGAGCCGGCAAATCGGTGCTGCTGGCGCTGATGGCCCTGCAGTTCCGCCGCTATCCGAATGCGCAGATCTTTGCATTCGATTTCGGCGGCTCGCTGCGGGCGGCGGCACTTGCCATGGAAGGCGACTGGCGCGATCTCGGTGGAGCGTTGTCGACCGATGACGAGACCTCGCTGGCGCTGCAGCCGCTGTCGGACATTGGAGACATCATGGAGCGCGCCTGGGCCGCCGACTGGATCGCGGCTCTGCTGGCGCGTGAGAAGATCGTGGTGACCCCGGACGCCAAGGAGCATCTCTGGTCGGCGCTGACCTCGCTGGCCTCGGCGCCTGCGGCCGAGCGCACCCTGACCGGCCTGTCGGTGCTGTTGCAGTCGAACAGCCTGAAGCGTGCTCTCAAGCCGTACTGCCTGGATGGCGCGCACGGACGACTGCTGGATGCCGATCATGAGGTCGCGGGTGACCGATCGGTCCAGGTGTTCGAAACCGAGGGGCTCATCGGGACCGCTGCCGCGCCTGCCGTCCTCGCTTATCTGTTCCACCAGATTGCGCGGAGGCTCGACGGCCGCCCGACACTTCTGATCATCGACGAGGGGTGGCTGGCGCTGGACGATGCCGATTTCGCGGGCCAGCTGAAGGAGTGGCTGAAGACGCTGCGCAAAAAGAACGCCTCCGTCGTCTTCGCGACGCAGTCGCTCTCCGATATCGGCGGCTCGCCGATTGCTCCCGCGATCATTGAGAGCTGTCCGACGCGCATCCTGTTGCCTAATGAGCGCGCGCTCGAGCCGCAGATCATGGGCATTTATCGCCGCTTCGGCCTCAATGATCGCCAGATCGAGCTCGTCAGCCGTGCGGTCCCGAAGCGCGACTATTATTGCCAGTCGCGCCGGGGCAATCGGATGTTCGAGCTCGGCCTCGGCGAGGTCGCTCTCGCCTTTGCCGCGGCGTCGTCCAAGGCCGATCAAATCGCCATTTCGGACGTGTTCAAGGCTGCCGGCAGGCCTGGTTTTGCTGCAGCCTGGTTGCGGCACCAACATCTTGGCTGGGCAGCTGACCTCATCCCGCGTCTCGAGAATCTGGAGACGCGCCGGTGACCCGTAGCGGGCCGTGGGCGGCATCGTTGGCGTTGCTGGCCCTGCTCTGTGCGGGGCCGGTGCGGGCCCAGCTCGTGGTCTTTGATCCCAACAACTATGCCCAGAACGTGCTGACCGCTGCGCGCGAGCTGCAGCAGATCAACAATCAGGTATTGGCCTTGCAGAACCAGGCTCAGATGCTGATCAATCAGTCGCGCAATCTCGCCAGGCTGCCCTATTCATCACTGGTGCAGCTGCAGCAATCGGTTCAGCGGACTCAGGATCTGCTCAAGCAGGCCCAAGGCCTGGCCTATGACGTGCAGCAGATCGATCAGGCGTTCAAAACGAACTACGCACCGGCCGCCACTGGTGCCAGCGCCACGGACCTCGTCGACAATGCACGCGCACGCTGGCAGACGTCCGTGGCCGCGCTGCAGGATGCGCTCAAGCTGCAGGCAGGGGTGGTCGGCAATCTCGACACCATCAAGAGCCAGTCCGCTGCACTGATTGCTGCGAGCCAAAGCGCCGACGGCGCCCTGGCTGTCACGCAGGCCGGCAATCAGATCCTGGCCATGCAGGCGCAACAGCTCGCCGATCTGACAGCCGTCATGGCTGCCCAGGGACGGGCGCAGAGCCTCTCGATGGCAGAGCGCGCGGCGGCCCAGGATCAGGCACGCGAACAGCTCCGCCGCTTCCTGACCTTCGGCCAGGCGGACCGGTCCTCCAACGTGCGGATGTTTCACTGATGATGGGGGCGGGCGTTCGAGACCAAACGGAGGAGGAGACGGCCCGATGACGGGAACGGGGATCATCGATCAATTCCTGGAGACCTTTACCCGGACGATCGACAGCGGCTTCGGTCTGGTGGGGGGTGAGGTCGGATATCTGGCAACGACGCTGGTGGCGATAGACGTCACGCTGGCCGCCCTGTTCTGGGCCTTCGGTGGCGAGGACGACGTCGTTGCCCGCCTCGTGAAAAAGACGCTGTTTGTCGGCGTGTTCGCCTATCTGATCGGCAATTGGAACAGCCTCGCCCGCGTGGTCTTCGAAAGCTTCGCAGCCCTCGGCCTGAAAGCGTCAGGCTCTGCGCTATCGGTGGCGGATTTCCTGCGTCCCGGCCGGATCGCGCAAGTCGGTCTCGATACCGGGCGGCCGCTCCTCCAGGCGATCTCGGGCCTTCTCGGCTATGTGAGCTTCTTCGAGAACTTCCTGCAGATTGTGATCCTGTTGTTCGCGTGGCTGGTTGTGCTGCTCGCGTTCTTCATTCTGGCTATCCAACTGTTCGTCACCCTGATCGAGTTCAAGCTCACGACACTTGCTGGATTTGTGCTGATCCCGTTCGGTCTGTTCGGCAAGACCGCCTTCGCAGCCGAACGTGTGCTTGGCAACGTCATCTCCTCCGGTGTGAAGGTTCTGCTGCTCGCCCTGATCTCAGGGACCGGCTCCACCCTGTTCGGGCAGTTGACCCAGGTCTCAGACGGCGATCCTCCAACCGTTGAGAGCGCCATGGCCCTGGTCCTGGCGTCGCTGTCGCTGCTCGGCCTTGGGCTGTTCGGGCCCGGGATCGCCAATGGTCTTGTTGGTGGCGGACCGCAGCTTGGAGCAGGAAGCGCGGTCGGGGCGTCACTTGCAGCCGGCGGTCTCGTCGTCGCCGGCGCAGGCATGGCTGCCGGCGGAGCCGGGCTCGCCGCCGGCGCGATCTCTGGTTCGAGCCGCGCTGCGGCGCCGCTCGGAGCGGTCGCCT
>NZ_CAFI01000174.1 GCF_000239775.1 Bradyrhizobium sp. ORS 375
TCAGCGCGGCGAGATCGAGAACTGCAGCGAGGTGGTGCAACGAGATGATGTCATGGCTCGAATGGAGCTTACGGCGAAAGCCGCCAGTGCGCGACGAAACGTCTGCGACCCACGGAATCTGTGGTCCTGCGCCTTCGGCAGCTACAGCGATGTCGGGGAAAAATCACAACCCGAGCTTCAGCTCGGCGGCGCCACGCGGAGCTCGAAGAGCGAAGCGTGGTGCCCAGGAAAGGACTCGAACCTTCACGGCCGTTAAGCCACTGGCACCTGAAGCCAGCGCGTCTACCAATTCCGCCACCTGGGCATGTGGAGGCGGTGTGTACGGATCGAAGGGCGGCTTGTCAAACCGCTCGGAGCCCAAGATGACAATTTTTCTCACCGCAGGCGCAAAAACACGGCTCTCTTTTCCGCGGCGCGGGCGATGGGCTATACAACGGCGCAAGATGGCGGGCCGCGGGGTGCGAATCGCCGCTGACAGCCCTCTCCTCCGGGGCGGATCGACCGCCCTTCTATCCCAGGAATGATCCCAATGGCATCGAATCTGGACACCCTCGTCACCGTGTTCGGCGGCTCCGGCTTCGTCGGCCGCAACGTGGTCCGGGCGCTGGCCAAGCGCGACTACCGCATCCGCGTCGCGGTGCGCCGGCCGGAGCTTGCCGGCCATCTGCAGCCGCTCGGCCGCGTCGGCCAGATCCACACCGTGCAGGCCAATCTGCGCTATCCCGACTCGGTCGCGGCGGCGCTGCGCGACAGCCATGTCGCGATCAACCTCGTCGGCATCCTGACCGAGAGCGGCGCGCAGACCTTCGACGCCGTGCAGGCGGAAGGCGCCGCCACCGTCGCCAAGGCTGCGGCCGCCGCCGGCGCCCGGCTGGTGCACGTGTCGGCGATCGGCGCGGACGCTGAATCGGCCTCCAGCTACGCCCGCGCCAAGGCCGCCGGTGAAGCGGCGTCGCTGGCCGCCGTGCCGGAGGCCGTGATCATGCGCCCGTCGGTCGTGTTCGGCCCCGAGGACCAGTTCACCAACCGCTTCGCCGCGCTCGCCCGCGTGGCGCCGTTCCTGCCGCTGGTGGGCGGCGGCGAGACCAAGATGCAGCCGGTCTATGTCGGCGATGTCGCCACCGCAATCGCCGATGCCGTCGACGGCAAGGCGCAGGCCGGTGCGACCTACGAGCTGGGTGGCCCGGAGGTGCTGAGCTTCCGCGAGATCCTCAAGATCATTCTCGACATCACCGACCGCGACCGCGCGCTGCTGCCGCTGCCGTTCGGACTGGCCAAGCTCCAGGCCGCCTTCCTGCAATTCGCGCCGGGCCCGCTGAAGCTGACGCCGGATCAGGTCGAGCTGCTGCGCCAAGACAACGTGGTGTCGGAAGCCGCGACGGCCGCGGGGCTGACTCTGCAAGGCCTCGGCATCACGCCGGATTCGCTCGAGGCGATCGGCCCGCAATATCTCTGGCGCTTCCGCCCGGCGGGGCAGTTTCAGCGCAAGAATGCGTGAGGGGCACAACTGTTAACCGCCGTCATTGCGAGCGTAGCGAAGCAATCCAGGGCGTCACGTGCGATTCTGGATTGCTTCGCTTACGCTCGCAATGACGAGCGGATAGAGCGGCGGACTACTTCCCCAGCGCCAGCGCGATCAGACCGAGGGTGCCGACGATGACGCGCCACCAGGCGAACAGCACGAAGCCGTGGCGGGTGACGTAGCCGAGGAACGCCTTCACCACGATCATCGCGGTGATTAAGGAGACGACGAAACCGATCGCGATGAGGCCGAGGTGATCCGACGTCATCTCGGCGCGGCTCTTGTAGAAGTCGTAGACGAAGGCGCCGACCATGGTCGGGATCGCCAGGAAGAAGGAGAACTCCGCGGCCGAGCGCTTGTCGCCGCCGAGCAGCATCGCCGCCACGATGGTGGCGCCGGAGCGCGACACGCCGGGAATCATCGCCAGGCACTGCGCGACGCCGATCCACAGATACATCATCAGCGGATAGCGCGTGGCGTCGTGCTCTCTCGGCTTCAAGTCGATCTGGTCGACCCACAGCAGGATGGCGCCGCCGACGATCAGCGAGAAGCAGACCACCCAAGGGTCGAACAGGAGCGCCTTGATGTATTTGCCGGCGATGAGGCCGATGATGACGGCGGGCAGGAACGCGATCAGCACGCCGATGATGAAGCGGCGGTCGTCGGGATTGGTGAGCGCGCCGACGGCGACGCGGGTCAGCTTGAAGAAGTACAGCGCGACGATCGCAAGGATGGCGCCGAGCTGGATCAGGATCGCGAAGCTCTTCCAGAAGCCGTCCTCGCCGAGCCCGAAGAAGCGCTCCGCGAGCAGCAGGTGGCCGGTCGAGGATACCGGAAGGAATTCGGTGACGCCCTCGACAATGCCGAGAAGCACCGCCCGCAGCGTATCTGACATCATGATCGGATCCAGGATTGCCGGCAAAACGCGGCCCTTCTCGCCTATTCGGCCGGCGGCCGCAATTGCAAAAAGCGGCATGGCCGGCCACATCAGATGAATGAACCGGCGTGTGACGAGGCCTACGAATCAGAACGCGGCCGTACCGGCTTGCGGACCTCATATCTCGATCCGTGTTCCCGGAACGTCATTTCCCGCATGCCGACCCGTCGCCCTACTGCTTACACTTTCGCCGACCATGCGCTAATGGTCCGAATCGCGCCGGGCCCACCTGCGCCGGTATCGGGACGATCCATCGGCGCGAGCCGGTGGTTGATTGTTCGTTAAGTGCCAAGCCGCTGCGCGATCGTCGAAAGGCTCCATGTACACGCTCTACCACCACCCCTTTTGTCCGCATTCGCGCTTCGTCCGGCTGGTGCTCGGCGAATACGGCCTCGATCTGCGCCTGGTGGAGGAACGTGCCTGGGAGCGCCGCGAGGCGTTCCTCGTGCTCAATCCGGCGGCCACGACCCCGGTGCTCTCGGTGGACGACATGCCGCCCGTGCCTGGCGTCGGCGTGATCGCCGAATTCCTCGACGAGACCTGCGGGCCTGAGGCGGGCGACCGGCGGCTGATGCCGGCGACGCCGGCCGAGCGCGTCGAGGTGCGCCGGCTGATGGACTGGTTCAACACCAAGTTCTTCGAGGAGGCCTCGAACCTGCTGGTCACCGAGCGCATCTACAAGCGCTTCATGAGCGAGGAGGATGGCGGCGGACCGCCGTCGACCGACGTGATTCGCGCCGCCAAGACCAATGTGCGCTATCACCTCGCCTATATCGGCTGGCTGGCGCAGCGGCGCAATTTCCTCGCCGGCGACCGCCTGACTTATGCCGACCTCGCGGCCGCCGCGCATCTCTCCGCGATCGACTATCTCGGCGACGTGCCATGGATCGAGGACGACGCCGCGAAGGCGTGGTACGCGCGGGTGAAGTCGCGGCCGTCGTTCCGGCCGCTGCTGTCCGACTGGCTGGCCGGCGTGCCGGCGTCGCGGACCTACGTGGATCTCGACTTCTGAGCGCCAACGCGCCAGACGCCCTCAAGGCGGCACTGGCGGCCGAGGCGCTCAAACTCGGCTTCGATGCTGTTGGCATGACGGCGCCCGTCATCGGCAGCGAGCGAATCGCTGCCTTCGAGCGCTTCATCGCATCAGGGCAGCACGGCGACATGGACTGGCTCGCCCGCGAGCCCGCGCGGCGCACAGATCCGCGGACGTTGTGGAGCGAGGTCCGCAGCGTCATCATGCTCGGCGTCAATTACGGCCCGGATGAAGACCCGCGCGCCGTCCTCGACCAGCGCAGTCGCGCCGCGATCTCCGTCTATGCCCGCGGCGATGACTATCACGACGTCATCAAGAAGAACCTGAAGACCTTGGCGCGCTGGCTGGTCGCACAGACTGGCGGCGACGTGAAGGTGTTCGTCGATACCGCAGCTGTCATGGAGAAGCCTCTGGCGGAAGCGGCTGGCATCGGCTGGCAGGGCAAGCACACCAATCTGGTGTCGCGCGGCTTCGGCTCCTGGCTGTTCCTCGGCGCCATCTACACCACGCTCGAGCTGCCCGTGGATGCGCCGGAGCGTGATCATTGCGGCTCCTGCCGGGCCTGCCTCGACAGCTGCCCCACCGCGGCGTTCCCGGCGCCCTACAGCCTCGATGCGCGGCGCTGCATCTCGTATCTGACCATCGAGAACAAGGGGCCGATCCCCCGCGAATTCCGCAAGGCCATGGGCAACCGCATCTATGGCTGCGACGACTGCCTGGCCGCCTGCCCGTGGAACAAGTTCGCGCAAGCGGGGCGCGAGGCGAAACTGGCGGCCCGCGACGCGCTGCGCGCGCCGGCTCTCGACGAACTGGCCGCGCTCGACGATGCCGCGTTCCGGGCGCTGTTCACGAAGTCGCCGATCAAGCGCATCGGCCGCGACCGCTTCCTGCGCAACGTGCTGATCGCGATCGGCAACTCCGGCGAGGCCGGGCTTGCTCCGGTCGCGGAGCGACTGACGGCCGATCCGAATCCGCTGGTCCGCGGCGCCGCTGCCTGGGCGCTCGGGCAGTTGCTCGACGTGATTGCCTTCATGCGGCGCGCGGAGGTCGCGCTTGCGACCGAACCCGACGACAGCGTCCGCGCCGAATGGGAAGCCCGATGCTGACGCCGGCCGCCTCAGCCCATTTCGCCGACTGCGGCCAGCATGCGCGCGATGTCCTGCGGCCGCGACAGACGGTGGTCTCCGTCCTGGATCATGGTCAGCACCACGTCCTCGGCGGGCAGCCGGTGCGTCAGCGCAAACGCGTGCTGCCAGGGCACGTCGGGATCCTGAGCGCCCTGCAGGATGCGCACGGGGCAGCCGACATTGATGGCGCTGCCGAGCAGCAGGTGATTCCGTCCCTCCTCGATCAACGCCCTGGTGATCGGATAGGGCTCGCCATAGTCGGACGGCCGCATCCAGACGCCACGGCTCTCGATCTCCTGGCGGACCTCCGGCGAGAAGCCCTTCCACATCAGCTCCTCGGTGAAATCGGGCGCCGGCGCGATCAGCACCATGCCCGCCAGCGTCGCCTCGCCGGGCTGCTTCAGCAGCTCGCGCGCCAGCAGCAGTGCCATCCAGCCGCCCATGGAGGAGCCGATCACCACCTGCGGCCCGCGGCAGAACTGGCGGAACACGGCGACGCTCTCCTCGAGCCAGCGGCCGATGGTGCCGTCGACGAAGCGCCCGCCGGATTCGCCGTGGCCGGAATAGTCGAACCGGACGCAGGCGCGGCCGTGCTCCGCCGCCCAGGCATCGAGCGCCAGCGCCTTGGTGCCCTTCATGTCGGAATTGAAGCCGCCGAGCCAGAACAGACCGGGCGGATTGCCCGGACGCGCCCGGACCGCGATCCGGCGGGCGGATTCGCCGGTGCCGACCGCTATGAAAGCAGGGAGATCGGTCGATTCGACAGCTTGGTTCATGGATCGTTACTCGATGGCGGACGTTGTGTGGGCGAACCGGGCGTTCCCGTCAATTGGCCAAACCCGGCGCTGCCGCTTGCGAAAGCGCGCCGCGCACTCTATGTCCGCGGGCGGAACCATGACGGCCGGGAGCGCGGTTCGAGCGCCATTTCTGGCCAGATGGTCTCTTTTGGGGGACGACGCCGTCACGTTGACATCCTGCGCGTGCGACGCAAGTGCCGCCAAGGCCGGGCGGAATTTCGACGCACCGGGCCTGCGCGACCTTGCCCGCAAAGGCATCTTCCTTCAAACTAGCCGCCTTCTTCCACAACCTTGGAGAACTACCCATTCGCCGCCCCAATCGAGCCCCGCCCGCTGCCGTCAAAGACGGGCCGCGCACCAATGATGAGATTCGCAATGCGCAGATCCAGCTGATCGACGCCGAAGGCACCAACCGTGGTGTCGTCGAGACCGTCGTCGCCATCAAGATGGCGGCAGAGGCCGGCATGGATCTGGTCGAGATTTCGCCGAACAACTCGCCTCCCGTCTGTAAGATCATGGACTACGGGAAGTACAAATATTCGGCGCAGAAGAAGGCCGCCGAGGCCCGCAAGAAGCAGAAGGTCGTCGAGATCAAGGAGATCAAGCTCCGTCCGATGATCGATGACCACGACTACGACGTGAAGATGCGGGCGATGCAGCGCTTCTTCGAAGAGGGCGACAAGGTCAAGATCACGCTGCGCTATCGCGGCCGCGAAATGGCGCACCAGGAGATCGGCACCAAGCTGCTCGACAAGGTCAAGTCCGACGTCGCGGCGTTTGCCAAGGTCGAGCAGGACGCCAAGTTCGAGGGACGTCAGGTCGTCATGGTTCTGGCCCCGCGCTAGCCGCCAGATCCCGACGCGCCAAACCGGGCCCGCCACGCGATTGGCGGGCTTTTTCCTGCCGACGCGGCAGGCCGCCCCCGAGCAGTCCGTGGCCGCTTCGAGACGATCTGGTCAGATCGCCGAAACGACCGCCGTCTCGCCAGAGGCGCCCGGAGCGACGGGGCGGTGCATGGCGATCGCGGCCTGGAGCGCCTCGGGGCGGATCGGCTTGGTGACGAAGTCATTCATCCCCGCGGCGAGACAGATCTCGCGCTGTCCGACCAGCGCGTTCGCGGTCAGGGCGATGATCGGCACGTTGCGCACGGGTCCATCGATGGCACGGATCAGCCGGCTTGCCGTGATGCCGTCCATCTCGGGCATCTGCATGTCCATCAGCACGAGATCATAGGTCTGGCGCTGTACCGCTTCGACCGCCTCCCGGCCGTTGCAGACGAGGTCCGCCCGATAGCCGCTTCGGGCGAGCAGCTTGGACACCAGCGAGCGGATGATGTCGTTGTCCTCGGCCACCAGGATTTTCAAATCCGCCGTCTCACGCTGGATCGTCGGCACCAACGGCGGCGACGGCACCTTCACCGGCGCGTCGCAGGGGCCGCACCTCATCGTGAACCAGAACGTGCTGCCGCGTCCGGGCTCGCTGTCGACGCCGATGTCGCCTCCCATCGCCTGGCACAGGCGCTTGCAGATCGCGAGTCCCAGCCCGCTGCCGCCATACTTGCGGGAAATCGACGAGTCCGCCTGCACGAAGGCATTGAACAGGCCCTTCTGCACATCGGCAGGAATGCCCGTCCCGGTGTCCCTCACCTCGAACCGCAGTTGCATGAACTCAGGCGAGGACGCGACCGGGAAGGCCGCGATGCTGATCGTGCCGGTCTCGGTGAACTTGATCGAATTGCCGACCAGGTTGAGCAGGATCTGACCGAGACGGCTGGGATCGCCGGCCAATTGGTCCGGAATCTCGCTGCTGATGCTGGTCTCGAATTGCAGTCCCTTGCCTCGTGCCTTCGGTGCCAGCAGCAGCCTCACCTCATCGACCGAATGGCGCACGCTGAAGGGGATCGATTCCGGCTCGAACTGCCCGGCCTCGAGCTTGGAGAAGTCCAGGATGTTGTTGACGACCGTCAGCAGATTGCGCGCCGATTCATGGGCGACGTGAGCCAGCCCGCACTGCTCCTCGTTCAGCTCGGTCCCGACGAGCAGGTCGATCATTCCCATCATGCCGGCCAACGGCGTCCGGATTTCGTGGCTCATCATCGCCAGAAAGTCCGACTTGGCCCGGCTCGCCTCTTCCGCAGCGGCGAGGCTCTTGCCCAGTCGATCGAGAGCCTCGCCCCGTTCAGCGAAGAGTTTTGCATAGGTGCTGGTCGTGGTGATCAGAAAGAACCCATAGCTCAGCGCCATGAGCCCCATCATCGTGTAGTTGCTGCCGGGCAACGTCAAACATCTGACGATCACGGGCCCGATGATCACCGCCACGTAGGTGACGGCAGCCGGGTAGACAGACGACAGCAGCACGCTGCCGCCGCCCGCCATGCCCACGGACGCCGCGATCAGCACCATCTCTTGTTCGGGAGGGAGCTGCCCGAACAGCCACAGCCCCAGGATTCCCCAAGGCGCGGCCATGATCGCGGCCATGATGACGTTCTTGCGCGCGGATTTCGGCTTCCTGGGCGGCCGTGGCCCGGTGGCTCGCCGGTTCCGGCGCTGCTGCGCAAACCAGCGATAGAGCAACATGATCCCGAGCGCATAGGAGACGCCGGACCACAGCAGCAGCAGATTCCAATCAACCACCGCGCGGAACGAGACCAGCACGACCGTCGTGTTGATGAGCGTGCTGACGATCGACAACGGCGTGGCGCGGGCGATGGCCCCGAACTGCAGACGCCGGGGCAAGGGCCCCGCTTGGACCTCTGATCCTGCTGTCGCCGGGCTGACGGAGGTCGAGGCTGACGGGCCGACAGCGGTGTCGATGGGTGAATTGCTGCTGTTCATCTCTGGGACGGTGCAGATTTCGGAAATTCTCGTGGTAGTTGAAGCAGACGGTAGGGTCCTCGGGGTAAAGCTTGGATTGACGGCTACGGGTGGCGCGCGGGAAACTTTGTTGCCAACGTCCTTGATTGCTTCTGAACGGCCCTCACGGCCGGATGGGCGCCGTGCTCGGCATTCCTCTCGAATCCGGAGAAGCGCTTCCGGTCATTGCCATTTCCGAACTTCTCTGGCATAAGCGCGGCCTTCGTCGCCCGGCTGATCAAGGGCTGCCGTGGCGATGTCCTGTGCGGGTGGGTCCGGGTCTGGATCCGAAACCTGAGCACAATCAACGCTCTAACGAGCAATTTCGCCGGATGGCGCCGCTTTCGCGGGCGGCTTGCCGTTGGCATCAAGGAGAGCCAAATGCCCAAGCTGAAGACCAAATCCGGCGCCAAAAAGCGCTTCAAGGTGACGGGGACCGGCAAGGTCATGCACGCTCAGCGCGGTAAGCGCCACGGCATGATCAAGCGGACCAAGAAGCAGATCCGGCAGCTGCGCGGTACTCGCGTGCTGTTCAAGACCGACGGCGACAACGTCAAGAAGTACTTCTTGCCGAACGCCTGAGCGGCTCCTCGCTTCCGAACCCTGGCCGCGCCACGCGGCTTCTCCGTCATCTCTGAACAAGGATTACCGTCATGTCTCGCGTCAAACGCGGTGTGACCGCCCACGCCAAGCACAAGAAGGTCTACAAGGCCGCCAAGGGTTTCTACGGCCGCCGCAAGAACACCATCCGCGCCGCCAAGGCCGCCGTCGAGAAGGCCGGCCAGTATGCGTTCCGCGATCGCAAGCGCAAGAAGCGGACCTTCCGCGCGCTCTGGATCCAGCGCCTGAACGCCGCCGTGCGTCCGTTCGAGCTGACTTACAGCCGATTTATCGACGGCCTGTCCAAGTCCGGCATCACCGTCGACCGCAAGGTGCTGTCGGATCTCGCGATCAACGAGCCCGCCGCGTTCGAGGCGATCGTTGTGAAGGCCAAGGCGGCGCTCGCCGCCTGATCGCCTTCCGCATCGTGAGGACTTCAAAAGCGGCCGACGCTCTCGGCCGCTTTTTGCTGTCTGGCGCGATCGCTCGTTTCGCTTGACCCCTGTCGCCGTCGCGGCGACAACCCAGCCGCCTTTGCCCCGCGGAGATTTTGCCCGTGTCCGACCTCGCCTCGCTCGAAACCTCGATCCTCGATCAGATCGCCGCCGCCGGCGACGAAGCCGCGCTGGAGGCCGTGCGCATCTCCGCGCTCGGCAAAAAGGGCTCGATCTCGGCGCTGCTCGCCACCCTCGGCAAGATGTCGCCGGACGAGCGCAAGACCCAAGGCGCAGCGATCAACCTCGCCAAGGACAAGGTCACGCAGGCGCTGACCGCGCGCCGCGACGTGCTCAAGGCCGCCGCGCTCGATGCCCGCCTCGCGGCCGAGACCATCGACGTGACCCTGCCGCTGCAGGACACGCCGGCCGACACCGGGCGCATCCATCCGCTCAGCCAGGTGATGGACGAGCTGACCACGATCTTCGCCGACATGGGCTTCTCGATCGCCGAAGGCCCCGATGTCGAGACCGACGACTACAACTTCACCAAGCTGAACTTCCCGGAAGGCCATCCGGCGCGCGAGATGCACGACACGTTCTTCTTCAATCCGAAGCCGGACGGCTCGCGCATGCTGCTGCGGACCCACACCTCGCCGGTGCAGGTGCGCACCATGCTGAGCCAGAAGCCGCCGATCCGCGTGATCTGCCCGGGGCGCACCTACCGCATCGATTCCGACGCGACCCACACGCCGCAATTCCACCAGGTCGAGGGCCTCGTCATCGACAAGGGCTCGCATCTCGGCCACCTCAAATGGATCCTGCACGAGTTCTGCAAGGCTTTCTTCGAGGTCGACCACATCAACATGAAATTCCGGCCGTCGTTCTTCCCGTTCACCGAGCCGTCGCTCGAGGTCGACATCCAGTGCCGCCGCGACAAGGGCGAGATCCGCTTCGGCGAGGGCGAGGACTGGCTGGAGATTCTCGGCTGCGGCATGGTGCATCCGAACGTGCTGCGCGCCTGCGGCATCGATCCCGACGAATATCAAGGCTTCGCCTGGGGCATGGGCATCGACCGCATCGCGATGCTGAAATACGGCATGAGCGATCTGCGCCAGCTGTTCGAAGGCGACGTCCGCTGGCTGTCGCATTACGGCTTCAAGCCGCTGGAGGTGCCGACCTTGGCGGGGGGATTGAGCACGTGAGCGAGAGCGGCCCGGCTCTCTCGAATCGGACGGTCAGACTCCCTCTCCCGCTTGCGGGGGAGGGCTGGGCCCGCCGTATGCTTGGTTCGGCTACGACCGGTCTCTCCGTTCCCTCCCCCCTTGTGGGGGAGGGTCAGGGAGGGGGGTAGCCCAGGATGCCCCACGCAGATGTCAGCGAGCGCCAGCGCAACAGAGCGAAGCAACTTCGCCAGGCGATGACGCGCGCGGAGACGCTGCTGTGGCGCTACATCAAGGCAAACCGGATCGATGGCATCGGCTTTCGTCGACAGGTGCCATTTCGCAACTATATCGCTGACTTCGTCTGCTTCTCCGCAAAGCTCGTGATCGAGCTCGACGGCGAGTCGCACGACTTTCCCGAACGCCAGATGAAGGACGCCGCTCGCGATGCATTCTTGGCAGCGGAAGGTTTTCAGATCCTCCGCTTCACCAATGAGCAGGTGACCTCGAATTTGGAAGGCGTCGTTGAGGCCATCCGCCAGGCTATCCAAGCTCGCGCCCGCGGCTTACCCCCCTCCCTGACCCTCCCCCACAAGGGGGGAGGGAACGGAGAGAGCGGTGCGAGCGGCCAAAACAATTTACAAGACAACTCACACGACACGAACAACAGCAAGATCCGAGGCATGCAGCCATGAAATTCACGCTGTCCTGGCTGAAGGACCATCTCGACACCGATGAGCCGGTGGAGAAGCTCGCCGACAAGCTGACGATGATCGGCCTCGAGGTCGAGCATCTCGAGGACAAGGCGAAGTTGCTCGCGCCGTATAAAATCGCGCGCGTGATCTCCGCAGAGCAGCATCCGAACGCGGACCGGCTGCGCGTCTGCATGGTCGACACCGGCGACGGTGGCGCGCCGGTGCAGGTCGTCTGCGGCGCGCCGAATGCGCGGGCTGGCCTCGTCTCCGTGTTCTCGCCGCCGGGCACCTACATTCCCGGCAAGAACATCACGCTGTCGGTCGGCACCATCCGCGGCGTCGAGAGTCGCGGCATGCTGTGCTCGGCAGCCGAATTGCAGATCTCCGACGATCACGACGGCATCATGGAGCTGCCGGCGGATGCGCCGATTGGCAAGCCCTATGCGGATTGGGCCGGGCTCGGCGATCCCCTGTTCGAGATCAACCTGACGCCGAACCGCCAGGACTGCACCGGCGTGCACGGCATCGCGCGCGACCTCGCCGCCGCCGACATGGGCAAGCTCAAGGATCCCGGCATCAAGCCGATCAAGGGCGAATTCCCCTGCCCCGTGAAGGTCGCGGTCGAAGACGAGAGGCTGTGTCCGGGCTTCGCGCTGCGGCTGGTCCGCGGAGTCAAGAACGGCCCGTCGCCGAAATGGCTGCAGCAGCGCCTGACCTCGATCGGGCTGCGCCCGATCAACGCGCTGGTCGACATCACCAACTACATGACCTTCGACCGTGCCCGTCCGCTGCACGTGTTCGACGCCAAGAAGGTCAAGGGCAATTTGGTCGTTCGCCGCGCGCGCGACGGCGAGACCTTGCTGGCGCTGGACGGCCGCACCTACACGCTCGACCAATCGATGTGCGTCATCGCCGACGACGCCGGCGTCGAATCGCTCGCGGGCATCATGGGCGGCGAGGCCTCCGGCTGCGACGAAGACACCACCGACGTGCTGATCGAATCGGCGCTGTGGAACGAGATCAACATCGCCCAGACCGGCCGCAAGCTCGGCATCAACTCCGACGCGCGCTATCGTTTCGAGCGTGGCGTCGATCCGGCCTTCATGGTGCCCGGCCTGGAGATGGCGACGAGGCTTGTGCTCGAGCTCTGCGGCGGCACGCCCTCGGAGAATGTCGTGGTCGGCAACGCCTATGGCGACGACCGCATCATCGACTTTCCCATCACCGAGGTGAAGCGCCTCGCCGGCATCGAGGTGCCTTTCCCGGAGATGCGCCGTATCCTGACGCATCTCGGCTTCACGCTGGCCGGTACCGGCCCGATCGTGAAGGTCGCGGTGCCGTCGTGGCGTAGCGATGTCCATGGCAAGGCCGATCTCGTCGAAGAGATCGTCCGCATGGTCGGGGTCGACAAAGTGCCGATGACGCCGTTCGAGCGCGGCGATGCGCCGCGCAAGCCGGTGCTGACGCCGTTGCAGTTGCGCACGCGTCGCGCCAAGCGCGCGCTCGCCGCACGCGGCATGGTCGAGGCCGTGACGTGGTCCTTCATCTCCAAGCCGGCCGCCGAGCTGTTCGGCGGCGGCAAGGCCGAGCTCGCGCTCGCCAATCCGATTGCGTCGGATCTCTCTGACATGCGCCCCAGCCTGCTGCCGGGGTTGATCGCCACCGTGCAGGCCAATGCCGATCGCGGCTTCGGCGACGCCGCCATCTTCGAGGTCGGCCAGATCTTCAAGGGCGATCGTCCGGAGGATCAGTTCGTCGCCGCCAGCGGCATCCGCCGCGGCATTGCCGCGTCGAAGGGCCTCGGCCGGCATTGGACCGGATCGCAGCCGGCCAATGCGTATGACGCGAAGGCCGATGCGCTCGCGGTGCTGGCTGCGGCCGGCGCGCCGATGGCGTCGCTGCAGATCGTCGCCGGGGGACCTGCCTGGATGCATCCGGGACGCTCCGGCACGATCCAGATGGGACCGCAGAACGTGCTCGGCCATTTCGGCGAGCTGCATCCGCGTACGCTGGAGGCACTGAAGGCTGACGGCCCTCTGGTCGCCTTCGAGGTCATTCTCGACCGCATTCCGGCCGCCAAGGCGAAGCCGACCCGTGCCAAGCCGGTGCTGGAGCTCTCAGCGTTCCAGCCGGTGTCGCGCGACTTCGCCTTCATCGTCGATCGCAAGGTCAAGGCCGGCGACATCGTGAAGGCGGCGCAGGGCGTCGACAAGAAGCTGATCAGCGACGTCACCGTGTTCGACATCTACGAAGGCAAGGGCATCGAGGACGGCAAGAAATCGGTCGCGATCGCCGTGACCTTGCAGCCGCGCGACAAGACGATGACCGACGAGGAGATCGACGCCGTCGCTGCCAGGATCACCGCCGACGTGGCCAAGAAGACCGGCGGCGCGTTGCGCGGATGAGCCTCTCCGGGCTCATCCCTGCCGACCTCAGCCCGTTCGCGACGACCGCTCTGGCGATCGTCGCCTTCATTGCAGCAACCGCGCGCGGCTTCTCCGGCTTCGGCGCGGCGCTGATTTTCATGCCTCTCGCCAGCAGTTTTGCGACTCCGCGCCTCGTCGCACCGCTGCTGCTGGTGATCGACTTCGTGTCGATGGCTCCGACAATCCCCAACGCCTGGCGGAACGCCGACCGCAAGGCCACGGCGGTGATCGTTGCAGGCGCATTGGTCGGCGTGCCCCTCGGCACCCATTTCCTCAGCCGGCTCGACCCGGTCACGGTGCGCTGGATCATCACCGGCTTCGTGATCGCATTGCTTGCGCTGCTGCTGTCCGGCTGGCGCTATCGCGGCAAGGAGCACACCGCTTTGTCGGTCGCCGTGGGCGCCGTCTCCGGCTTCTGCAGCGGCGTGGCTCAAACCGGCGGTCCGCCGATCGTCGGCTACTGGCTCGGTCGCCCCATCGAGCCGAAGATTGCGCGCGCCAACATCGTGCTGTTCTTCGGCGCGTCCGACCTCTTCGCGATGGTGAGCTATGCGGCGAGCGGGCTGATCACCTGGGATTCGCTGAAGCTCGCGCTGCTGATCGGCCCGGTCTACGCACTCGGCGTTGCCTTCGGCGCGTCATTGTTCGGCCGCGCCAGCGAGCGCGTGTTCCGCGCGATCTGCTACGCGCTGATCGCCATGGCCGTCATCTTCGGACTCCCGGCCCTCGACGGCGTGCTCGGCCGGGGCTAGCCTCTCCGCAACGACACTGCCGGGAGGACACGATGATCAACCGCCGCACGATGCTGTCGCTCGCGATGGGTACAGCCGGAGCCATCGCCGCGCCATCCGTGTTCGCACAGGGCGCCAAGAGCGGCACGCGAATCGTCTTTCTCGGCACCAAGGGTGGGCCACGGGTCGGTGTCGGCGCCTCCAACCCAGCCAATCTGGTCGTCGTCAACGGCACGCCGTTCGTGATCGATTGCGGCATGGGCGTCAGCCGCCAGCTCGTCAGCGCCGGCGTACCGATCCCGTCAATCAAATACATCCTGATCAGCCACCATCACTCCGATCACAATCTGGAATACGGCAACCTGTTCTACAATGCCTGGGCCGCGGGCCTGTCGACACCGATCCAGTCGTTCGGACCAAAAGGTCTGGAGGCGATGACGCGGAGCTTCTGGGAGACCAACAGGTTCGACGTCGACACCCGCATCGACGACGAGGGCCGGCCCGATCCCCGGCCGTTGCTGATCGCGAAGGATATCGATGCTGACGGCGTCGTCGTGAAGACGCCGGACGTGACGGTCACCGCGTTCCGCACGCCGCATCCGCCGATCACCGACAATTTCGCCTACAAGTTCGAAACGCCGGACGGCACCATCGTGTTCTCGAGCGACACCGCCTACAACCCGAAGCTCGCCGAGTTTGCCAAAGGCGCTGACGTGCTCGTGCATGAATGCCTATATGTCCCGGCGGTCGATCGGCTCGTGCTGAAGACGAAGAACGGCTCGACGTTGAAGAAGCACCTGCTCGAGAGCCACACCACCACGGAAGACGTCGGACGCATCGCGGCAGCGGCCGGCGTGAAGGTGCTGGTGCTCAGCCATTTCGTGCCGGGCGATGATCCCGAAGTGAGGGACGAGGATTGGACGCGCGATGTGAAGAAGAACTACACGGGTCGCATCGTGGTCGCTAAGGATCTGATGGATTTGAAGCTGCCGGTTTAGCGACCCGAGGACACTACCAAGCTGCTCGACCGAAGCACGACTGAAGATACCGGCGCGATGATCATGATTGCGCCCTCTCCCCTTGCGGGAGAGGGCATCTCCGACCGATCCACGCACACGATCGGGTGACGGCTATCTCCCCGTGAGTGACAATCGTGGTGAGATCCCCCTCGCCCAAACGAGCCTGCGGCACGTTCCGACATGCCCTCTCTTGCAAGGGGAGAGGGCGCAGCAACCGACGCCGCGTAGATGTTGCGCTGTTAGCTCGGCGATCAGCAATCAATCTTCCGGCGAGGCTGATCGCACCTTGCGGCGGCCACCACGCTTCCGCTCGCTCGCCTGCTCCGGCTCGGGCTCCTTCAGCGCACCAATCCGGCGCAACGCGGCCTCCGCTGCACGCTCGCCCGAATCCCACGCGCCGTCGACCGTGCCCCACAGCGTCTCGTGCGTGGCTTCGCCGGCGAGGAACAGCGGGCCCAAAGGCTCGCCGAGAATCTTGCGTGCACCCTGGTTTCCGGGTGCGGCCGCCGACATCGCACCGAGCACGCCAGGTACTTGATTCCAGCGCGTCGCGACTGATGACTTCACCGCTGCGGCCGCTTCGCCCCCGAACAGCTTGCCGATCCACTCCTTGCCGAATGCCGTCATCGCAGCCTCGCCTTGCGCTGACAACTCGCGGCCGAAGCTTCCCGCGACGTCGATGGTGCACAGCGAGGAGCCACCGATATTGGCCAGCAACAGACCCGTGCGGTTCGAGTTGCTCTGCTCGACGATGACTTCGTCGCGGGCCAATCCGAGCGGATTGCCCGACAGCATCAGGGCGATGTGATCGGTGCTGCCGAGACTGAGCTTGGCCGCCGCGTCGAGCTGCCGTTTCGGCAGCTCCGGTGTGAACTTGATCGCGCCCGAGGCGAGGACGTTGGTGGATACGGTGAGAATGACGGCGCGCGTTGCGATGCGCCCCGCCGGGGTTTCCACCGCGACGTCGCGGTTGCTCCACACGATGCGGCTCGCCGGCGTCGACAGCGCCACCGGCAGGCCCTCGCCGAGCTTGCCGATCAGCGTGCCGAGACCCTGGCGACAGGCGAGCGGCGCGTTGCGGTCCTGGGCGCGCGCCTTGTCGATGACGGAGAGATCAGCGAGATCCTTGCCGGTTGCGCCGGGGCCAAGCACGAAGGCGGTGGTGTTGGTCCAATCTCCGAGATCCTTCGGCAGCGCCGCGGCGCAGGACGTGTCGAGCTTGCCGCGCGAGGCCTCGTCAATGGCGCGATTCGCGCGCACCAGACCCGCAAGGAACTGCTCGGTCTCGCCCGGCCGCGCGTTGCGGCGGCCGACGCGGATCTTCTGGCCGACCGGCGCGGCGACGACGTCGACACCGACGCCGCGGGCGAGCTTCCCGATCGGATTGCTGTCGGTGCTGAACAGCCAGCGCGCGCCGCGATCGAACGGCACGCCGAATGTGGTGAGATCCGTGCTGCAGCGGCCGCCGATCTGCGTGGAGGACTCGAGCAGCACGACCTTGCGGTTCGCCGCCATGACGCGGCGGGCGGCGGCGATGCCGGCCGCGCCGGCACCGATCACGACAATGTCAGCCTCGCGCGGCGGTGCGGCGGCCGCAGCCCTGCCGAACAGGGGCGTGGCGGCCAGCACCGCGGATGCAGAGAGGAAGCCGCGGCGCGTGAAGCTCATGACATGGTTTCCGAAAGCTTTTGCGGGATGCGATTCTGCCGAACTTGCCGCATCTGCCGCAGCGCGGCAACGAGAATGGTAAACGTGATGACGCAGGGAACGCTTCGACTATGAACCAAATTGCAACCGCAATCGACCATCATGGAAGCAGGGACAAAGGCAAGCGGCCGGTCAAGGTCGCCCGGGGACCGTCATGGGTATCGTGCTCGACCAGATCGGCAAGCTGATTGCCGCCTATCTCCAGAAGGAGATACCGGGCTATGAGCCGTTCACGCCCAGCGATCCTGATTACCTCCGCAAGGACATCCAGCCCGGCGACGTGCTGCTGGTCGAAGGCAACAGCCGCATTTCCGGCATCATCAAATATCTCACGCAATCGACCTGGTCGCATGCCGCGCTGTATGTCGGGCCGATCGACGGCGCGGTCGAGCCGGATGGCGAGCCGCATGTGCTGGTGGAGGCCTATGTCGGCGACGGCGTGATCTCGGCGCCGCTATCGAAATATTTCGCCTACCATACCCGCGTGTGCCGGCCGGTGGGGCTGACGTTCGAGGACCGTCACACCGTCTGCCGCTATGCCATCAACCGCATCGGCTTCGGCTACGACACCAAGAACATCATCGATTTGATGCGCTATTTGATTCCGATGCCGATCCCGCAGCGCTGGCGGCGGCGCATGATCGCGCTGGGCTCGGGCGATCCGACCAAGATGATCTGCTCGGCGCTGATCGCGCAGGCGTTCGACGCGGTGCGCTATCCGATCCTGCCGAAGATCACGCGGGCGCCGTCGAGGCGCGCCAAGCGCGAGATCCTGCACATCCGCGATTCGTCGCTGTACATGCCGCGCGACTTCGACATCTCGCCCTATTTCGAGATCGTCAAGCCGACCATCGTCAACGGGTTCGACTACACGACGCTGCATTGGGCCGACAAGCAGAAGCCGCTCGCGGAGGTAGCGGGCGAGTTCGCCGTGTTTCCAGGATCCGTCACAGCGCCGCCGCTCGTTCCTGAGACGGCTGACGAAGAGGCGACGCAGCCGGTTGCGGCTGAGGAAGTGATGATCGAAAAGGTGATCGAGCGGCTCGTGGTCAACGAGCATTTTCTCGTCGCCGAGCCTGTGCGGACGTTGGCTGCCCGTCCGGCCGCGCGCCGCCGCAACAAGGTTGCGGTCTGAACTCTTGCTAACTGCATCTAAGTTGGATTCGAGCACGCGCTCATCAGGCAGTGTGCTCCCTCTCCCCGTTCTTACGGGGTCGCGACGAGCTTCGCTCGCGCTGAGGAGGGGTTGGGGTGAGGGCAGCCACGAACACCGGGCGTACCGAGAGCCCCCCTCACCCGGATGGCATCTGAAGATGCCATCCGACCTCTCCCCGCCCTAGCGAAGCTTCGATTCGCCCTGGCGGGGCGAGGTACACGGCGTTCGTGGCTCAGGGCTCGCGCTTTGACTACCAAGATTAGCGATCCGACCGGCTGATCACGTCCATCAGCTCCGCGATCTTCTGCCGCTGGTCGGCCTTGTCGCCCGATGCAATCGCGTGCTCGACGCAATGCGAGACGTGGTCGCGCAGGATCTCCTCCTCGACGCGCCGCAGCGCAGCCCGCACCGCGGAGATCTGGGTCACGATGTCGATGCAGTAGCGGTTGTCCTCGACCATTTTTGACAGGCCCCGAACCTGCCCTTCGATCCGGCTCAAACGTTTCTGACAGGAAGTCTTGATGTCGTCGCGCATGCAGCCTATATACCCCTACAGGGTATAGGTTTCAAGAGGCGAGGCTGGGCGATGTCGGAAACCGAACACGGGCATGGTGCCGCAGCGGGCACTGCAAGCGGATGCGGCTGTGGACCGCGCGCAGGCACGGCGGAAACCGGACAAGACCAGGCGTCTTCGGATGCGCGTTGCAGCGATCGTGCCGAGACGCCGGCAAGCAGCGCGGGCGCCTGCTGTGGCGGGCACGATCACGCCCCGGCAGCGATCAAGGTGAAGGACCCCGTCTGCGGCATGTCGGTCGATCCGGCCACGTCGAAGCATCGCTTCGAGCATGACGGCCAGACCTTTCACTTCTGCTCGGCTGGATGCCGCACCAAGTTCGCGGGCGATCCGGCGAAGTACCTCGCCCCGGCTGCCGCTCCTGCAACGGCAGGCTCCTGCTGCGGTGGCCACGATCATCACGCGCATGCTCCGGATGCGACCAAGGTCATCGATCCCGTCTGCGGCATGAGCGTCGATCCCGCGACGTCGAAGTATCGCTTCGATCATCAGGGCCACACCTTCCATTTCTGCTCCGCCGGCTGCCGCACCAAGTTTGCCGCTGATCCCGACAAATATCTCGGCGAGCGCGCGCCGCCGCCGGAGATGCCGGCGGGCACGATCTACACCTGCCCGATGCATCCGGAGATCCGGCAGGAAGGGCCCGGCACCTGCCCGATCTGCGGCATGGCGCTGGAGCCTGATGTCATCAGTCTCGACGACGCACCCAATCCCGAACTCGCCGACATGACGAAGCGGTTCTGGATCGGCGCCGTGTTGGCTGCCCCTGTTGTGGTGCTGGAAATGGGCGGGCACCTCGTCGGCGGCCACGGGCTGATCGACCCCATGCTGTCGAACTGGATCCAGTTCGCGCTGGCGACGCCGGTGGTGCTGTGGGCCGGCTGGCCGTTTTTCGTGCGCGGCTGGCAGTCGGTGCAGACCCGCAATCTCAACATGTTCACTTTGATCGCGATGGGCACGGGTGTCGCCTATGTCTACAGCGTGATCGCGACCGTGATGCCGCAGGCGTTTCCGCCGGCGTTCCGCGGTCATGGCGGCACTGTCGCGGTGTATTTCGAGGCGGCGTCGGTCATCACCATCCTCGTGCTGCTGGGCCAGGTGCTGGAGCTGCGGGCGCGCGAGGCCACGTCGGGCGCGATCAAGGCGCTGCTGCAGCTGGCGCCGAAGACGGCGCGACGGCTCGACGCCGAGGGCAACGATCATGAGGTCGAGATCGCCGAGCTCGCGGCCGGCGATCGCTTGCGCGTGCGGCCCGGCGAGAAGGTGCCGGTCGACGGCATCATTCTCGAAGGCCGTTCGTCTCTCGATGAGTCGCTGGTGACGGGCGAGTCGATGCCGGTCACCAAGGACGAGGGCGAGCGGGTCATTGCCGGCACCTTGAACCAGACCGGCAGCTTCGTGATGCGGGCCGACAAGGTCGGGCGCGAAACCCTGCTGTCGCAGATCGTGCAGATGGTGGCCGACGCGCAGCGCTCGCGCGCACCGATCCAGCGCCTCGCCGACCAGGTCGCGGGCTGGTTCGTGCCGACGGTCATCGCCGCCGCCGTCACGGCTTTCGTCGCGTGGTACGCATTCGGCCCCGAGCCGCGCTTCGCCTTCGGTCTCGTCGCCGCCGTGAGTGTGCTGATCATCGCCTGTCCCTGCGCGCTGGGGCTGGCGACGCCGATGTCGATCATGGTCGGCGTCGGCCGCGGCGCGCAGGCGGGCGTGCTGATCAAGAGCGCCGAGGCGCTGGAGCGCATGGAGAAGGTCGATACGCTCGTGGTCGACAAGACCGGCACGCTGACCGAGGGCAAGCCCAAGGTGACCAGCATCGTCACCGCTGATGGCATCGACGAGGCCGAGGCGCTGCGGCTGGCCGCCAGCGTCGAGCGCGCCAGCGAGCATCCGCTCGCCGAGGCGATCGTCCGTCACGCCAGCGAGCGCAAGCTCAGGCTGACCGACGTCAAGAACTTCGATGCGCCGACCGGCAAGGGCGCGCGCGGCGAGGTTGACGGCAAGGCGATCGTGCTCGGCAACCCGACCTATCTCGCCTCGCTCGGCATCATCACCGACGCGCTCGGCGTCGAGAGCAAGCGGCTGCGCGAGGAGGGTGCCACGGTGATCACGATGGCCGTCGACGGCAAGCCGGCGGCGCTGTTCGCGATCGCCGATCCGGTCAAGGCGTCCACACCGGACGCGCTGAAGGCGCTGGCGGCCGATGGCATCAAGGTGATCATGCTGACCGGCGACAACCGCACCACGGCGACCGCGGTGGCGCGGAAAATCGGCATCACCGAGGTCGAGGCCGAGGTGCTGCCGGAGCAGAAGAGCGCGGTGGTCGCGCGTCTCCGCGCCAGCGGCAAGGTGGTGGCGATGGCCGGCGACGGCGTCAATGACGCGCCGGCGCTGGCCGCGGCCGATGTCGGCATCGCCATGGGCACCGGCACGGATGTGGCGATGGAGAGCGCCGGCGTCACCTTGCTGCAAGGCGACCTCGGCGGCATCGCGCGAGCGCGAAAGCTCTCGGCGGCTGTCATGAGCAACATCCGCCAGAACCTGTTCTTCGCCTTCATCTACAACGCGGCGGGCATCCCGATTGCGGCGGGCATCCTCTATCCCGTGTTCGGCATCCTGCTGTCGCCGATCATCGCCGCCGCCTTGGAGTCGAGCGCGGCGAAGCCGATCGCC